>MUCI01000018.1 GCA_002816575.1 SAR202 cluster bacterium Casp-Chloro-G2 | reverse complement strand
CCCCGCTCCCAGACGTCTGCTCGCTCATTGAAGAATCCATCGCGCCGGACCCGGTGGGCGCCGTGGGCGACGGCAACGTGATCAGACCGGGCTTTGCGCCGGAGATGGACGACCTCAAGAGCGCTTCAACCAACGCCCGCCAGTTCATCGCCGGACTGGAGCAGCGGGAACGGGAGCGCACCGACATCAAGGGCCTTAAGGTGGGCTATAACCAGGTCTTCGGCTATTACATCGAGGTCAGCAAGGTCAACGTAGACAAGGTGCCGGACGACTACATCCGCCGGCAGACGCTGACCAACGCCGAACGTTACATCGTGCCCGAACTGAAGGAGTACGAAGCGCTGGTGCTGAACGCCCGGGAGCGGCTGGAGGAGGCCGAGCGGGCGGTATACCACCGGGTGTGCGCCCAACTGGCCGAGTACGCCGCCGTAATCTCGCGGGCCGCCGCCGCCATCGCCAGGGTCGACGTGTTCGCCGGGCTGGCCGACGCCGCGGTGGAGAGCGGCTACGTGCGGCCAAAGCTCAACCTGGGAGACGCCATCACCGTCACCAACGGCCGCCATCCGGTGGTCGAGCGGGTGCTGGACGCCGGGGGCTACGTGCCCAACGACATCGACCTTTCCAATGAAGGCGCCAGGGTGATGGTTATCACGGGGCCTAACATGGCCGGCAAGTCGACCTACATCCGCCAGGTGGCCATCATCACGCTGATGGCCCAGATCGGCAGCTTTGTGCCGGCGTCAGAAGCCACCATCGGGTTGGTGGACCGCATCTTCACCAGGGTCGGCTTGCAGGACGACCTGGCCACCGGGCAGTCCACTTTCATGGTCGAGATGGTTGAGACCGCGGCCATCTTGAACCAGGCCACGCCGCGGTCGCTGGTGATACTGGATGAGATCGGCCGCGGCACCAGCACCTACGACGGGTTGTCCATCGCCCGCTCGGTGATCGAGCATATCCACAATGACCCCCGGCTGGGCTGCAAGACCCTGTTCGCCACCCACTACCACGAACTGACGAAGCTGGCGTCGACTCTCCCCGGCGTCCGCAACCACAGCGTGGCGGTGACCGAGGAGGGCAACAACGTGGTCTTCCTGCACAAGATCGTGCCGGGCGGCGCGGACAAGAGCTACGGCGTGCACGTGGCCCAACTGGCCGGCCTGCCGCAGGGAGTGGTCAACCGGGCCTGGGAGGTGCTGGCGGAACTGGAAACCGAGAGCGCCGGCAGCGCGGCGAGGAACAAGAAGAGTGCCCGGACCAACGGACAGCCGGCACAGCAAATGGCCTTCTTCGGCGGCGGCGACAAGCTGCAAACGCTGCTTAAAGAACTGGACATCCCCAACCTCACGCCGCTGGAGGCTATCAACAAGCTCTACGAACTTCAGAAGCAGGCTTCGGAGGGTGGCTGATCCTTTGGGCCGACCCTTATTCCAGCCTGTGCCGGGGCTGCAATCTGGGCCACCCCTTTCCTCAGGCCAGCCACGGGTATAGAATACGCCGGGGATTTTAAAAGTCAGTTCCATCCAAGAATGATGGTCATCCCCGGTACCCGGAGGTCATTTTGAGCCAGACCGTCGAATTCTACTGGTGGCCCCGTTGATCGTCCTGCCGGAAAGTGAGAGAGTTGCTCTTACAGGAAGGACTGGAGGTTACGGATAGGGACTTCTTCAAGGACACGTTTAGCGAGGTTGAGATCAGGGAGTTGGCCGCCATCGGTGGCACGGAGAACATCTTCGCCCGGCGCAGTCCAAGTTTGAAGAAGATTGGCATGGCCGACACGGAACTTTCGGATGATGATATGGTTAAACTGATGTTGCAAGAACCAAAGTTGGTGCGCCGTCCCCTGATCAAGGTCGGCGGTAAACTGATCGTTGGCAGTGGCAACGCCGCAGTCGCGGAAGCCATAGCCGAGGCTGGCTAACCGGGCGGCGAAAGAACGATAGGAAAGAACGATAAGAAAGAACGATAAGTTGACATAAATTGGTTTTCCAGCCGACGGAATTTCATAGTATCTGCCCGGCGGCTGGGCTATAATCTGCAACCGTAATAACCTACCTTCAAGATGAGCCTAACGAAAATCTAACTAAAGAGAGCCCGATATCCGGCTATGAATATCTTCTTCGACGTGGACTACACCATCCTTGGGTTGGACAACAGCCTGAGGCCAGACACCAAGGAAACTTTCCAGGCACTGCTGGACGAAAATCACAAGATCTATATCTGGTCCGGGATGGGTGAGCGGTGGGAAGTTATCAACAAATTCGAATTGAACGAATTCGTGAGCGGCGTCTACGAGAAACCGACCCACCATTTTCACGAGCGGTTGGAAGAGCTGGGCGTGCCGTTCGAGCCCGACTTTGTCATCGACGACTATCCGGAAGTGGTCGCGGCGTTCGGCGGCGTTTGGGTCCCTCCCTACTTCTTCAAACGGTCGGTGGACAAGGAGATGCAGCGCATCTACCGTATCGTTTGCGACTTCGCCGCCATGGGTTCATCGGAAGACAAGCAATACCGCAAGAAAGGGACAGTCGTACCCCTCTTTTAAGCGCCCGGCTGCCTGGATACCCAACCAACGCCGGGTTAGGCCTGCACCATGCCCATTAGAGTTCTTGCTCCGGATCTGGCCGCCAAGATCGCGGCCGGTGAGGTGGTCGAACGTCCCGCGTCGGTGGTCAAAGAACTGGTTGAGAACTCGATCGACGCCGGCGCCAGCCATATCACCGTGGAGATTAAGGCCGGCGGCGTGGAGCAGATCAAGGTCATCGACGACGGCCATGGCATCCCTCCTCAAGAAGTTGCCATCGCCTTCCAGCGTCACGCCACCAGCAAGATCGCCAGTCAGGAGCAGCTGGACGCTATCGCAACGATGGGCTTCCGTGGTGAGGCCCTTCCCAGCATAGCCGCCGTCTCCCGCACCGCCATAACCACCCGGCAGCCCTTGGAACCGGGCGGCTTCCGGTTGGAACTCCTCTGGGGCGAGCCGCAGTCGTCCGGCGCGCACGGTTGTCCTCCGGGGACTGCCGTTGAGGTGCTGGACCTTTTTGGAAACCTGCCCGCCCGGCGCAAATTCCTGCGGTCATCCTCGGCGGAAACCTCACGGATCCAAGAACTGGTCAGCCGGTACGCCCTGGCCTTTCCGGCGGTGCGCTTCCAGTTGATCGTCGACGGCAAGACGTCATTCACCAGTCCCGGCAACGGCGTGCCCAGGGAGGCGCTCCTGGCGGTTTACGGACCCCAGGCGGCCACGGGCATGCTTGAGGTCCACGGCGAAGACCCGGATAGCGGCTACCAGGTGGACGGTTTCGCCGGCGCGCCCAGCCTGACCCGCGCGAACCGTTCTTATATGACCTTCTTCGTCAATCGGCGTTGGGTGCAGAGCCGCATGCTGTCTTATGCGGTGGAAGAAGCCTACATGGGCCTGCTCCAGGTGAAACGCTACCCGTTGTCGGCGCTGAACATCAGCATGCCCTACGAAGAAGTGGACGTTAACGCCCACCCTTCCAAGAAAGAGGTGCGTTTCAGGGAGGAGAACCGGGTGTTCTCCACGGTGCAGCGGGCCGTGAGGGCGGTTTTGGTGGCCGATTCCCCGGTCCCGTTCCTGGCATCCCCCAACTCGGAGATAGAGTACGCCTCGGCAATCCCGTCGTCCTTCTTCCCCAGGAGCGCCTTTGGCGGCACGCGGAACAGCGGCGGCGCGCCCGGACCGGCCAGCCCAGAATATCCAGGAGGAGCGCCACCCGACGCGGCCGCCACCCAGCGGTCCGCGCCGCCACTAAAAGTTGTCGGCCAACTCAAGCTCACCTACATCGTGGCGGAGAGTCCGGAGGGCATGTTCTTGGTGGACCAGCATGCCGCCCACGAAAGGGTGCTGTTCGACCGCATCTCCCAGAAGATGTCGGAGCAGGCGGCCCAATCACAACCTCTGCTGGCGCCGGTGCCCGTGGAACTGTCGCCGGCCCAGGGTGAAACGCTGCGGAGCAACCGGGAGTCGCTGGAAAGTTACGGCTTCCAGTTGGAGCCCTTCGGCGACGGCAGCTATCTGCTCCGGGCGGTGCCGGCCATCTTTGGCGAGGGCGACCCGGCCAAAGCGCTGCTAGACGTGTTGGACATGACGGCCTTCGAGGGCTTGGTGCGGCAGAAAGAAGATGTGACTGCGGCGTCGATCGCCTGTCACGGGGCGATCAGGGCGGGGAAGTCTCTAACGGAGCAGGAGATGACGGCGCTGCTGGAGCAACTGGAAGCCACGCCCAACCCCCATACCTGCCCCCACGGCCGGCCCACCATGGTGCATTTCAGTTCGCTGCACATGGAGCGGGAGTTCGGCCGCCGCTAACCGCATCCTCGACCGGTCCATCCCGCTGCGGCGGGGGCTGAGTTGTGGAGGAAGAGACGCCAGGCTAAATGGTGTTAGGCCGTGGCATACGATCTAGTGCCAGCCTTGTCCCAAAACGGTCATTCTGACGAGTGAAGCGAGGAAGAATCTGCCGAATATCAACTTGTCAGACCTCCCTCGTGTTGTCCCGAGTCCTCCAGAATCGTTCCGATGAAGATTGGAAGAGTCTCATTGTTCGCATTGGCCGGTCTTGGAGTTACGAGATGCCTCGCAGCTTCTCTCCTCAGAATGGCTCTCTGTTCGAAAACAAGTGAGAGGGCATTGTTAGGCGGAAAATGCCTCGCCTACAGCCTAGCTGCGGCGGGGGTCTTTGGTGGGGTCGGAGGCGGGGTGGAAGATGGATGTCTCGTCGGGGAAGCTCTGGTACGTGGTCTTGATCTCGTCGTTCTTGGAGCGGCCCAGCATGCCGAGCGGTACGCCGATGACAGCCAAAGCAGCGGCGCCCAAGCCCATCTTGGCTAGGAAGCTGCGGCGTGTCTGGCCTGATTTCTCTTCGGGTTCGATCTGGTTGGCCAAGGTATTCTCCTCTGGGAAGCCCTCGCGAGGGCCCGTGTTCAGCGTGGGTTTGGCCTGGGTTCAGCCACAGTAAAACCGGGTTTGAACCGGCGCCAGGTAGATTGTACAAGACGGCAGGGGATTTGCAACACCGCCCCGAGTCCGGATTAGACGATATTGTCTCTTCCTGCCCGGCGTCCGGCTACGGCGTTCCGGCGTCGTCCATCACCATACGGGCCACCAGATTGCCCATGCGCACCGAGTAGTTGGTGCCCCGGTCCTCGGGATAAATCTGGGTGGTGTTGGCCAGATAGAGGCCCTTGAGCGGCGTGCGGTGATCGGGTATCCCCTGCGCGTAACCGACACCCACGATTGGCTGGGCGCCGTCGACCCGGTGGTGATGATGTTCGATCACCCACGACCGGTCGAAGTCCGGGTTGATCTTCCGCAGGTGCGGCACGAACAGGTCCATCAACTCATCGGCCGGCATCTTGTATAGGCTGCTGTCCCGGCTGGGGTAATTGCTGATGTAGAGGATGTGCTTCCCGCCGTACAACTTCGGGTCAATCAGGTTGGTGTGCTCAATCAGGGCCACGAAGGGCATGTCCGGATCGGCGATGTTCAGCCAGTATTTGTTGGTGAAAGGCCGGTCCAACACCAGCACCATCAGCACGGCGGACAGGTAATCGATCCCCTCCAACTTGTCCTGGTATTCCTTGGGCATGGCCGGCGCCAGCCTGGTGAACACGTAGGACGGCGTGGTGGCGATGATCGCGTCGTATTCCCGACGCTCGGTCTCAGAACCGGCAAGCTGCACTTCGAGAGTGGTGGCCCGTCCGCCCGTCTCCACGATCCGGTTCACCGTGGCCGAGGTATGCACCACACCACCCTGCCCGGCGATCTTGTCCGCCACGACGTCGATCACCTCGCCGAAGCTGCCCATGGGGTAGCCCAGCCGCTCCCGGCCCCCGCCCTTGCCTCGGGAGGCCACGCGCAGGTTTATCTTGCCCCAGATCCAGGTCATGCTGATCTTGTCGTAGAACGCCCCGAATTTGCCCCGGAGCAGCGGCTCCCAGACGACTTCATAGGCCCGCCGACCCATGCGGCGGGTCAGCCAGTCCTTGGCCGTGATGTTCTCGAACTTCCGGTAATTCCGGGTTTTCTGCAGTATCAGGGTCCAGAAGCCGACGGTGAGGCGGTCCCGCAGGGAGATGGGCTTGAACCGCAGCAGGTCCAGCGGCGTGGCGAAATCCCATATCTTGCCAGCGCCGCCGGAATCGGTCCCGCCCTGGTCTTTCAGGTAGAACCCAACGCTGGACTCCAACCAGGCCAATTGGCCGCCCAGGCCGATCTCGTGGATCAGATCGGTGATGTCGGTGTCGCTGACGAACAGGTGGTGGTAGCCCCGCTCCAGCCGGCCGCCAAAGACATCGAAGGTCGATGCCTGACCGCCCAGGAACGGCGCCTGCTCGAAAACCTCCGCGGTATGCCCGGTCTTGGTCAACTGGTAGGCCGCGGCCAGTCCGGCAACGCCGCCGCCGATTATTCCGACGTGCATCAGCGGCCCTCAGCCGGGGACTCACCGGCCAGCCCAGGGGATGTTTGGGGGCGGCGGCCGGTGGTCATCTCGCGCAGTGATAGGTTTTTGGTCCAGAGCAGCGCCAGGCCTACGATGTTGACTGGAAGCCATAGCGCAATCAGGTGGACGAATCCGCTGTAGGCCACGGCCAGCGACGCCCCCACCCCCAGAGCCAACAGGGTTTGCTGGGCCACGATCTCGAAGGGTCCGATGCCGCCGATGGCGCTGGGCACGGAGGTCGCCAGATTGGAGGTGGCGGTCAATAGCAATGCCACCAATATCAGAACGCCCACCGAACCGAAATACTCGTCGATGCCGAAGGAGTAGGCCAGCATGAAGTACATGGAGGCTTCCAGCAGCCAGACGGGGAGGGAGTAGATGAAGAGGCCCAGGTGCTTGGAAGGAGAGTTCAAAACAGCCAGTCCGGCCACAAAGGTGCGGAACAGGCCAACTAACTTGGGCCGGGGTCCCGCCGGGACGATCGTCAGCAGGCCCTCCAGGCGGTTGGCGAAGGACGCTGAACTGCCCAGTAGGGTGAACACCGTCAGGAAGATGGTAAAAGCCGCGATGATGGCGGCGGAAAAGATGACGCCGGTCCTGCGGGAGACGTCGGCTGCGCCGTCGAACTCTCCCAACAGCAGCAACCAAGGACCGGCCAGCGCGGCGAAGGCCAGCAGGGTGATGCCGTCGTAGACCCGTTCCACGGCGATGGTGGCCAGGGCCGAGCTGGTGTTCAAGTTCTCCTGCTTGGCCAGGTAGTAGGACCGCACCACCTCTCCCAGCCGGACCGGCAGCAGGTTGTTGGCCATGTAGCCGATGACCACCACTGGATAGAGGCGCACCACGGGGACGGCGCATATGGGCCTTAACAGATATTGCCAGCGCGCCGCGCGGAACAGCACGGCGACGAAATAGACGGCGATGGACGGCGCCAGCAGCCAGTAGTTGGCGTCCCGAAGGGCGTTCTTGAGTTCTCCCAGGTCCACCTGGTAGAGCAGTATGAGCAGCAGGCCCAGGCTGACGCTTCCGCCCAACCAGAACTGCCACTTATTGGTGATCAATTGGCCTGGTCCTCTTAACCAAACTTAGGGTTGTCCGAACTCCGGCCCAGACCGGCCGGGGGGCTGGTCTCAGTATAACTGGGGCCGCCAACGCGAACCAATCACCGGCCCGGACCCTGGTCCTTAACGCTGCTCGTCCGGTTTCAGGTTGAACAGGTAGTAGTCGCCGGTGAACCAGTCTTGTTTCAGGTCCCGGAATATCCAGTAAGCTAAGGCGTTGCGCCAAGCGCCTTTGCTGGTTGCGACGTCTTTGAAGAAGTCCAAGTCTTTCTTGAATTCGTCCTTCCACTCCTCGTCCGGGCGCGCCTCGGACGGGCGGCGGTAGGTCTCGGGGAACCAGAGCAGACTGTTCAGGGCTTCGCTCTTCTCGTAGTCTTGCAACTCCGCTCCGTTCCGGCTGGCATGGGCCGACGTAAGCATCAACATGGTGGGCCGGAAAGCGCCCTCTTCCGGCACTTGCTTAAGGGAATTGCAGCCGGCGTTGAAATCGTCATCGTTGTCATCCTTGAAGCAGGTGAAGCGAAGCTGTCCCTTCGATTCGACGTTCCGCACGTACCATTGGAAGGGATACCACACGTCATAATCAACCTCCACCGCCCGGCGGGGCGTCAGGTTCAAGGGAGGGCTGTCACCGTCCGGAGTGCCGGCCGAGAACACGGCGTCGTCCATCTGTCTGAACGTTTCCATCAGATCGGACCCGCCCTGAGCATAGACCAGGAACTCGCGTTTGGAGTCGTCGAAGGTGTAACTGGCCCGGAGCGCGCCCCAGGCCCCGAACCCCAACAGCAGGGCCGCAATGCCCAGTGCCGCCAAAGCTCCACCGCCGGCGGGCGTAGTCCCTCGGACCAGGTAGGCGGCTATGACCATCACCACGGCTGTACCGGCCAGCACGGCCCAATGCCGGGCGTTCAACCCGTCCGCTGCGCCGCCGGTATAGGCGTACAGGACAAACAGCCCGCCAAGGACCGACAAGGGAACCAGGAAGAACAAGGCAGCCGCTCCCCGGCGCAGGGCCAGGTCCCAGCGGACCGGCTCGGCCAACTCACCCAGGAACTTGGCCGACAGAAAGATCAGCGGCAGGGTGATGTTCACCAGGAGCCAGGGCATCTTCTCGCTGGCCACGGTGTAAGCCAGGAAGGTGATGGCGGCCCACATGGTCAAGGCCAGGCCCAGGACGTCGCCCCTCTTGATGAAGTAGACCGCTGCGGCGATGCCGAACACCAACGGCAGCAGCTCATAGATCGGGAGGCCCACGAAGTAGTAATACCAGGGCTGGTTGCCCCGGGCCACATCCTGCTGGGCCACCCAGTATCCCATGCCCTGCCAAGAGCCGCTAAAAACGCCGGAGAACTGGGTGAAGAGCGTCGTATAGAGCGCGGTCCAGATCAGATAGAAGATGGCAGCGCAGACCAGCCACGCCCCACCCAGCCAGCACACGCCCAGGACGACGGAGACCAAGATCGTGCCAAGCAATATCCCCAACGCCACCACATAGTTGGTGGGCAGCCCGTTGGCGGCGGCCCCGATCGCGACCTCGCTGGGCAAGATGCCGTCGACCACCGCCTGAAGGTCCAGCACGGGGGTGAACAGAACGGCATAAAGGGCTGTTGCGGCCGCCGGCGCCGACAGCAACAATACGCTTCTCTGTACCGGATACCGGTGATAGGCCAATGTGAATACCGCGCCCGCCAGAAGCAAGACCGCCAACGTTAGGTCAAAAGCCGGGACGCCTCCCGTGTTCACGGCGTCGGCCACCGGGCGGTAGAGCAGCAGCGCCACCCCGGCTGTCACGGCCAGTGGCGCTCCGGCCAAACAACTGAGTCTCGGGGTCGACAGCGGGCCTTTGCGGACCAGCCACGCCAGTATGGCCAGACCCAACACGACCACCGCGATGTGGATGCCGATGGCGAGGTCTTGCACCGGCAGCAGCAGCGTGCTTCCCTCCCAAGCCGGAGCCCCGACCAGACCCGGGGTGCCGTCTACGTTGGCCACGTTGGCGCCGGTGCTCGGGTCCGGGTTGACCAACGTCAGCCCAAGTGATCCCTGGAAGAGCCCGGAGACGGCAGACCATTGGGGCAGGGTCAGCGTCGTCAACAGCAGGAAGAACCCGGCGGGAGGGCCCACCTGCGACAGCCGGACCCGGCCCAGCGCCCACGGCAAAAAGTCGCTTACGGACAATAGCAGAGTCATCAGTCCGAACACGGCGACCACCAGGTAGGCGGTCTCCTTGGTGGCGAACATGACGGCCAGAACGGCCGAAGCCAGGTAAAGGTAACGGCGGTGTCCTTCGTTCATATAGCGCCACATCAGGACCAGCAGCGACGCCGCGAAGAAGGCCATGATGATGTCGTTGCGCCCGAAGCGGCTGAAATATAAGAGCGAGGGCGATAGGGTCAGCATCACCGCCGCCAGGAACGCGCCGCCGCGGCCCATGTAATCCCGGAAGAAGTAGGGCACGGCCACCAACGCCGTTCCGAATAGGGCGTAGCCCAGCCGTGCGGTGAAGTCAGTGTCGCCAAAGATGCGGAATATCAGCGAGGTTAATTCGATCTGGAACGGGCCGTGCATCCAGGGCGAGTGGATATAGTCGGTGCCAAACACCCAGGGCCAGCCCAAGAAAGCGCCGCTGCTCTCCGCCAGTCGCCAGGCGAAGTGAAGGTGGATCGCCTCGTCGTAATGGACGGTGCGGCCGCCCAACTCCCAGAGCCGCATGACCAGCGCCGCGGCCACCACGGCCAGGAACCCGGCTTCCAGCCAGCCAAAGGTGCGGTCTGCCCAGAGCCGTTGAACCAACGTCAGTGAAGCGGGAGATTGTTTTCTCGCGCCGTTCATCTATCTTTAACCGTGAATCGGACCATCTCGTAGACTATTACGCCGTCTTGCTCGAAGGCGGTTCTCAGGAAGCCACTTGGATCGGCGAACCCAGCCAGGTTTTCGCCGCCGTAGGCCGCACGCTCCCGCGAGCCCAGGTAAACGTATCGCACATCGTAGTTGTTCAGCAACCGCGACACCTCTTGGGAATCGCCACTGCTGAAGATGGTCCTCACGTCGTCCTCCCGGCCCTGGAAGGACAGCGAACTTCGCCACTGCAATTCGTGACCCTTCCAGCCCAGGACCGTGGGGAGACCGGTGCTGGAGGATATGCGGGCGGCGTCGGTGTAGTCGTCCCCCACGGCCTCCACGATTCGGCCCCAAGGAGCGTCGTCCCTCAGCCACCGGACCGCGGCGTACTCGGGCTGCGGCAGAAAGGCCAGTCCGTCCAGGGTGTTGTCGTCCAGCGTGTGCCCTTCGCGCAGGACGCCGGTGCGGTCAAGGACCGCACCCACCGGGTAGTAGAAAGAGGCCACCAACAGGAATGCAGCCGCTCCGGCCCAGAGGTAGCGTCCGGCGCGCAGATACCCGCCCAGCGCGCCTGGCATCCGCACCGGGGACCTGACCGACCATAGGAAATACAAGCCGTAGGACCCGACGATGCCCAGCAGCAGCCACGCCTGATAGTAGGTCTTGAAGACGGTGTTCATACGCCGGAAACCGCCGCCGAACTGGTCAACCACGTAGAATAACTCCGCGCCGGCCAAGAGGTAGAAGGCCATCGCCGCCAGCAAGAGCGAGAAGGCCGTGGCCGGTCCCAAGCTGAGCTTGGTCCGCTGCATGGCGCTGAAACCGGCCAACGCCACCAGGGCCAACGCCGGGACGGCCAGTGTCGTCCGGCCTCCCACTTCACCGAAGGCCGCTTTCGCGCCGTCGTCGATCCAGGTGATGAAGAATGCCAGCCCGGCCCAGACCAGGAACGGGACCGAAGCCACGATCATGACCAGGACCGCCGCCGGGGAATCGTCGTTGGAGGGCCGTTTCAGGCCGGAGACCTGGCGGAAGAGGAACGTGACCGCCAGAAGTATGAAAGGCCCCATGACCAGGAACAGCAAGAAGGGCCTGGTATTGACCTCGCGCAGCGGCAGGATGCCCGAGGTCTGCGCATCAAAGTCCCGGTAGAACGGCAGGAATAAGCCCACGGCCAGGAGCAATACGGGCGCGGCCACGGCGGCGGCGCTCAGCGCTGCTTTGCCCATGCTTCCGGGGTGGTTACCGTAGGACTTGACCAGCGCCGCGGCGACCAAGACGGCGGCGACGACCGGCAGGTCCCAGATGTTGATGAAGGCCAGTGATCCGATGAACAGGGCGATGGCCGCCGACTCAACCGGGTTGTCCTTCAACCAAGCCGGCCCCAGTCTATCCGGGGACAGGAATAGGTTGAGGGTCAGACCCAGGCCCAGTATCACGAACGGCAGGCTGGTAACGTGCGGGTGCAGGTCGCCCAGGATGAAACTGAAGATGGGGAACTCGGTGATGGTGTAGTCCAAGCTCTGCCCGCCGGAGAGCGTGTCGATAACCCGGCTGGCCCGGAACCACCACCACTGGTTGTCGGGGAAGACGCCAGGTCCCGTTTCCGCCCCCGTCAGGCCCTTGATGCCCACCCAATCCCAAAAACCGCTGCCGCCCCAGCCCTGGAGGTTCACGAACTCCATGGCCCCTTCCAGGTTTCCAGCCAGCAGTATGAGCGCCGGGGCCAAGCCGCCGAAGACGATCCCGGCCTTGAGACTCCCTCCCGACAGCCGCACCAGGTTGTACACCAGACCAAAGGCCCCGGCAGCCGCCAGCGCCGGCACGAGAGACAGGCCCAGGTTGTAGCCCACGCTGGATGCCACGCCGGTCAACTTGGTCAGAAAGGCCATCATGAAATGGCCGAAGTAGTAGTAGCTTATGGGGTTCCCGGAGAGCCAGGGGTCTTCGGGCGGGAAGTACCGGCTCTGCAACACCGCGTTCATGAACCCGAAGTCCATGGGCTTCTCGGTGTGGTTGATGGCCGGGACTTCGGAGACGATGCCCAGCCACATCAGGAAGAAACCTAAGAAAAGGATTTCAGCGGCAACCAGCATGGGCCAGTTGTGGCGCGCAAAGTCTTTGATGGCGCTCCAGTTGCGGCGGAATAGGAACGCGCTGGGGAGGGCGGACACCGCCAGTACCAGGGTGATGGTCAGTTGGGTGTTGGGAGCGATATGGGACAGGCCCAGGACCCAGAGGACGTAGGAGAAGAAGACCATGGCCGCGGGTTTGGCCAGGGTGAACCCACGGTCGGGGAGCCGCCGGAAGAGCACGAACGCCGCCGGGAAGGCCAGGAGGCCCAGTACCTGCACGGCGATGTACCAGCTTAGGGACTCTAGCAAGATGTTTCCGCCAAGTGGCCGTGGTCAGCAAATAGTGCGCCGGAGGGACGGAAAGGGGTCAGGAGACAGGGGCCAGCAGCGATTCCACAAAGTCCCGAGTGTCGAAGGGGGCCAGGTCCGAGACCTTCTCGCCGGTCCCGATGAAGAGGATCGGAACCTTGAGCTCCCGGTTGATGGCGAGCACGATCCCGCCCCGCGCCGTTCCGTCCAATTTTGCCAGGAAGATTCCGGTACAATCTACTGCTTCCTTGAACGACTTGGCCTGCGCCAGGCCGTTTAAGCCGGTGGTGGCGTCGAGCGTAAGTATCACCTGGTGGGGCGCTTTGGCCTCCAACCGGGCCAGCACCCGGTGGACCTTGCGCAGCTCCTCCATCAGGTTGGACTTGGTGTGCAGCCGGCCTGCGGTGTCGATGATCAGCACGTCGGCCTGCCGGGCGGTGGCGGCCTGGTAGGCGTCGTAGGCCACCGCGCCGGGGTCGGCGCCAGACTCGTGCCTGATAACATCTACGCCGATCTGCTTGCCCAGGATCTCCAACTGCTCGGCGGCGGCGGCCCGGAACGTGTCTGCCGCGCCCAATACCACCTTCTTGCCATCCTGGGTGAAGTGGTGGGCCAGCTTGGCGATGCTGGTGGTCTTGCCCACGCCGTTCACACCCACCATCAGTATCACATAAGGCCCAGTGACCTCACTATCGTCCATCCAGACGGATTCTGCGTTTTCGGTCGACATGCCGGCCACCAGGGTATCTTTCAGCGACTGGAAAACCTCGTCGCCTGACTCGAGCTTGCGCTCTTTCACCGTGGACTTCAGGTCTTCGATGATGCTCAATGCGGTGTCCACGCCGACGTCCGAGGAGATCAGTATCTCCTCAAGCTCTTCCCAAAGGGCGTCGTCCAATTTGGATGACCGGAGCACGCCCAAGATCCGCCCGAACCACCGCTCGCGGCTGGGCTTGACCGCGTCCTGGGTGTGTTCAATGTCCTGTTGGCGGTTGCGTTTGAAGAATCTGAGCATCTATCGTCCTGATGGTTGGGTCTGGAGTGAATCTGCCGGATGGGTGTCGCTGAATTGCCGTGGGATCGGCCGTGGGATCAGACGTTGCCGGAGAGGGCGGCCAGAGCGGCCCGCGCCGCGGCGCTCTCGGCGTCCGATTTCTTGCCGCCGTTGCCGGTGCCCACAACCTGGTCGTTGACCAGGACTTCGATGGTGAACACCGGCCCGTGGTCGGGGCCTTCGCTGCCCACGGTCCGGTACTTGGGCGGGTTCAAGCCCTGGCTTTGGACCAATTCTTGCAGCAGGGACTTTGGGTTCTCGGGAGGGCCGCCCGCCTGTTCCACCTGGTCAAGTTCCAGATCGAACAGCCGCAGGACCATCTGGCGGGTGAACTCGTTGCCCTGGTCCAGGTAGACCGCGGCGATCAGAGCCTCGAATGCTGCTGCCAATACCGAATCTTGTTGGCGTCCGCCGGTGCTTTCCACACCCTTGCCCACTAGCAAGCAGCCACCCAGACCGATGCGCCGGGCGATCTGGGCCAGCGTTTCGCGGCGGACCAACGACGAGCGTATCTTGGTTAGCTCACCCTCGTCGGCGTCGGGAAAACGGCGGTAAAGTTCGGTGGAGACCGATAGCTCCAGGACGGCGTCGCCGAGGAACTCCAGCCGTTCGTAGGACTCTATTGGGTCGAGGCCGTTCTCATTGCAGTAGGAAGGGTGCACCAGGGCCAAACGCATCAGGCTGGGGTCCCGGAACGGGAACCCCAGCACTGATTCAATCGCCTTGACCGATTCTAAGGCCGCCTTGGCGGAGGCCCCGGATGCGAAATGGTTGTCTCTAGATGACACCATGAGGCCACGGTGGCTGAGGGCGCTTGAACTCGCCGACATGGTCGAACTGGCTCATCGCCTTGGTCATCGTTTCGTAGATCTCGGTGGCCTGTTCATCCGGTGGGATGAACATCTTCAGGAAGGCGGCTTTGCCCTCGCCGAAGACGAAGGTCGGCACGCCGAACGCGCCGTGCTCTTCCACCGCAATGGTATGGGACTCGCCGATGTCCTTCAGCAGGTCGGGGTCAGCCTGGTCCTCGCGGAAGCGGGCCATGTCCAGTCCGGCTGCGATCGCGGCTTCTTCCATGACGGCCGGGTCCAGCAGGTCTTTCTTGTCTTCATGTCGGGCCCGGAGCAGGGTCATGAAGAAGGACTTGAATGCCGCTTCGCCCTGGCGCTTGGCGGCGAGGCCCGACATGTGGGCCAGGAAGGTCTTGTCGGTCCCGGCTATGACGTCGGGCAGTTCCCAAAGTTTAACGTCCGAGTCTTTGTCGCTGTTTACCTGGGCTAGGGAGAAGGGTTTCCAGTCAACGGCAATCTCCTTCCCCGTATCCTTTTCGACTTTCGACAGCCACACGGCTGCGTTGTACACGAAGGGTCAACGGAAATCGTAGAAAGTTGTGAATTCGGCTTCGGCCATCTTGCTACCTCCCAAAGGACTCTGGCTCGCGCACGGACCCGCACGGCCGGGCAGCGCGCACCTTCGTCTATGCGCACGATTGGATTGTAGCCACCAGCCTGATGGTTGTCAAAGCAACAAGGTCTGGATATTGACGTTTTCGGTCGGCGTTTTGGCGGATGAACCGATGCGGCGTCAGGCACGGTAAATCCATGGCCGCATGATATGATTCGGACTCCGGGTTTCTCCCCTTACAGGAGGCATATTACGCCTGATTCTTCCTCGAAACGCATCTCACTCGACGGGATCGCGGGCAGTGTCAGCGGCGGAATGTTGGCCGTGCTCGAATCCCTGCGCCGGCGTGCCGTGGCCGAGGGACTGCCGGTCTACCTGGTGGGCGGTCCGGTGCGGGACGCGTTGCTGCACGTTCCCGTGAAAGACCTGGACTTCGTCCTGGAGGGCGCCGCACCCGCGCTGGCCGGTGAACTAGCCAATGAACTGGGCGGCTTCTTGACCGTGCACCCGCGCTTCGGCACCGCCACCGTGGAGGTCCAGGGCGACCGGGTGGATATCGTGACCGCTCGGAAAGAGGCGTATCCCTTTCCCGGCTCACTTCCGGAGGTCTCGCCCAGCAGCCTCGAAGCCGATCTGGCGCGGCGGGATTTCTCCATCAACGCCATGGCGCTGCCCCTGTCGGTAGACGAACCCCTGGTCATCGACTTCCACGGCGGCGTGCGTGACCTGGAGGACCAGACCATCCGTACCCTCCATCCGGGCAGCTTCACCGACGATCCGACTCGGATGCTCCGCGCCGTGCGGTATCAGCAGAGATTGGGGTTTGAGCTCGCCGAAAGCACGGCGGCGGAGTTGAAGGGGGCTTTGGCCGGCGGTCATGTGTCCGCGGTTACCGGAGACCGTTGGCGGCAGGAACTGCAAAGGATATTCGAAGAAGACCGGGCCGCCGGCATGCTGCTGCAAGCCATCGATTTGGGCGTGCTTCCAGCCATCCACCCGGCGCTTTCGGACGGCCAACACCTGATGCGTTTGGCGGAAGAGTCCGGCGTGGCATCGGAACCAGCCAATCATCTGGCCGCGCTGGCCGCGTCATTATCCCCAGCCGACGGCGACTCGGCCAGCCGGCGTTTGAACCTGCCCGGTCCCTGGGCGCGGGTGGTCCGTGATACCATTGCAGTTAGAGGAATATTGGCGGAAATCACCCCGTCACCCGCCGGTCATCCGGTCCAGCCATCGACCGTCTGCCGGCTGCTGAACGGGATGGATCTCCACGTTATCACGGCGATGACCCGGTTCTGGCCCGACCCTCAGGTTGTCGGCCAACTGGAGAAGTACCTGGCGGAATGGATGCAGATCACGCCGGAGTTGACCGGCGGCGACCTGCTGGCGATGGGCGTGCCTAGAGGTCCTGGACTGGGTGAGGCGCTGCGGGAGTTGGCCGCGGCCAAGCAGGACGGCCTCGCCGCCACCGTAGAGGCAGAGCGGGACCTGGTGAAACAGATCATCTCACGAGGGAGTTGAACTCGAGAAAATGGCAGAACAGACCGGCACTCCCGAGAATCTGGAGATCCCCGACAGCGAATTGGAATCCTGCGTTATCTGTGAACAGGCATTGGACGGCATTCAAGAGACTTCCTGCCAGATGTGCGGCGGCAAATTCCACCAGCCGTGGAGCCAGGATAGCGACGTGCCCCAATGCGGCCGCATCGGTAGCCACGAGGACGCCCTGGCCATCGTTTTTCTCTGCGACGACTGTTACTACGGACGCCGCCCCTAACTGGCAACCAGCCCTTTTATCGACCGAATGAAAAGCCGAGAGCTGACAGCCGTTAGCTGATATCCCGTAAGGAACTTTGCCCCGTTAGGAATTTTACCCCCGTAAGGAAAGTTGCCATGAAAGCAGTGTATATCGAAGCCCACGGCGGCCCCGAGGCCCTGACCTACGGCGACCGCCCGGAGCCCCAGGTGCAAGCGGGCGAAGTCAAGATCAAGATCAAGGCCACCGCCCTCAACCGGCTGGACCTCTACACCAGAGAGGGGGGCCGAGGCCTTAACCGGGAGTTTCCACCGCCGTTGATCCTGGGCGGCGATTGCGCCGGTGAGATCGTCGAGGTAGGTGAGGGCGTGGCCGGGCACAAGCCCGGCGACCGGGTGGTGGTGAATCCCAAGCTGACCTGCATGCAATGCGCCCAGTGTCTGGCCGGCCAGGACGACCAATGCCAGGCCGCCCGGTTCCTCGGGAGCGCCATCGACGGCAGTTACGCCGAATACATCTCCATACCGGGGATCAACGCCCACAAACTGGTTGACAGTGTTTCATTCGAGCAGGCCGCCGCCGCGCCCACCACCTACCTGCCGGTCTGGAACATGTTGGCCCGAAGGATGCAACTCAAGCCCTGGCAGACGGTCCTGGTGCTGTCGGCCTCGGCTGGGGTCGGCACCGCCGCCATCCAGATGGCCAAAGACGTCATCGGCGCCAAGGTCATCGCCACCACCAGCAGCGCGGAGAAGGCGGCCAAGGCCACCGCGCTGGGGGCCGACGTGGTCATCAACTACAAAGAGGAAGACATCAGAGAGCGCGTGCGGGAGATCACCGGTGGCGCGGGTGTTGACTGCGTGGTTGATCACGTGGGCGCGGACTTCTTCGCTCCGGCCTTCGCATCCCTTAGGCCCGGCGGCCGGTACGGCATCTGCGGCGCGACCACCGGACTGCGCACCGAACTGCATCTGGGCCTGCTATTCAGCCAGCAGAAAGAGATTTACGGCACGTTCATGGGCAGCAAAGAGGACATGCGCGAGATTGTGGAGATGCTGAACCGTGGCGCGGTAAAACCGGTGGTGGACCGAACGTTCCCCCTGGCCGAAGCCGCCGTCGCCCACGAAGCCATGGCAGCCACCAGCTTCTTCGGCAAGCTGATCCTGACGCAGGAGTAGCGGACTGGCGGCAGTAAAGTTTTAGTGGCTGTCTTTCGTCCGGAGCCTCTGGCCGTGGAAAAGGTACTGCTGGGCGTAGCCGCCGTAACGGCCGAAATGCTCTTGGGCCCACTCCAATAGGACTTTGTCGGACGGCGTTTTCTCGCCTGGGAAGTACCACTCGGCCAAGGCCCGGCGGATCCAGACGTCGATGGGGAACGCCTCCAGCTTTTCCAGAGAGAAGACGGCGATGCAATCGGCGATCTTGGGGCCGATGCCCTTCATTCCCATCAGGGCTTCTTTGGCGTCGCGGTACGGCATTCGCACCAGGTCTTGCAGGTCCAACTCCCCTGCCAGGACCGATCTGGCCGCCAGGTCAACGTAGGGCGCTCGGAAGCCCAGTCCCAGCCTCCGTAATTCCCCCTCTCCGGCCTCTGCCAGGTCGGCGGGTGTGGGGAAGGTGTGGCGGGTCTGGCCGTTCAGTGAAACTGGGTCGCCAAATTCGTCCGACATGCGCTCCATGAGTTGGTGGATGCGGGCGATGTTGTTGTTGGCGGAGCAGATGAAGGCCACCAGGCATTCCCAGGGCTCGGTGCGCAGGATCCGCAGGCCGGGGTACTTGCCGACCATGGAGGCCACTCGTTCGTCCCGGTTGATGTCGGCGTAGATGGCGTGGATGTCATCGTCCAGCCGGAAGTAACCGCGCAGCATAGCCGCCGTGCCTGACTCCCCGGCCCCGTTGCCATTACCGTTCGAGTTCCCGTTCGAATTTTTCGTAGACGCGGAGGAGAATTCCACGACTTGGCCGGCGAGGCCGGGCTGGCCTTTCTGCCGGACGTGGATGAACTCCCCCTGGACCACCCCCGCATACCAGCCGTCCACCTTCTTCCAACGGTGTGCTTGGCCGCTTTCCAGGCTGGCGCCCAGGTCAAAGGGTTGATCAACGACTAATTCCACTATCCCCTCCCAAACGTTGTCTGCCGTCCTCGCAGTTAAAGGCTGTTCGCCGCGCGGTCTGTCCTCACGATCAACCTGGCTGCGGCCCCAATACACCGGTGAGTCCGGGCCTCTGATGGAAGGACGATGGGAAGCTTCGAAAGCCCATTCCACCGTTTGCCCACTCACCCATTTTCTAACAGAGAGTCATTCTGACGAGCGAAGCGAGGAAGAATCCACCAAGCTTCAACTTGGCAAACCCTTCGCTATTCCCCAAAAGGACATTGATGACCAGCATACATAATCTAGCCGATCCACTTGCCGGCCTGTAGGCCGATGTTGCTCAGGTTGCTGGGCTGCAGAGTGCAGGGCGGTATCGACCGCAGGAATGACTTGCCGTAGGAGCGGCCCGTGATTCGGTTGTCCATGATGACCACCGTTCCCCGGTCTTCCTTGTTTCGGATCAGGCGGCCGAATCCCTGCCGGAACCGGAGCACGGCCTGGGGGATGGAGTATTGGCTGAACGGGTCTTCGTATTGGTTGGACCGGGCCCTCACCACCGGGTCGGTGGGGACCTGGAAGGGCAGCCGGGTCAGGACCAAAGCCTTCAAGAGCCCCGATGGCAGGTCCACTCCCTCCCAGAAGCTGCTGGTGCCCAGGAGCACGCTGTTGGGTTCCTCGGCGAACCGGGTCATCAGCTGCTGGGCCGAGCCGTCCACGCTCTGGGCCAGGACCTGTATGCCCTCACCCATCAGCGGCGCGCGCAGGCGTTGGGCCACTGCCCGGAGCGAGGCGTATGACGTGAACAGGGCCATGGTCCGCCCCTTCATCGTCGTGCCCAGGTCGGTCAACACCCGGACCATGGAATCCACATACCGGTCCGAGTTCGGCGCCGGCATATCCTCGGGTATCAGCAACAGCGCCGCTTTTTGGTAATCGAAGGGCGAACCCACCAGCAGTTCCTGGCTGCCGCTGCCCACGCCCACGCGGCCCTTGAAATAATCGAAGCTGCCCTCGGTGCTGAGGGTGGCGCTGGTCAGGATCACGCTGTCTTTGCGCTGAAACAACTCGGCGGCCAGTGTCTCGCTGATGTCCAGGGGCGCCGAATTCAGGGCGATGGTGGAATTGCCCCGGACCTGCTCGTTGCTGATCCAGTGGATATCAGCGTCTAGCGGGTTGCCCAAGACGGAGTTGAACTGGCCCCGCAGGGATTCCACATCGTCCATCAGGTTGGCGGTTTCCATGACCAACGCCGGCTGGTCGCTGGCCCCGGGAAGTTGGGTCGATTCCAAGAAGCGGTGCAGGCGGCCCACCGATTGGGATGTTTGCTGCAGCCCCACGTCCAGGTTTTCCCAGGCCAGGTGCAGATCGGTCCAACCCTGTCCACCCCTGATCTGGGGGGTGATCAGCAGTTGGGGGCCGTTGTCCTGAGGGCCCGACTTCTGGTTGGCCTGGAACCGTTCGACCTCGGACCAGAGACGCGCCCAGGTCTGCCTGAGCTTGGCTGCTTCGCCCTCGACAGCGGTGAGGGCCGTCTCGGCATCCTGGCGGACCGCCGTGGCCAGGCCTTCCGCCAGGACGGCCTGCCTGACCTGAGTGGCCAGACGAGCCTGGGGCTCCCACACCTCGTCCAACTTGTCTTGGGACACGCTGAAGCCCAGCTGTCGGGTTGCCTCGTCTTCCAGGTTGTGGGCCTCGTCGATGACCAGGTGCTGGTATTCGGGGATGAGTCCGCCGCCCCGGGCCAGGTCTGACAGCAGCAGGGCATGGTTCACCACCACGATGTGGGCCTGCTCGGCACGTTCCCTCGCCGCCCGGAGGAAGCACGGCGAACCGTCGCGCAGACCGGGGCAGAAACCTTTGTCGCCGGCCGAAACGTGGGTCCAGGAGCCGAAGTCGCGTCCCGACAGGTTGATCTCGGACCGGTCGCCGCTCTGGGTCGTTTGCATCCAGACCGACGTCTTGGACAGGAGGCGGGCGTCGTCCACGGTGGGCGAGTCGCTGCGGGCCAGGTGGTTCCAGCGGCGCAGGCACAGATAGTTGGCCCGGCCCTTGAGGAGAGCGGCCTTGAGGACGCCTCGCTCGACCAGCCCCGACTCCTCCAGCACCTCGGTCAACGCCGGGATGTCCTTCTTCATCAATTGCTCTTGCAGGTTGATGGTGTTGGTGGAGATTACCACCCGCTGTCCCTTGGATATGGCGAAAAGGGCCGCGGGGAGCAGATACGCCATGGATTTGCCCACACCGGTGCCGCCTTCCACCACCAGGTGTTGGTTGTGGTACATGGCCTTGGTGACGCCAGCGAGCATCTCTTCTTGCTCGGGCCGGTGCTCGAACCCGGAGAATACCTTGGCGAATGGGCCGTTCTGGGCAAGCAGACCGGCCACTTTTTCCTCGCTTAGATCGCTGAGGGACGGGTCGGCACGGCGTTTCTCCGGTGAGCTAAGGCGCACGGCCAATTGCCCCAGGTCCAGGCCCGTTAGCCCCACGGCGGAAGTCTTGCTGCTCCCGGAGCCTTCCAGACCGGCCAGGATGCCGCTGATGGACCAGCGGCTGCGGGCGGCCAGGTTGGACAGGTAGGTCAGCAGCCCGGAATCCTGCTCGGCGGCCAGGCGGAGCAGCTTGATGAAGACGTTCTTGGTGGCCATGGCGTCGGCCAGGGCGCGGTGGGCGTCGTTGTGCTCCACGCCGAAATGGGTGGTCAGGTATTTCAGGGAATATTGCCTGGAATCGGGCATGAATACCGATGCCAGGTCCCAGGTGTCGTAGGAAGGGTTGCTGAGGTTGACGCCGCTGCTGGCCAGGAATCCGATATCGAAGGAGATGTTATGGCCGATGATCGGGTCGGCGCCGATGAAGTCCTCAATCTCTGAGGCCACGGACGAGAAGAACGGCGCCCGTTTGACCTGCTGTGGCGAGATGTGGGTCAGGCGTTGGATGAACTCTGGGATGGGTTGGCCGGGGTTGACCAGGGTCTGGTAGGTCTCGATGACCTCGTCGCCCCGAAACCGGACGGCGCCGATCTCCATGATGGCGTGCCGGGAGTTGTCCAGGCCCGTCGTTTCCAGGTCCAGGGCGACGTTGACCTGCTCAAATGGGGATATCTCTGTATCAAAAAGGACCATGTGGTTCCCGTCCCAACCTCACACATTTCTAATTATGGAATTGTCATAACCCGATGCCATGACTGGGGCAGTTTAGCACGCTGGAGAGCCAGGTTCGACCCCGGGGTGACAGTATTGCTCTCCGATTGGAGGTGAACCAGAGGGCGCAGGCGCATTTATTCGACGGGGTTTGTTCCGGTTATGCAAGCATCACTTCAAGAGTCACTCTCGCTTGCATGTGTGAATTTCAGGTACCCGGTGTTCAGGATAGACTCTCGGCATGGCCGGATCTGGGGAGGTCTTTTCGCTGCCAGTTTTTGTCTGGCGCAAGGCTTACTCGGCGTGATTCCTGCCTCAGGATGATTGCTAGGGCAGAGCGCTTCGACAACCCAAGGGTAAGAAGAGAGTCTGGTTCCAGGCGATTCCCCCCTCCCCGCGAGACTCGGCGAAGTGCGCTGTAATCACCAGTCAAGACAAAGCATTTTGCTACGGTTCCCCTAATATGTTAGTGTGTCGTCGTCTAAGCTACCGAGGGTCTGTATCCAACGGAAATTGTGAGCGATTTTCATGGCAGATAGAGACGTAGTTCTAGAGGTTAACGACCTCCATACATACTTCTTCAACCGCCGCGGGGTCACCAAGGCGGTGGACGGCGTTAGCTTCTCGATCCGCGAGGGCGAGACGTTGGGCATCGTGGGAGAGTCGGGTTGCGGCAAGACGATGACGGCCCTGTCTCTGCTGCGGCTGGTTCCCAAGCCGGCGGCGCGGATCGTTTCCGGAGAGATCATCCTGGACGGTGAAGACCTGGTCCAGATGTCCAATAGTGAGATGCGGGACGTGCGCGGGCGGAAGATATCGATGATCCTGCAGGACCCGCAGACGTCATTGAATCCGGTGTTCACCATTGGCAACCAACTGACCGAAGCGCTGGGCGCGCACGGAAGATCCGGACGGCGGGAGACCTGGGACAAGGCGGTCCAGGCACTGCGAAACGTGAGGGTCGCCGCCCCGGAACGAAGGCTGGAAGATTACCCCCATCAGATGAGTGGGGGCATGAAACAGCGTGTGATCGGAGCGATCGCGGTGTCGGCGTCGCCGAAGGTCATCATCGCCGACGAGCCCACGACCGCCCTGGATGTAACAATCCAGCTGCAGTACCTGAGACTGCTGAAGGAGATCCAGGCCGAAACTGGGCTGGCCATCATCTTCATCACCCACGATTTCGGGATCGTGGCCCGGATGTGCGACCGGGTTGCCGTGATGTATGCGGGCAGGATCGTGGAGCAGGCTGACGTAAGAGACCTGTTCAACAAACCGCTCCATCCCTACACCCAGGCTTTGATGGACTCGGTGCCCAAGATGGACCGCACCGACCGCCTCTTCGCCATCGACGGCCAGCCGCCGCCGCTATGGGACCTGCCGGAAGGCTGCCGGTTCGCTCCCCGGTGCGGCCAGGCCAGGGATATCTGCCTCACCGGATACCCCGCCGTAACGAACCACGAGAACAACCATTTGGCGGCCTGTTGGATGCACCACCCGGAATGGAATACCGGACCGGAATAACTGGGCGGATCAGCCGGGAACCACGGATGACGAACCGGTCGTCCTGGGCAGAATGGATCAACTAGACTCTTGGAGAATTCAGTTGGCCACAGAATTGCTAAGGGCTGAAAACCTGGAAAAGCACTTCCCCGTTACCAAAGGTCTGATCCTGATGAAGACGGTGGGGCACGTTCGCGCGGTCGACGGTGTGAGCTTTGGCATCAATCAGGGTGAGACGTTGGGCTTGGTTGGCGAGTCCGGCTGCGGCAAGACAACCACGTCCAAGCTGCTGCTGCGTCTGGAGGCGCCTACCGGCGGACGGATCTTTCTGGACGGCAAGGACATTCAGACCCTCAGCGGCCCCGAATTAAAGGAGTACCGCACCCAGGTCCAGGCGGTTTTCCAAGACCCGTGGTCTTCCTTGAGTCCCAGGATGAAGGTCAAAGACATCGTTTCCGAAGCCTTGGTGGTCAACAAGGATGTCACTCGGGCCGAGGCCTACGACAGGGTTAGAGAAGTGATGGAGCAGGTGGGACTGGCTGCCGACCAAGCGGAGCTATACCCCCATGAGTTCAGCGGCGGCCAGAGGCAGCGGATAGCCGTGGCCAGCGCTCTGGCTTCGTCGCCCAAACTCATCATCCTGGATGAACCCGTGTCCGCGTTGGACGTTTCCATCCGGGCGCAGGTGATGAATCTTCTGGTGGACCTGCAACAGGAGACCGGCGTGGCCTTCTTGCTGGTGGCGCATAACCTGGCCACCGTGCGTTACATGGCCCAGCAGACCGCGGTGATGTATCTGGGCAAGATCGTCGAGCATAGCCCCACCGAGGACCTGTATAACAACCCGCTCCATCCCTACACCAAGGCCCTGTTCTCAGCCGCGCTTCCGTCCCATCCCGACGACCTCAGCGATGAGATCGTGCTGACGGGCGAGGTGCCCTCGCCGATCAACCCGCCGTCGGGCTGCAATTTCCACCCCCGCTGCCCCTTCGCCATGGACCGCTGCTCCGTGGAGGAGCCGGTTTTGAAAGAGGTAAGCAGCAACCACCTTCTGTCCTGCCACCTATACGAGTAGCATAGTCCCGGCGTCAATGCTGGCGACGCACCAGCACCTTGCTCCTGCTTCGATCCTGCTTCTTCATAGATGGAGAGCTGTTCGAACGGCCTGCAAACCCGCCTTCCTCCCCTCATGGTCGTATGGAAGAACAGAAAGCGCAGGCTGCAAAGCGGCATTCACCCACACATCTCGTCTGAGAGAACAGTAAGTGGAGGCTGCAAAGTGGCATTCACCCGTTCGTGGTCGTTTGGAAGAACAGTAAGAACGGCCTGCAAAATGGCCTTTAGCCGCTCATGGTGACGAACGCAACGCAATTTACAGCTTGCGCTTCACACTAGAGCGGGACCTCGTCAGAGTATAATGCAGAACTCGATGATGGGAGGTGATGTCATGGAACCTGAACCGGTACTTCTTGCGCGAATCGGTGCTGATGAGGTACACATATTTTGTGGCGTTGTGTCATGTGGTGGCAAATTCGCTATCATCCTTGAGCCCTCACCTGATGCTTGTGAAGTGCCAGAGCGCCACATTTTTTTCCTACCGGCATGGGCTCCCAGAGAAGACGGCGTCTGGGCATTTTCCCGATATGCGATAAAACGAAGCCTTAAAGGGCGCAAACTCAAGTTCCGGAGAACCCCCGGACTCACCCATGGAGATGCAATAGAATCAACCATCGTTGAAAGATTACCAGCACGCGCCAAGTGCCCGAGATGTGGATTCATCAATACCCTTTCACCAGATACCCTGAAAGTGTCGAAAATTATGGCAAAGCACGTATGGCCCATCGGCGTCTCTAGCGCTCTGGCCAATTAAAAAGTAAAATAGCACCAACATATTAATTTCGAGCCGATAAGACGGCCTTGTCGCCCCTCCGCGCTTGCGAATGCAGGAACGTGGGCGTACACAAGCACGTCTTTTTTGTTGCCAAAACATCAACGCCGCCAGCAATCGCACCCCGAGGAAACCTCACCCAGACCACCCCCAGATGTAGAACTCGTCCAGGTTCCAACCGCAGACGCCGATAGTCGCCTGGGCAAAGTCTTCGGTTTGTTGCTCAAGGCTGCATCAAGGACCGATGAATCTGAATCTGAGGATGGTCATTCATGAGCTCGTTAACGACATTGGGATTTGTAAAAAAGATAGGCGAGGCACTGGACGATCCAGCGGTAGAGCTAGGTCTAGAAGTAGGCCTTTCCACATAGGCCACACCGTGGCTTGACGATGTACCGGGGTGAACAGCGTCAACTATATTTGCCGCCCGCATTGACTCACCTAAAATGTAACTTGAGCAAGGTTGTTGCCTCACGAATAATGTAACCCGAAGCTTGCGAACATGTGGGCGGAGGGT
>MUCI01000017.1 GCA_002816575.1 SAR202 cluster bacterium Casp-Chloro-G2 | reverse complement strand
CGGCGGGTGTCCGGACCACATCCGGTTCGCGAGTCGACTTCGACCGCGTCCCCACCGCCGACTCCACGCCAACGGCCCGGCTGAAAGAGGCCGGGGCCATACTGCTGGGCAAGCTGACCATGCACGAATTCGCCTTGGGCGGCCCCGACTGGACCACTCCATTCGAGCCGGCCAGGAACCCCTGGAACCTGGACCACATCACCGGCGGCTCTAGCAGCGGGTCAGCCTCCGCCGTCTCCTCCGGACAGGCCATGGGCGCGCTGGGGTCTTGCACCGGCGGGTCCATCCGCGGCCCGGCATCTCTCTGCGGCATCGTCGGGTTGAAGCCCACCTACGGCCGGGTCAGCCGCTCGGGCGTGGTTACCCTTAGTTGGTCCCAGGACCACGTAGGCCCCATGACCTGGACAGTGGAAGACAGCGCCTACATGCTGCAGGCCATCGCCGGTCACGACCCCAAAGACCCCACCAGCAGCCGCGCGCCGGTGCCTGATTATTCGGCCTCGCTGCGTGAGGGGCTAAAGGGCAAGATCATCGGACTGCCCCGTCACTATTTCTTCGACGCCGACCCTAGCGTGAACCCGGAGGTGGTGGCGGTTGTCGAAAAGGCGGTGGCCGAACTGGAGTCACTGGGCGCCAGGATCGAGGAAGTGGAACTGCCCAGTCTGGACTACGTCCGCGCCGCCAACACCATAATCATGGTCAGCGAGGCCTACGCCTTTCACGAGCCAAACTTGAAAACGCGGCCCCAGGACTTCGGCGAGATCGTGCGGGCCCGGTTCCGGATCGGCGGCATGCTCAGCGCCGCCGACTACCTGCAGGCCCAGCGCTGCCGCCAATGGAGCAAGCGCGAGTTCGCGGCGGCCCTGCGCAAGGTGGACCTGTTCGTGACCCCGACCATGACCCAGCCAGCCGCTGCTTTCGAGGGCTACGACCCAATCGACACCATCCGTGGCCGAAGTTTCACCGCGCCGTTCAACGTTACCGGTCTGCCGGCCATATCAGTGCCCTGCGGCTTTACCGAGGCGGGGCTGCCGGTGGGCATGCAGATCGCCGGTAAACCCTTCGACGAACCCAGCGTCATCCAGGCGGCCTTTGCTTATCAGCAGCACGCCCGCTGGTACGAGCAGCGCCCGAATATCTAACCCCGGAGTTGGTCTGGCAAAAGCTGCTGGACATCCAGAGATTACATAACGTGGAAGAGATCATCGTTGTCACGGCGATTAACGACTTTCAGAAGCGGCTCCGGTCGTATGAACTGTTGAGCCAGGTCGCAGCCAAAGCACAGAAAGGCGGAAAGCAACATGAGTGAGCGCAAGATGCGGTTGGGCGCATTTCTTTCGGGCAGCGGCGGGAACATGGCTTCCTGGCGGCACCCGACTTCGGTGCCCGACGGCGCGGTGAATCTGGAATACTATAAGACCATGACCCTGAAGGCCGAGGACGCCAAGTTGGACTTTGTCTTCTTCGGCGACGGGCTCTACATCAGCGAGAAGTCTCACCCCAACTTCCTGAACCGCTTCGAGCCGCTGACCCTGCTGGCCGCGCTGTCCCAGGTCACCACCAAGATCGGACTCGCCGCCACGCTTTCCACTACCTACAGCGACCCCTACACCGTGGCCCGGCAGTTCTCGTCCATCGACCATCTGAGCAACGGGCGGGCCGGCTGGAACATCGTGACGTCGCCCCTCGAGGGTTCCGCGGCCAACTACAGCAAGCCCGAGCATCCCCAGCACGACCTGCGTTACCGCATGGCGGGTGAGTTCGTGGAGATCACCAAGGGCTTATGGGACTCCTGGGAGGATGACGCCTTCATCCGCGATAAAAAGTCAGGGGTTTTCATCGACCCTAAGAAGCTGCACCGGTTGGACCATGTGGGAGAGTTCTATTCCGTGCAGGGCCCGTTGAACATATCCCGCTCCAAACAGGGCCGGCCCATATTGATACAAGCCGGTTCGTCGGAATCGGGGCGGGGTTTCGCGGCCACCGTCGCCGATGCCATCTTCACCGGCCAGGCGACCAGCGCCGATGCCACCGGGTTCTACCAAGACATCAAGCAGCGGGCGGCCAACGCGGGACGTGATCCCGGAGAAGTGCTGATCCTGCCCGGGTGCTCGCCCATCGTCGGCGCCACGCCGGAGGAGGCTGAGGCCAAGTACCAGGAGATCGCCAACCTGGTGGTCATCGAGGATGCCCTCAACTACCTGGGCCGGTACTTCAACGACATGGACTTCTCGCCCTACGAGTTGGACGGCCCATTCCCCGACCTGGGCGACTTCGGACGAAACGGCTGGGAGAGCACCACGGACCGGATCAAGCAGTTGGCCAAGGACGAGAACCTGACCCTGCGGGAGATGGCCATCCGCTCCACCACTCCCAGGAACGAGTTCATCGGCACGCCGGCCCAGGTGGCCGACACGATGCAAGCCTGGTTCGAGGGAGGCTCGGCTGACGGCTTCATGCTGGTCCCCAGCGTGTTGCCCCAGGGCCTCAACGATTTCGTGGACCAGGTGCTGCCCATCCTGAAGGACCGGGGCCTGTTCCGCACCGAGTACGAGGCCGACACCCTGCGCGGCAACCTGGGTCTGCCCAAGCCGGAGAACCGGTATGCCAAGAAAGCCAACGCGCGGGATGCCGGGGTAAGAAGCTCCTGAAGATATTGCACTTCGGCCTGGGTGGTCCCTCGACAGGCTCAGGATGAGCGGATGGAGGAGGACGGTCCCTCGACGGGCTCAAGATGAGCGGGACGAGTGGACGACGAAAGCGAAACGTTCGTGGTGTCCTTCCGCGGAAGGACGTTGGGTCAACGGGCACGAGTAAAACGAGGAGACATAACCTTGCCAACGTTATTGGGGATCCACGGCACGGTGACCAGCCCGGGCCGTTTGCACCAGGCCCTGGAGATGGCCTTGGCTGCCGCGTCGGCCAGCGACCCTTCGGTGACGGCCGGGTTGCTCCATCTGGGCGGCCACCAGATATCCTTCGCCGATGGACGCCCGCCGGAGGCCTACGGTGACGACACCCAGAAGGTGTTGGAGCAGGTGATGGCCGCAGACATGTACCTGATCGCCACTCCCATCTTCCGTGCATCTTTCACCGGCGCGCTGAAGAACCTGCTGGACCATGTCCCCGTTGAGGGGCTGATGGGCAAGGCGTGCGGACTCATTGGCATGGGCGCCACCGACCATCACTACCTGACTGTGGACACCCAACTCAGGCCGGTGTTGGCCTGGTTCGGGGCGCACCTGGTGCCCGGTGGTGTCTACCTCCAATCGCAGCACTTCCAAGACGGCAAGCTGGCCGACCCCAAAGCTATCGCTGCGCTGGAGTCCCTGGGACGCGCAGTTGTGTCGTTGCACAAAGCTGCGTCGTCCAACAGCGAATCAGCCGGCCCTTCGCCCTTGGCAGCCGGATAGCCGGAAGCCGTTTTGAAGTCCATCGACACCACCCTATTCCTGGAGACCCAGGCCGAGTCGGGAGAGCTTGTACCCTACGGGGTCCCAATCACCGCCTACCCCACAAGCTCGGGAGCTATCTTGGTCAACACTCCCGGATCGGGGGAGCTGAAGGACGGTCGCGAAGACCGTTGGCGGAACCTGGGCCTGCACCTACAGGAGCGGGGCTTGGCGTCCCTGGTGACCTACAACGCGCCCCGACCGGATTTCCAGGTCCAGTTGGAATGGGAGCCGTACTCGTATCGGGGCGCCA
Organism: SAR202 cluster bacterium Casp-Chloro-G2; assembly: GCA_002816575.1. Taxonomy (GTDB): domain Bacteria; phylum Chloroflexota; class Dehalococcoidia; order Lucifugimonadales; family UBA3495; genus UBA9611. The sequence goes on along the minus strand of MUCI01000017.1, from coordinate 23,051 downwards.
GTTGGAATAAGCTGCTCATCGAGAGTCTGTGCCACACCATAGACTGGTCATTGGAGAATGCGGTCCGATTGAGCGGGACTGAGTCCCCGGAGATATTCCTGATGGGATTCTCCTCCGGCGGCTCGGCGGTCGGGGCCGTGGCCCACCGGTATCCCAGCGTCCGGCGGATACTATTGCTCTCCACCTACGACAGCGTGGGAGAGCCGTTCTATGAAGGGGTCTCGGCCTTCACCGGAGACATCTACCTGGTCTACGGCGACGAAGACCCCATGGCCGGCTGGTTGGCCCGCATATTGCGCACTGGGAAGTTGGCCGCCCGGTCTTTCTTGATCAGGGAGGCTCCCCAATGCGGCCACCGCTTCGACGGCGAGGCAAACACCCAACTGCTCACCCAGGCCGTTCACTGGGCCTTCGAAGGCGATAATAGTCAGCCCATAAATGCGAATCACTAGCCGCTAGATCACAAAACGAGGAGAGAAACGATGCCAAGAGCGACAGTTTATCTGGGAGACCCCGCCGGCCAGGCGCTGGTCAAGGGGACCTGGAAGTACGCCCGGGGTTACGTGCCCGGCCAGCCCAACGAGGGTCTGGTGGAGCAGACTGAAGGCAGCCCGGCCCGGCTGGCCGATTACGACGACTCAGGTTGGGAGGTCTGCCACGACCTGGCCGAGCGCATGTCCCACGGGTTCAGCTTCATGTGGTACCGGATCAAGATCACCCTCCCCGACGAGGTGGACGGAAACCCCGTGGCGGGAGTGCGGGTGCAGTTCGAGACCTGCATCGACGATTACGGCGAGATCTGGATCAACGGCGAATGCAACCGGGACCGGGGCGTCATTCAGGGATTCAATGTCCCCCAACGGGTGCTGCTCAGCGACAGCGCCGTGCCCGGCTCCCAGCACACCATCGCGCTACTCGCGGCCAACGGCCCGCTGGCCGCCCCCGGCGGCACGGTCTTCTGCCGCTACGCCAACCTTGGATTCGAGTGGACGGGGAGCAAGAGCAGGCCGAACGGCCCTTAACCCATAAATGGAGGAGAACATGAAAAACGCCGAATTCTGGATGAGCTGTGCCGAGGCTCCCATTGTATTGTTCTTTGTTGCCATGACCATAGTGGGTCTTTCCGAGACGCTGGCAGGTCGAGGAATAAACCCAATCACAATCCAGATCGCGGGGCTTTTTCTCATGCTGATTGTGGCCGCGAGATCCATTCATAAGGTTATAGACTATTGGCGTGGCAAAAACATAGATTCGGAATCTGCCCTCTAGAGGCCCCCGGCGGCACGGTCTTCTGCCGCTACGCCAACCTGGGGTTCGAGTGGACGGGTGTTTAGCTTTCTGGAGTTGGGCAAAGCCTCCTTATGGACAATTAGCCTCTGGCCCCAAACGTTTCTGGTAGAGCCGTAAAGCCCCCAAAGATATGCGAAGGACGGCTCGTCCAGACCATGCGCTGGCAGAGACCGGGCCACGAGTTCAGACACTATCAATCAGGTGCGGGTTTACCCCGAATCTGCGTTCTTTCTGGAAAGGGGTGGCCAAGCGGCACAAACGGCGTTTCGTCTATGGTAAAATTCTGCGCAAACGCGCACCTGACGAGCCCGCTCTGAGGCTAAACTCACCGGGCTGCCCGTTAGATGTACCGGGCAGACCCTTGGAAAGCGAACCACCAGATGGCGACCATTCGGTTCACGATAAAAAGATATCCCCTCTTAGGTGTCTGGCTGTCCCATTTCTTTGAGCTAGGCATCGTGGCGGGCGGGTATTTCGCCTATATGTACACGAAGTCGTTGGTGTTTTCCGACTTCCAGACAACCGCATTCAACAACGCCTGGCGGGTGATTAAATTCGAGAGCGATTTGGGGATATTCTGGGAACCGGTGATGCAGGCTTGGGCCATAGATAGCGCCAAAGCCATGGTGGTGTTCTTCAACTGGGCCTACATCGTCACCTTCTGGCCGATAATCCTCACCACGGCCGTGATCCTATATTTCACCAACCGGACCAAGTACCGGTACTACAGAAACGTGGTGTTGGTTAGCTTCGCGATCGCCGTGGTCGCCTTCATGGTCTTCCCGCTGGCCCCGCCGCGGATGATGGCCCTGTATTTCATCGACACCATCCAGGTCTTCGGCCCCTCCGAGTATGCCAGCCGCGAGATGGTCAACTACTTCAACGCCTTCGCCGCGATGCCCAGTCTCCACTTTGCCTGGACGGTCATGTTCGGACTGCTTTTCTTGAAGACGCCGTACCTCTGGCTCAAGATATTGGGCGTCATCTACCCGACGATGACGTTTTTCGCCATCACGATCACCGCCAACCATTACATGACCGATGCCTTGGGCGGCGGACTGGTTATCTTGAGCTCCTACCTGATCGTGGAAATCGGGTTCAAACGGCGCTTCTTCATCCCGCAGATCGCCAACCGGGTGAGGCGGCGGAACGGCTCCGGCACCTCCTTGCCCGTCTAGGTCCCGGCGTTCCGGCCTCACAGCACCTACGTGGGCGGAGCTTGGGTTGCTTTAGAGCACCCGTTTATTCGGCCAACCATCCGGCGTGATTCCGGCTCGTTTGGTCCGATTGCCGGCCAGTCAATTTTCATCGAGTGCTTCATCGAGTGCTTCATCGAGTGAACGAAGGACGCCTGCATCCACCATGACCACCACAGGGCCGAGAAATGGCAGTTTGCTGGTGCACGGCGGCAGCTCTTCAGGGCAGCTAGACCGAGAAACCATCGCCAGATTCGTCGCCCTCGCCGGCGGCCCGGGGAGTGACGTTGTCTACATCCCGACCGCCGAGGAAGAGACAAAGCTTTCGCAGAAGAATGGCGACACCGGCCGGTTCCACGGCCTGAACTCCACCGTGCTCCACACCCGCGACCAGGGCCAAGCCAACTCGGACTCTTTCGTAGAACCCATACGGAAAGCCAGGGCTGTTTTCATCGAAGGCGGCCGGCAGCCAAGGCTTGCCGAGTCGTACTTGAACACCAAGACACATCAGGAGCTTGAGAGCCTTCTGGAGCGCGGCGGCGTGGTCGCGGGAACGTCGGCGGGGGCCACCATGATAGGCTCGTTCCTCATCAGGAACCAAGGCGCTCCCGGCTATGACCCCGACGTGGTGTTGGACCCGGACCACCCCTCAGAAGGATTTGGCTTCTTGAGGAACGTGGCCATCGACCAGCATATCTCGGCGAGGGGCCGCGAGCACGACCTGGTACCGGTGATCGAATCTCACCCTGGATTGCTGGGCATCGGGATCGACGAATACACCGCCATCCACGTCCGGGGCGGCGAGTTTGAAGTTATCGGCGAGGGCCAGGTTTACATCCACGACGGCGTTGTTCCCTGGTATATGCTTACCCGCGGGGCCAGGTTTGACCTGAGGGCCATGCGCGCCATCTGACCGGGATTCCCGCTCGCTACCGACCGGTTCGGCCCGCCGTGCTACGCCGCCGTATGCTAAAATTTCTGGTGGACCGGTCTTTCGGCCCGAACGTGGGGGTGTAGCTCAGCGGGAGAGCACCTGCTTTGCATGCAGGGGGCCAGGGGTTCGATCCCCCTCACCTCCACCAATCTTCACTTTTTCTCCATTAACTAATAACTAACTTAACGTCCGTTCACGGTTTCACATTCCGGCGATCATAGGCGCGAGGTGCGGTGATGCCTGGCGAACTCGACCTTCGGACCACCATCGGCGACTTGCTCGACTCCCAAGCGGCGCGGTAGGGAGACCGGGAAGCGTTGGTCCACGTCGAAGCTGGGACGCGGTTCACCTACACCGGGTTCAAGGCAGAGTGCGACCGGGTGGCCCGCGGGCTGATGGCTCTGGGCATCGAAAAAGGCCAGCACGTGGGCATCTGGGTCACCAACTACTCCGAATGGGTGGTCGCCCAATTCGCCACCGCCAAGATCGGCGCGGTGTTGGTCACCGTCAATCCCTCCTACCGGACCCACGAACTCCAGTACGTCCTAGAGCAATCAGAGGCCGATGCGCTGATACTCATCGGCCGGTTCCGGTCCTCCGATTACGTGGAGATGGCCAACGAGGTCATAACCGAGCTGAAAGACTCCGCACCCGGCGAACTGCACTGCGCCAAGCTGCCCCATCTGCGAAACGTCATATTCATCCCGCCGCCATCAGATCCCCAGGTCAAGACGCCCAACGGCATGTGGTCCTGGGAAGACGTGCGCCGGAAGTCGTCGGAGGTCGGTGAGCCGGCGCTGGCGCAGCGTCAGGCGGCCTGCGACCCCGGCGACACCATCAACATCCAGTACACGTCGGGAACCACCGGCAACCCCAAGGGCGCCATGCTCACTCACCACAACCTGGTGGCCAACGGGTATTACACCGGCGAGGGCATGAGATTCACCGAGGAAGACCGCCTCTGCATCCCGGTGCCCTTCTACCATTGTTTCGGCTGCGTGCTCGGCAACCTGGCCTGCGTGACCCACGGCTCCACCATGGTCATCCCATCGGAATATTTCGAGCCGCTCAAGGTCCTGCAAGCGGTGCAGCAAGAGAGGTGCACCGCCCTCCACGGCGTGCCCACCATGTTCATCGCCCAGTTGGGCCACGAACGGTTCGCCGATTTCGACCTCAGTTCCCTGCGCACCGGCATGATGGCCGGTTCCCCCTGTCCCATCGAGGTGATGCGCCAGGTGGTGGACCGGATGGGCGCCAGGGAGATTACCATCGGCTATGGCCAGACGGAGGCGTCTCCGGTGATTACCCTCACCCGCACCGAGGACACCCTGGAACGCCGGGTCAGCACCGTCGGCACTGTCCTGCCCAACGTGGAGGTCAAGCTGGTGGACCCGGAGACTGGCGTCGAAACTCCAACCGGAGAGCAGGGCGAACTGCTGACCCGCAGCTTCATGGTGATGAAGGGTTACTACAACCTGCCCGAGGCCACCGCCGCCGCCATCGATGGGGACGGCTGGCTCCACACCGGGGACCTGGCTACCGTGGACGAAGCCGGCTACTACCGCATCACCGGCCGGCTGAAAGACATGATTATCCGGGGCGGCGAGAACGTTTATCCTCGGGAGGTCGAGGAGTTCCTCTACACCCACCCCAAGATCGCCGATGTCCAGGTGATCGGCGTGCCCGACGAACGGTTCGTGGAGGAGGTCATGGCCTGGGTGATGCCCAAGCCGGGAGAGACCATCGACGCCGAAGAGATCAGGGATTTCTGCCGGGGTAAGATCGCCCACTACAAGATCCCCCGCTACATCAAGACAGCCACGGAATTCCCTATGACGGTGACCGGAAAGATACAGAAGTTCCGCATGCGCGAGATGGCGATAGACGAACTGGGTTTACATAAAGCGGCCGGGATGGAAACGGCCTGACCGCGGCGCCGCGCCAGCCTTTCGCCGCCCATTATCACTTCTCCTACAACCCGCCCCAGGCGGTGTAAGATAGCCCGGACTCCGGCGAAAGGAATGACCCATGCCCAGCGAACTTGACCCGTCTGGTAGCCACGCGAAGTCCAGAAAACAACTTGACCGCAACAAACTGAGCCTCGGCCTGTTCGGCGCCAATTGCTCCGGCGGCCTGGCAGTCACCACCGTTCCCGAGCGATGGGAAGCGAGTTGGGAGAACAACCAGAAACTTGCCCGTATGGCCGATGACGCCGGCCTGGATTTCATGCTGCCGCTGGGCCGTTGGAAGGGATACGGCGGTGTTACCGAACATAACGCATCCAACTTTGAGAGCCTGACCTGGGCGACCGGCATCCTGGCCAGCACCAGCAACATCATGGCTTTCGGCACGGTCCACGTCTCGGTATTCAACCCGGTGGTTGCCGCCAAGCAGATGGTCACGGCCGACCATGTGGGCCAGGGGCGGTTCGGACTCAACATCGTCTGCGGCTGGAATTTCGATGAGTTCGACATGCTGGGCGTCAATCTCGCCCAGCACGACGACCGGTACGATCAGGGGCAAGAATGGATCGACGTCATCACCAGGGCGTGGTCTTGCGACGAGCCCTTTGACTACGAAGGCAGGTTCTATCAGGTCCGCCAGACCGACATCAACCCCAAGCCCTACGGCCATGAGCGGCCGCTGATCGTCTGCGCCGGAAACTCGCCCAGGGGCAGGGAGTTCGCGGCCCGCAACGCCGACATGATGTTCACCAACCTGCGGAGCGAACTGGACGAGGTGCCCGCCAACACCGCGGCGCTCAAGAAGATGGCTGCGGGATACCACCGGGAGATCGGGGTGTTTTCCAACGTCGCCGTGATCTGCCGCCCGACCCGGAAAGAGGCGGAGGAGTATTTCCGGTATTACGCGGTGGAGAACGCCGACCACGATGCGGTTGAGAACATGATAATTGGAAGAGGGCTGAAGAAGCCGGGCGTGCCGGAGGACGTTATACAGGCGGCAAGGCTCCGCGCGGCCGGCGGCAACGGTGCGATGCCGATCATCGGCGGACCGGACGAGGTGGTGGCAACGATGAAACGCCTATCCGAGTCGGGGGTGACGGCCCTGGCCATCGGACTGACCAACTACCTGGAGCATTTCCCCTACTTCCGAGATGAGGTGCTGCCACGGCTGGTCCGCCAAGGGCTGCGCGCCGAGTAACTGACTGCTAGGCCTTCTGCTAGATACGTCCGTTCGGCTCCAACCCCAGAGCAACTCGGCCATACTGCAGCCCGCCCAACTCCATGATGAAGCCGTCGCGGCGGACCGCGGCCTGTATGTCCCGGTGGTGGCGCTGGAAGGCCGACGAATCGAATATGGCGTGGCCTCCGCTGAGTTCGAAAAGCCGGTTGACGGAGCTAAGGCAGGACTGGGCGACGAACGCCTTGTCCCGGCGAAAACGTGCCCGCTCCAGCGTGCTGAACGCCTCACCGTTGCGGGCCTTCTTAAACGTCTCCCGGATGTCGGCCCGCATCAGGGCGCGCGCCGCATCAAGCTCGGCCGATGACTGGGAGAGCCGCACCTGAACACCCTCAGAGTCCGCGGTGCGGCCCGGTCCCGATGTGCCGGTGAGCCGCTGGGTGAACTCGTCAATCATGGCCATGGTGATGCCGATCATCGGGGCAACCAGGTCCCATCCCAACAAGACCAGAGCCGGCATGCGGTAGCGGTCGTCCTGGTGGATATCCCAACCGGTCCAGTCCCCGTCTCCGGCTTTCCTGCTTTCCGTGACCCGGTGACCGGGAACAAAGACGTCCTCCACGACGATGTCTTTGCTTCCGGTGCCCTTGAGGCCGGAGACGAACCAGGTGTCTATGATTTCATAATCGGAGCGTGGCAGCAGCATCCACACCAGACCGCCGGGTGTGTTTCCGCCCAGCATCACCCAGGCGGCGGCATCGCTCCCGCTGGAGAACTTCCAATGCCCGGAGAGCCGGTACCCTCCGGTCACCTTCTCCAACGTCGAAACGCCCGGGTTCAGGGAACTGGAGCAGAGGACATCGGGGCCGTCCCCGAAAACTTCCTGCTGTGCTTCGAGCGGCCAGAATCCAATCAGCCACGAGTGGGCCGACCAGATGCTGTAGCACCAACCGGTGGAGGCGCAGCCGCTGGACAGCACTGCACCGGCCTCAAGCATGGATCCGTATTCGACGTCCAGCCCGCCGAACCTCCGAGGAACTCCGATCCGGTGCAGACCAGACGCCAATATGTCCTGGACCGATTCATCCGGGACCCGGCGCAGCAACTCAGTGTGGGCCGCCCGTTCTTTGAGGCCTGGTACCATGGCCGACGCTCTTTTAAGGAGTTCGTCCAGAGTCAGGGCTTGGTCAGCCATTGGTCCCCTCAGTCACGGTTGGCTCCAGCCTCCTAGCTGGCGGGCTCTGCGATGAAGACCGGGATCACGCGGTCGGTCTTGTCTTGGTATTCCTGGTACGGCGGGTAGGCTTCGACGGCTATGTCCCACAGCCGCTTCCGCTCGGACGCGTCTACCACCTCTCTCACCCGCATGGAATGGACCGCCGTCTTGTCGCGAATCTCAACGTTGGGGTCCGCCTTCAGGTTGTAATACCACACCGGGTGTTTGGGCGAGCCGCCCTGGGACGCCACCAGGATATAGTTGCCGCCGTCCACCGCCCGCATCAGGGGGGTCTTTCGGATGGCGCCCGTCTTGTTGCCTTGGTTGGTTACGATGATGACCGGCAGCCCGGTGTCTCTAAGGGTCAGGCCCTGGGTGCCCTGGCTGCCTTCATATAATTCCACCTGATCTCTGACCCACTCGCGGGCGCTGGGTATGTATTCAGCCATCGTGATCACCTCTTCGATCTTCGGAACGGTCTAGTGTTCGGCGGCGTCCGACGCCACGGGGTTGAACGTCACCCGAAGCACGGGTGCGTTGGACTCGTTGCGCCATTGGTGCAGGGTATCCGGCGGGACCAGTATGGCGTCGCCCTCGGTTACGGCGTAGTCAATGCCGCCGCAGGCCAGGACGCCCGTGCCTTCCAGCACATAGACCACATGCTCCCACGCGTGGGTGTGGCCGCCGGTCTCGGGATGGCTCACCGCGCCCGGGGCCATGGCGCCGTTATACAGCATCACGTAGGTGGGCACGCCGTCGTTCAAGCCAAGGATGCGGCTGCCGGTTTGGGCGTTCAGGTCGGCGAAGTTGCGGATGACCGGGGCTTCGCCTGTGCCGGCGCCGCCGTTGTTGCCGGCGCCTCCGCTCTGGGCCGCGATCAGCGGGTTGATCTCGACGCGGCGGATGTTACCCTTGCCGCCGTCATTCAGGGTGTAGTGGTCCACATTGCCGGGGATATACATGGCATCGCCGGCTTTCACCGGGTACTCCTTGCCGTCGCAGTGGAGAGTGCCAACGCCCTCCATGATGTAGACCTCGTGCTCCCACTTGTGGATGTGGTGAGAGCTGGTCTTGCCCGGCTCGATCACCGAGTAGCTCATGGTGCAGGTGGGCGGGTTGTCGTCCAGGGAGATGAGACGGGCCGGCTGGCCTGGCTCGAAGGTTCTGAAATTTCTGATCACTGGTTCCATGGTGGCGGCTCCTTGTTCGGATATTCGTTACTAGTATAGCGGCAGAATCTTGCCGCAACGGAAGGCGCTCTCGCGGTCCAGTCAAGATTAATCGGACTGCCACTGGATATCAACAGGGCGGGGTTAACGCGCCAGGGTTTTTCCAATATGACTTAATCGTCGATCTCGCCGCTCAGCCTGAGGCTCTCGAAGGGACGGCGCCGGTCTAGGTGCTGGTCAAGAGAAACAGGGTCCAACCCCAAAGGGTGGTTCGTTAGGCTCACCATGAGCGGCCATGTTACCTAAATGTTCTCGATGACAAAAACCCTGGTTAATGGGCTGGGGCCATGCCGGCGCCCGAGGGCCTTCGCTCCCTGATGGTGAATACCGTCACAGTGGCGATGATCAAGAGGATGATGTTGCTCCAGATGGCGATGTCGTAGGTGCCTCGGGAGTCGTAGAGCAGCCCGCCCAGGTAAGCGCCTAAGCCCGAACCCAGGGGCATCACGGCGAACATGGCACCGTAGATGGTGCCAAGTTTGGTGGTCCCGAACCGGTCTGAGGCATAGGCCGCGGTGATGGAAACCACGGCATTCCAGGAGAACCCCACCAGCAGCACCCCGGCGAGCAACACGCCGATGCCAAGAGATGGAACATTGAGGAACGGTATCCCCATGGAGAGCAACACGAGGATGAAACCCAATGCCCTGAGATTGTAGGAAAAGCTCAGGTAGATCCGCCGGCCGTGTCCGTCCGAAAGGTGTCCCAATACCAGCGCCCCGGCGATGGCGGCGGCGCCGATCAAGCTGAACGCTCCGGCGGCCACCATCTTGTGGTAGCCCAGGTCCTGCACGTAGGTGACGAAATGAGCGTTCACGAAGCTCATGGAATAGCCTCAAACGAAGTATCCCAAGGTTAGCCGGTAGAACAGAGGGGTATGGAACGCTTCCCGGACAGTTGCGTCCCGCCCCAGTAATTTCTCCCCATCAGACCTGGCTTGATGGCCGGCGGTTGTGCCGGCCCCAAACGGTTCCAACCCCATGTCCTGAGGCTTGTTTCGAATCAGCAGGAGCCCGGCGGGCAGCACCAGCACCAACAGCAACAAGCCTAAGAACCAGTAGGCATCTTTCCAGTCGAAGAGCACGAGGAAGAGCGAAGCTGCCGGTACCAGGATCATCGCCCCGAACGAACCCGCGCCGCTGACCAGCCCCATGGTCAGACCCCTGCGGGTGTGGAACCAGCTGCCGACCACTTTCGTCAGAATAGGGCCGGTGCCGAGGGTGATGCCGATGCTCATGATGGCGAACAGGGCGTAGAGCTGGCCCAAGCTCTCGATGAACGGTATGAACAACAGTATCGTTCCCATCACCGCCACGCCGGAGAGCATGGCCGTCTTGGCGCTGTAGCGGTCGGCCAGATACCCCGCCAACGGACGCAGCAGGCCAGAGATCATGAAGGTCAGGGCGAAGGCCAGCGAGAGGGAGCCGCGGCTCCAGCCGAACTCCTCGGTCATCGGCTTGAGAAAGACGCCGAACGAGAACTGGCCGCCGGCAACCCCGAACGACACCAGCACGCATCCCGCCACCACGAACCAGCCGTAGAAATACTTCCGGCCGAATAATCTCATTCTTGGCTCTCCGCGGTTATACAGCTGGACCGGTCCGGGATTCCTCGTTTGTTTCGGGAAACTACCTGTTGCAAGCCGGGAATCACAAATGATTCCCGGCTTCGCTTAAACCTTAGCGAAACATTAGTGATCTTGGTTGAGGTCTGGCCGCCCCGCTAGCCGGTCTGCATGGGCAATGACGGGTCTGACGCCCATTCTGACATCGAAGCGTCGTACACCGCCACATTCTCGTATCCCAGCAACGTCAAGATGAAGGCGTCGTTGCTGGCCGCGATCCCCCCGCCGCAGTAGGTGATAACCCGCTCTGCGGGGTCCGCGCCGACCTGGGCGAACCGTTCCGCCAGTTGCTCGGCTGGGAGATAGGCGTGGGTGACCGGGTCCATCAGGTCGCCCGCCGGTACGTTGACGCTGCCGGCGATGCGCCCGGCGCGCCCGTAGTTGGCGCCGCCGCTGCCCAGGTGCTGTTCCTGGCTTAACGCATTCAGCACGCAGGCGGCGCCCTGTTCCAACGCCGCCAGCACCTCGCTCTTATCAGCCATGAGCCCGGTCCTGGGTCTGGCGTGGAATATGGTGGGGGGATAGTCCCGTTGTTCCGTCGTTACCGGCCGGCCCTCCAGCTTCCATTTTTGAAGGCCGCCGTTCAGGACAAAGGCGTTGTCGAATCCGAAAGCCCGGAGCATCCACCAGATACGGGTCGCCCAGGAACCGGACGTTGAGTCGTACAGCACCGCCCGGGCGCCCACGCCCACCCCGTATCCGGACATGGCCCTGGCGAACTGTTCAACCGGCGGGAGCATGTATCGGAAGGCGGCAGACCGGTCCGAGAGGTCGTTTACGAGGTCGGCATGGCCGGCGCCGGGGATGTGTTCCGCTGCCCAAGACTCGCGCCCGCTCGCCGCCCGGATGCCGCCGCTGCCATCGGGCAGGTTAAATGCGGTGCAGTCCAGAACGCGTATGTCACTGTCGTTCAGATGCTCGGCGAGCCAATCCGTCTCCACCAAGAATTGTGGATACTTAAATGGCATCTTGGACCCTCCATTGATTTTTCCGGACCAGGTTATTCTGCCGGACCTGGGAAGTTTCGCCAGACTTGGGCTGGAGACCATGATAGGTTACCTAATCTGGTCAATAATATCGCGGCCGGTGCTCGACATAACAGAGGGCAGTATTATCATTTTTATGATGGATCCCGTAAAGGGATATCGGTTGACGCTGGCATCGCGGCCCAACCATAATCCGGTGGGTAAGCACAACGGGAAGAGATGCCGGATAGGCTCGCGAAAACCGGTCTCCCGTCAGCAAGTTAGTCTGATTCTAGCCCAGGCTTCGGCCTGTGCCACCAACACTAGGAGGCTAAGATGCCGGACCCAGCGTTGAATTCGTATAAAGACCTTAACGTTCTTTCCGCGGACCCGGTCTGTGCCGGGGTATTCCTGCGCGACATGGAAGCGCCCGTGTCTTCCACGGAGGGCCACTTCATCCGCAGTCACTTTCCGGCGCCTCAGGTGGAGGCTGCCGATTGGTCGCTGCCGGTCACCGGCGACGTGGACAACTCCCTTGACCTCAGTTACTACGACCTGCTCAATATGCCCAGCCACGAGGTCGTGAGCATCATGGAATGTGCCGGCAACAGCCGGTCGACCATGCAGCCCCCGGCTGAGGGCGTCCAGTGGGACAATGGGGGACTGGGCGTTTCACGGTGGAAGGGTGTTCCGGTCAAGACCGTGCTGGAACGGGCATCCCTCAAGGGCGTCGCCACCGACGTTTTGTTCGAGGGCCTGGATTCGGGCACCGAGCCGCACTCGGGTGGCGAACTGGTCTATGCCATGAGCGTGCCGCTGGCGAAATTGCTGGACCCCGACACCATCTTGGCCTATGAGATGAACGGCGAGACCATCCCCAAGGACCACGGCTTCCCCGTCCGCCTGCTGGTTCCCGGCTGGTACGGCATGGCCTCGGTCAAATGGCTGGCCAAGATCACGGTTATGGACCACCCAAACTGCGGCTTCCATGAGATGGACTACCGCATATATCCGGCCACCGACGGCAAGAGCGACGCAAAAGCCAAGCGCGTCACCAAGCTGAAGGTTAAGTCGCTGATCAGCTCTCCGGTAAAAGGAGACGTCCTTTGCCCCGGCTCCCATACTATCAAGGGCGTGGCTTGGTCGGGCGACGGGCACATCACCAAGGTTGAGGTTAGCACCGACGACAACCGCACCTGGCGCGAGGCCAAGCTGGAGGCGCCGGTCGGCAACTACTCGTGGCAGCACTGGGAGATTGACTGGGACGCAGCGGCTACGGGGCACTCGCTGCTCCGTTCCAGGGCCACCGACAGCCAGGGCAACGTTCAGCCCATGCTGGCGCCATGGAATTTCCGGGGCTACCAGGTGAACTCGATACATTCCGTGCCCGTCACGGTACGCAAGCCCTAGCTGCGGACTGGAATACGCCTGAACCTGGGAAACGTAAAAAGCCCTGGCGGGTTGATCAACCCGCCAGGGCTTTTTACGTTTGAACCAGGCCTTAATCTTCGACGGACTCGGGAGTTTAGCCTGCCGCCAGCGCGCGGACCTCTTTGGCCTTGGCCGGAAGGTCGTAGGTGGTCCAGGTAGCGCCATCGTCCAGCGAGCCAAAGACCTGCCCGTCGCGGGAGTTGCAGAACACGTGGCCAGGGGCGCGAGGGTCCACGGCCACCGTCATCATGGTCGAGTTGGGGGCGATGCCGCGGTCCACCCGCTCGAATGTTTTGAACAGGTCACGGCTCCGGTAGAGCGCGCCCTGTTCGCTGCGGGCGGCGGCCCCGATGGAAACGTAGAGCATGTTGGGGTCGTGGGGCGCCGATTTCAGGTCGCGGGTGTAGGTGATCTCCGAGAAGTTCCCGAAATCCACCGGTATCCACTCGCTGCCCCGGTCTGGGCCGATGAACGGACCTTGGCGGGTGGTGATGAAAACCGTGTGCGGCATGGCGGCCGAGCACTGGGCGCCGTGCAGGTCCAGGGTGTCTTCACTGGGGGCCAACGTTCCGGATATCTCGTCCCAGGTGTCGCCGCCGTCGGCGCTGCGGATCACTCCCGCCACCTCTAGGGCGGCGTACATCTCATCGGGGTGGTTGGGGTCGGCGCACAGGGCGACAACCCGGGTCGGGAAGGCCATGCTGATCTCCGCCGAACCCATGGACTTGGTGAGCAACTGCCAGGAGTCGCCGCTGTTGGTGCTGCGGTAGATCTCGCCGGGAGCCGTGCCCAGGTACATGACGGTCGGGTCGCCGGGCCGGAACATGAAGGTCCAGACTGGAGCGCCGGTCCTGGGGTAATCCAGCCGCTCCCAACTGGTGCCCCGGTTGGCGCTGCGGTAGGGGCCGTCTTGGGTCCCGGCGTAGACGACCTCGGGATCGTCGGGATGGATGATTATGCCGGGCACCATGGTGTCGGCCGGCAGTCCTTTAGTCAGTTCCTCCCACTGGCTTGCGCCGGGAGACAGCCGGTAGAGGCCGCTGGTCTCGGCCCCGGCATAGACGTAGGTGTTATTGCTTGACGTGGTCATGTCTTTCCCCCAATAGATTAAGAAGCGCGGATGTGCGCCGAAGTATAGCTCAAGAAGCTGGGCTGGACTCCTTAACCTCTTCCAACTCGAAATTAAAGTCCTCGATGACGGGGTTGGCCAGCAGCTTCTGGCACATCTCGGTCACCGCCTGCTCGGCGGCGGCACGGTCGGCCTCGTCGACTTTCACAAGCAGATACTTGCCCACACGCATATCTCCGGCATTGCCGAACCCCAGGCGGCGCAGGCTGGCCAGCACCGTTAGACCTTGGGGGTCGTTCACCGTGGGCTTGAGTGTGACGTGTATTCGGGCTTGGTACATATAGATGCGAAACCTCAGGTGATTCGTGGCCAATGGCGGACGGGTCGTCGGGCTTTTCCTGCTCAGCAAGGAACGCGTTCCGGTCCCAGACCGCCGGCGTAGGCCTCGAAGAACCTGGCGATGCGCTCCTGATTGACACCTTGGAACGAATCCAAGACACCCCAGGTGCTGAGGGCTATCTGTCCCTCCGGTATCGCATCGTAAGCGCGGGCAACGCCCCAGACGTTGTACAGGCCGATGTTGCTCAAAGCGTTGCGGAGCGAGTCAATCTCGGCCGGGTCGGTCAGGTTATAGCTGATCACGATGTTGCCGTGCTCCATGTTATGGACCACCCGTTCATCGGGCAGCTGGTCGGTGTAAAATCCGCAACGGGCCGGCGTGGGCCAATGATTCCCCGAGGTTGGAGGCACGCTATTATAGGTGGCCCGGGTCCCATCGGCTATGTGGTCGGCGGACAAAATTTCTTGTTGGATGCCGATTCCCTCAACATACTGCTGGGCATCCCCTGTCTGAGCGCTGCCGCCACCGCCGCTGAAGCTGGCGAAGGCGAAACTGGCGATCACCAGGACCGCGATGATGACGGACGCGGCCAGGTAAAGCTTATTGGTCTTCTTTCGACGGGGCGTGGAAATCATGTTGCCGGAGCGGGCCGCCCTGTTGGCCGCCCTGCCGCGGCGGCGTCTTGAAACTGGCAATGTATCGTCCTCCGATTTGGGCCGTGGTCTGCTTATTGGAAGCCAGCCGAAACTGAGCTTTTAGAGCCGCGTTCCGGTCAATTTGTAATACGCCTCCCGATACCGTTCGGACGTCTTTGCCACCACGTCGTCGGGTAGTTCAGGGGCGGGCGGCTCGTGGTCCCAGCCCTGGGCATCCAGCCAGTCCCGTACGAATTGCTTGTCGTAGTTGGGCTGAGACTTGCCGGGAGCGTATCCTGCGGCGTCCCAGAACCGGCTGGAATCGGGGGTCAGCAGCTCGTCGATCAGGGTGAGTTCTCCGTCGATGATGCCGAACTCCATCTTGGTGTCGGCCAGCACGATGCCCCGTTGCTTGGCGAAGTCGTGGGCCACCTTGAAGACCGCTTTGCTCACGTCCTCCAATCGACGGGCCATGTCTGCCCCGACCATGTCGATGACCTCTTCATCGGTCATGTTCTCGTCGTGGCCCTCTTCGGCCTTGGTGGTGGGGGTGAAGATGGGCTCGGGAAAGGCCTGGCCTTCCACCATGCCCTCCTCCACTTTCTTGCCGGAGACGGTGCCCTGGCGGCGGTATTCGCCCCAAGCCGACCCGGTGATGTAACCCCGCACGATGCACTCTAGATCCAGGCGTTCGGCCCGTTTCACCACCATGGACTGCCGGGCGATCTCAGGCGTAAGGGCGTCGGCGATACTGCTGCCCTTCAGATACTGGGCGGCTTCAGGGGAGTCGGCCAGGCAGATCAGGTGGTTGGGCACCACGTCTTTGGTGAGGTCGAACCAGAAGGCCGAGATGCGGTTTAGCACCAGGCCCTTGTCGGTGATGCCGGTGGGAAGTACCACGTCGAACGCCGAGATGCGGTCGGTGGCGACCATCAGCAGATGTCCGCCGCCCAGGCCGTAGGTATCCCGGACCTTGCCACGATGAAGAATCTCGGGCATCTGGGTTTCCAATATCATTTCGATCTCTATCCTTTAATTTGCGTTAGGTATCTCGCGTTAGGTAAGCAGCCTAGGCTTGGCCCAGACCCAGCCGGGCGAAAGTATCATTGACGTACCGGGTGAAGTACCCGTAGTCGAACAACTCGTCGAATTCCGCCGGCGTCAGCTTTTCGCCGGCCTTGGCGTCGGCGCGCAGCAGGTCCCTAAAGTCTTTGGCTTCGTCCCAACTGCGGCCCGCGTTGGTCTGGACGATCTTGTAGGCCTCTTCGCGGGCCAGCCCTTTGTCCACCAGCGCCAGGAGGACGCGTTGGCTGAATATCAGTCCCCGGCTGCTTTCGATGTTCTCCATCATTCGGTCGGGGAAGACCCGCAGGCCCTCGATGATGCCGCTGAAGATGCTGAGGATGTAGTCCAAGGCCAGGCATGAGTCAGGGAGGATGATGCGTTCGGCCGACGAGTGGCTGATGTCCCGCTCGCCCCAGAGGGCCACGTTCTCCAGCGCCGTGTTGGCATTGCCGCGGATCAGCCGCGCCAGACCGCAGATGCGCTCAGCCAGTTCGGGATTGCGCTTATGGGGCATGGAAGACGACCCGGTCTGCCCGTGGCCGAAGGGTTCTTCCACCTCGTGAATCTCGGTGCGCTGCAGAGCGCGAATCTCGGTGGCGAACTTCTCCATAGAGGCGGCGACCAGGGCCAGCGTGCTCATGAAATGGGCGTGCCGGTCCCGCTGGATGATCTGGTTGGTTATCTTGGCGACCTTCAGTCCCAGTTCGCGGCAGACGGTTTCTTCCACCGATGGCGGGACGGTGGCGTGGGTGCCCACCGCGCCGGAGACCATGCCCACCCGCAGGCCCTCGATGGCGTCGGTCAGCCGAACCTTTTGGCGTTGCATCTCGTCCCACCACAGGGCTAGGCGCAGGCCCATGGTCATGGGTTCGGCGTGGACCCCGTGGGTCCGGCCCATGGCCAGGGTGTCTTTGTGTTCCACTGCCCTCTGGGCCAGGGCGGCGATGGCCCGGTCCATCTCGATCTGCAGCAGACCGCCCGCCTCAACCAACTGAAGGTTCAGGCCGGTGTCCAGCATGTCGTTGGAGGTTAGACCCAGATGGAGCCAGCGGCCCTCCGGCCCCATCGACTCGGTGATGGAACTGAGGAATGCCGTGACGTCATGGCGGGTCGTCTCGAATATCTCCATCATGCGCGTGTGGTTGTATCGGGCCTTCCGCAATTTGACCATGTCGTCTTGGGGGATGACCCCTTCGACGGTCCAGGCTTCGCAGGCGGCCAATTCCACGGCCATCCACTTGAGGTATTTGTTTTCATCGGACCAAACCTGCTTCATGGCCGGCCTGGAATAGCGGTCAATCACGCCGTTGTCTCCTCGTAGCCCAGGTTGCTTCCCGACTCCTGGCCGGTCTGTGCATAGTCCCTGACCGACAGCAACATGCCTTGGAAATCGCTGAACGCCCGGTAGGGGATCTTATGGTCGTCGCAGAGTTGGGCCAGGGTCCGGTGGGCGAAGGTCACGTCGGCCACGCGGGCAGCCTCCAGGTCGGAGAAGCCGTCGCCGGCGAAGAACACATGGCAACCGCGTTCTTGGAACGACCGCACCACGAAGCCCTTGGAGTTTCCCTGGCTCTCCTGGCCCGGATCCGTATGGTTGTAGTGGTAGGCTATCTGGCCGTTCTCGAAGCTGGTGTCGACGGCATAAACGGGCACATGACCAGCCCCGGCCCGCTCCAACAGGGCTTGGATGTAGAAGTCCAAGCCCTGGCTGACCACTGCCATGGGGAAGCCGTTGGCCCGGCAAAAGCCCAATAGCTCTTTGAAGTAGGGACGGAGGCTGGCGTGTTCTTTCACGTAGGACTGCATCGTGGCGCGGTCCGCCTTGATGTCCCGGAAGGTGATCTCCTGGTATTCCTTCAGGTTGATCTGGCCATCGCGGAATCGTTGCCTCACGTCCTGCCAGCCCGGTCCGCCGAACTCGTTGAGCAGCATCTCCGCCACGTTTTGGACCGCGGCTGTATCGTCGAAATCGGTGAGGACAGCGGGATGCGGTCTACCGCTCGCGGAGTTCGCGCCGGTAGTCTTCATAAGCCTGCCTTATCTTGTCGTACTTCAGGCCCAAAATCTGGGCGGCGTAATATCCGGCGTTCCGTGCGCCCCAGCTTCCCACGGCCATGCAGGCAACCGGGATGCCCGGCGGCATCTGGGCCGTTGACATCAGGGCGTCGATGCCCTTGAGTTCGCTGGAAGCTAGCGGAATGCCGATGACCGGCAACGTGGTCATGGACGCCAACGCTCCGGCCAAGGCCGCTGATCCGCCGGCGGCCGCGATCAGCACTTCGATGCCCCGGTCCCGTGCGGTTTGGGCGTATTCATGGACCCGTTCCGGGGTGCGGTGGGCCGACATGACCCGGGTCTCGAAATCGATGCCCATCTGTTCCAGAGTCTTGATGGTATCCTGCACCACGGGTTCATCCGAAGCGCTTCCCATAATAACACCTACGAGTGGCAAAAGAACCTCCTATCCACGCTCAAATCAGCGGCCCACGGCCTCCGTTCTCGCACTGGATGAAATATAAAATTATGGCGTGATCTCTCGGTTTTTACAGTTCCAGTTCGTCCCGAAAAGCCTCGACCAATCCCTGTTCGAGGGCATCTCGTTCGGGCCGAATCTCGATATCGTTTATCTGTAGATAGATCCCTTCGTCGGACAGCCCCAGGTCGACCGCAATCTCCATCTCACCGCCCTCTTCCCAGGTCAAGACGGTAGTGATGACGTCGGTGTCCTCGTCGTCCGGCTCACCTCCGTTCATGCTGATCCCGGCGTCCAACTCCGGGTCATCCGCGTCTGCCCCGCCCGACTCCCAGCCGACGATCCTCTCGATCTCGCCCTTGCCTTCCAGCAACGTGGCGTTCATCTCAGCCAGCAATTCTTCCACGCCAAGGGTCTGGGCCATGCGGGAAAGGTCTTCTCGCTCCTTCCGCAGTTCGGCCTCCTCCTCGGCGACGCGGGCCTGGCGTTGGGCTCGGACATCCGTTAGTTCGCTCTTCAACCCTTCCAATGTATCGTGCCAGGTCATGGGCCTTTCCTATCTGCGCTATTTCTTCTGGGTTATTTCTTCTGGGTAGCCTGGTAGGCCAACTCGTCAATCTCCCGGAAATCCCGCAGGCCGGTGCGGCCCCGTAACCGGTTCATGGCATCGAGAACATCTAGGTAACGGATGCCCATCGGCCCGCGCTTTATGGTGTCGGGAAGCAGCCCTGCCTGTTTGAGCAATCGTTCGGCTGGGGCGTTCCAAACGGCGAACAATCCGGGATCGGTCAGGCACAGTAGGTAAGAGGAGAACTCCTTCCCGGCGCCGGCCAAGAAATAAGCTCCCTCAGGCGCGGCGCACTCGTCGAACCGCCCTTCCAGCTTGATATTATCATAGAGCAGAAAGTCCACGCCGTCCCTTAATTCATCGATTTCGTTGGTCTTGAATAACGCGGTTTTCCTGCCGCCCGACGCACGGTAGAGTTGGAGAGCCCGGTCCATGTCCAGACCGGTCAGAGCGTCCTGTTGCAGCCACTCGTGAAACTCGGCCGACCTCTGCCATTTCTTCCGGCGGTAGGCCAGCAGGCGCGGGTCGTCAACATCCAGTGTGAGCAGATCGTGGAGCTTTTGCATCGGCTTAACCGGCCCCCTGGCGTGCCGGGTTGGCCGCGCCCTGGTTCGCCGCCGAGGCGATATCCCGCCGCCAGTTGGCGCCCTGAAAGCTGATGCGCTCCAACCGGGCGTAGGCGCGCTGCCGGGCCTGCTCGATGCTGTCGCCGCCGCCGACCACGGTCAGCACCCGTCCGCCGGAGGTTAGCGGCGGCCCGGAGATGCCGTCCGGCCCCAACTTGGTCCCCGCATGAAAGACCATCGTTTCGCCGGAGTCGGCTTCGTCCAGGCCCGATATCTCGAACCCGGTCTGGTATTCCTCGGGGTAGCCTCCGGAGACCATCGCCACGCCGACGTAACTCTTGGTATCCCACCGCACGGAGGCTGGATCCAGCTTGCCCTGGGCGCAGGCCAGCATCAGGTCCAAGGGGTCGGAGGCCAGCTTGGGCATGAGGACCTGGGTTTCGGGGTCGCCCAACCGGCAATTGAATTCCAGCACTTTTGGCCCGGCGTCGGTCAGCATAAGCCCGGCATACAACACGCCTTTATACGGCGAGCCGCGCTCGGACATGGCCCGGACCACCGGCTGCATGATGGTCCTCTCGATCTGCGCGGCCAACTCCGGCGTCCAGAGATCGGGCTGGCTGTAGCTGCCCATGCCGCCGGTGTTGGGGCCTTGATTGCCATCGCCCAGCCGCTTGTAATCGCAGGCGGCGGCCAAGGGGGAGAGGCGTTCTCCGTCGCAAAAGGCGAAGACGCTGACCTCCGGCCCGGTTAGATACTCTTCTAGCACCACGGTGTCGCCGGCCTCGCCGAAGGCCCGGTCGGACATGCACAGCTTCACCGCGGCCTGGGCCTGCTGGGAGTCTTCGCAGATGAGAACGCCTTTACCAGCGGCCAGCCCGTCGGCCTTCACAACCAGGGGGCCGGGGTGACTGCTGATGTAGGTGCTGGCGGAAGCTTCGTCCCAGACGGCGGCGAAGTCCGGACAGGGAACTCCGGCATCCCGCATCAGATCCAGGGCAAACGCCTTGCTGGCCTCTATCTGAGCGGCGGCTTGGCTGGGGCCGAACACGGGGATGCCAACCTCGTCCAACCTGTCGGCCAGCCCCAGAGCCAACGGCCCCTCGGGTCCGACGACCACCAGGTCGGCGGCCACCTTTTGGGCGGCGGCGACCAGGGCGCCGACATCGCTGGAGCGAATCTCGATATTCTCAGCCAGGGCGGCGGTCCCGGCGTTGCCGGAGGCCACCCATAACCGGGTCAGGTTGGGGCTCTGCTTGATACGCCAAGCCAGGGCATGTTCCCTGGCGCCGGAGCCAACGATCAACACCTTCACGAGCAACGCCTGTTTTTAAGGGGGCGCGGAATGTTGCTGGTCATGGCTGTTTCATCGCCTTGAGCGGAAGAATTCTCGGGAAAATTCCCGGCTCGTCCAAAGGGAACTTTAGGTCCTCCGATGCATCGGGGAGACTCCCGGCTAGATCGGAGATCAGGGCAGGACTCCGACCCGTCCGAGCGCTGGATCGATGGCCGCGGTCTATTCCCACTCGATGGTGCCAGGTGGTTTGCTGGTGATGTCGTAGACCACCCGGTTCACGCCGGGCACCTCGTTAACGATACGGTTGGACATGCGGGCCAGCACCTCGTAGGGCAGGCGCACCCAATCGGCGGTCATGGCGTCGTCGCTGGAGACGGCCCGGATGGCGCATACATAGCCGTAGGTGCGGTAATCTCCCTGAACACCAACGGTTCGGCTGTTGCTCAGAACCGCGAAGCTCTGCCACATCTGGTCATAGAGATTGGCGGCTTTGATCTCGTCGATCACGATCCAGTCGCATTTCCGCAACATCTCCAGGCGTTCCGGGGTGACTTCGCCGATGATCCTGATGGCCAGGCCTGGGCCGGGGAATGGCTGGCGGTAGACCATGTCGTTGGGCAATCCCAGCGCCAATCCGACCTCGCGTACCTCGTCCTTGAACAGATAGCGGAGTGGCTCCACCAACTCCAGCTTCATGTTCTCCGGCAGTCCGCCGACGTTGTGGTGGGTCTTGATGCGTGCTGAGGTGCGGTTCTCCGGGGACTCGCTTTCAATCACATCGGGGTAGAGGGTACCCTGGGCCAGGAAATCCGTGTGGCCCAGCCCCGATGCGGCGTCCTCGAAGACCCGGATGAACTCTTCGCCGATCACCTTACGCTTTAACTCGGGGTCGGTGACGTTCTTAAGCTTGTCCAAGAACCGGTCGGTTGCGTCCACGTAAGTCAGGTTCAGCCCAAGACCGCGTTTGAAGGTTGCTTGGACGCGCTCGGCTTCTTCCAGGCGCAGCAGACCGTTATTCACGAAGATACAGGTGAGTTGGTCGCCGATGGCCTGGTGCAGCAGCCCGGCGGTGACCGCCGAGTCCACTCCGCCGGAAAGGGCGCAAATCACTTTGCCGTCGCCGACCTGCTCCCGGATGTTCTTGATGGAGTCGTGGACCACGTTGCCGGGGGTCCAGTCGCCCTTGCAACCACAGGCCTTGAACAGGAAGTTGTTGAGGATGTCCTGCCCCAGCGGAGTGTGGTTCACCTCGGGATGGAACTGGATGCCGAACATGTTATCGCCGTTGCCGATGGCGGCCACTGGGGAGTTCTCGGTGTAGGCCATGCTGGTGAAGCCGGGGGGCAACGACTCAACCCGGTCGCCGTGGCTCATCCAAACCTGGAAGGACGGCGGCAGGTCGTCGAACAGAGCGGCGTCTCCGGCGTCGTCTTGGTGAAGGACGGCGTAACCGAATTCCTGCTTGTCGCCTGGGGCCACTTTGCCGCCCAGTTGGTGCACCAGAGCCTGCATGCCGTAGCAGATGCCAAGGACCGGGAGACCGCGCTCAAAGACCCAATCGGGGATCTGGGGGGCGCCTTCTTCGTAGACGCTGGCCGGTCCGCCGGAGAGGATGACGCCCTTGGGGTTGAGGTGCTTGATGGAATCCCAGGTGCTCTTGGACTGGGCAATCATCGAGTAGACATTCAACTCGCGGATGCGGCGGGCTATCAGGTGGCTGTACTGCGAGCCGAAGTCGATGACGACCACGCCCTCGCTGACAGATTGCTGGCCGTCGTCATCATCGGGGCCAACGCCCTCCAAGCCCTTGGCGATCTCCAAGTAGGCCGATACCTCCAGGTCGTCACTGGTGGCGACCCGCCGTCCTTGTGGCAGCTTGCTTTCAGTCGTGGTGCAGCCTCCTGAGTGGCCTGATCAGTAGCCTAAGATCGGAATAGGTGCGGCCCTGACGGCCGCACGACATAGTTGGAACGATTATACCGGCTGGGCACGGGCGAGTATACCGGTTGGGG
>MUCI01000016.1 GCA_002816575.1 SAR202 cluster bacterium Casp-Chloro-G2 | reverse complement strand
CCAGCCGGTCGTCGTCGCTGGTGATGAACAAGATGGGCCGGGGGGAGATCTGGCCCACGATCCACTCCGGGTTGAAGCCGATGGTGTCGTCCACGTACTCCACGGGGATGGTTCCCACGGCGGCGGGGTTATTCCTCCGGGCGGCGGCGGCCAGTTCCGCCGACTGGCGGTCGGGCAGCAGTATGTCGGAGCGTTCCACCATCTCGGACCGGCCGGTCAGGGCCCGTTGCACGCGGTCCGACTTGGAATGTTCCAGCAGGTCGAACCACTCGTCCATGCGCCGCACCCGGCTCATCCACCGGGCGCCGTGACCGATGCCCACCACGCTGACGATGCACTTGGCCCGCTTATCTACGGCCCCCACCCATGACACTGTGGCGCCACCGTAGCTGGTGCCGTAGATACCGATGGCTTCTTCGTTGACCTCGGGCTGCACGCCCAGGAAGGTCATGGCAGCCTGAACGTCGGCCACCCGGCTGTAGGGCGCCAGACGGTTGGGGCTCTTTCCTTCGCTGTCGCCCCAACCCTTGTAGTCGAAGGTCATCACCACGTACCCGGCCTCATTCAGCACGCGGGCGTTGTCGGGCAGGTACAGGTCTTTAACGCCGGTGTAGCCGTGGCACAGGAGCACCGCCGAGCGTGCCTCTCCGGCGGCCAGGCCCTCTGGGGTGTAGACATCGCCGCAAAGTTTGAATCCCTCGCTGTAAAACTCAACCGCGCGTTTCATGTGATCGGCTCCTTTATGTTCCTTGCTGAGGGCTATTCGCCGGGCTATTCGTCCACATCTAGGCCGGCGGTTTGGAAATCGGCCTGGTCCAACCCGGCGAATCGTGAAGGCAGGAATGGTTCCATGGCGGTTGGGACCGTCTTGCAGCCACCCCGGATGTATTCGGTAACGACCTTGCCGGTGATGGGGCCAAGATGGATGCCCTTGGTGGTATGGCCGGTGGCCAGGACGACGCCCTGCTTGCCAGGCACCGGGCCGATGATCGGCACCCGGTCGGGACTGAGGGGCCGGGAGCCTGCCAATTGCTCCACCAAAGACGCGTTCTCCAGGTCTGGGAACACGTCTATGGCGCGCTGCATGATCTCCACTCGGGCCATCTCGGTGGGGACGCGGTCCATGTCCTCGCCCTGGTACAGTTGGTCATTGTCGTAGTCCCGGCCGCCGGTGCTGCCGACGCTGAGGAAGCCGTCCAGACGGCTGATCATGTGGCCCCGTTTGGGAGAACTGATCAGCACTTGCAGCGGGTCGCCATCGTACTTGAGCAGCAGGCGTTCGCCCTTCAGCGCGCCCACGGGGACAGGGAAACCCAGGTCGCGCTGGAACGGCGGGCTCCACAACCCGGCGGCTATCACCACCGTGCCGCAGGATAGGTCGCCGCTCTCGGTGCGCACGCCGGTGATCCGGTCGCCCTCGGAAAGCAGGCCGGTAACCTTGCGGAAGATGGTTTCGCCGCCCAGCTTCTCGGCCCCGGTGGCCAGGCTCAGGTTCAGGCGGTAGCTGTCCAACTGAGCGGACTCGTCTTCGTAGACCGCCCCGATGAGCGATGGCGTTAGCCTTGGCTCTATCTCGTGCACCTCGTCGGCGCTGATCCAGCGCATGGCCACATGCTCTTTCTGCCAGGTCATCAGTTCCTTTATCAGGTCTTCCTCGCTCTGTTCCAGGGCCAGACGCAGCGAGGGACGCCGCTGGTACAGCAGGTCCATACCCGTCGCCGATTCCAGTTCTTGGACCAGCGAGGGGAACTCCCGGTAACTGTCCAGGCCGAATTGAAAGGACGGCCCTGGGGTGAATTCCGTGCCCAGCAGGCTGATGAACCCGGTGGCGTGAGTGGATGAACCGCTGCCGATGGACTCGCGCTCCAGCAGGCCGACCTTGATGCCTTCCTTGGCTAGGTAGTAGGCCACCGAGCAGCCGACAACGCCAGCGCCGACCACCACTACGTCATAGTTCTCTGCCATCTGAGGTGTAGCTCCAAAAGGGGGATTTCAGCGATTATGCGAGGGCCCATTGTAGCTGTCAACCATGCCTGCGCGGTGGGTTGAGAGGGAGCTACAGGCGGGGAGTATACGGTTCGGTGCCGGTTAGCCGGGCGCTTAGGTCCCACAGGGCGGCGGCTTGGGTTTCGTCGTAGCTGCGTTTGGACGAAGCAGCCTGCCGCTTCTTAACCAGGTACTTGCCTGAAACGCCTTCCATCTCCGGCGAAGATGCCACGTAGACCTGGGTCGCCGCGCCGTCATTGACATCGATGCCCTTGAAGCCAAGCAGGAAGTTGAGCACGCGGCCAAGGACCCCATTGTTCGCCAGGAAATTGGTGGCCACCAGGCCGGGATGGAGGGTGTTGGCGGTTACGCCGGTGCCCTCCAAGCGGCGGGCCAACTCGTAGGTGAAGAGAACGTTGCACAGCTTGGAATGTGAGTAGGCGCGGAATCCCCCATACCGTTTGGGAGAATGGATATCGCTCAGGTCGATCTTGGCCTTCATATGGGCCGAGGAAGCCACGTTGACCACCCTGGCCGGGGACGAAGCCTTCAACACGTCCAGCAGTAGGTCCGTCAGCAGGAAGGATGAGAGATGGTTCACGGCAAAGGTCATCTCGATGCCATCGACGGTGGTCTGCCGGGAGAGATTGATCGCGCCGGCGTTGTTGATCAGAACGTCCAGCCGACCGTAGCTATCCTGGAATTCGCTGGCCAGGCGGCGCACCTCGTCCTGGGAAGACAGGTCGGCAACCAGATAGCCGATCTTGGAATTGCGGCTTTCTTCCTGAACATACACGGTGGTGGCGACGCACTTGGCCCGGTCGCGCCCGGTCAAGACGACGTTGGCGCCCATCCGGGCCAGTTCCAATGCCGTCACCCGCCCGATTCCGGCGGTGGCGCCGGTAACCAAGCAAGTCTTGCCTGCCATCAGACCGGACTTAACGGATTCTTCCATCAATGTTCAACCTTTCCAGTTGCTTTCCGGAACGTCCCGGCTTGAGAATCGTATCCTACTATCGATCCGGTTATTTAGTGTGCGGCAAATTGATTCCGGCACTATCAGGGAGTAACCTGTCATTCGGTATTGTGGCCGTCAGCCCAAGCCTTCGGCGGAATTCCGGGTTTGAAAGGGTTCTCAGATGCGTTTCGACTTACAACCGGTAACCGGGCCAGGCAGGCAGATGGTGGAGTTGGCTGAGAAGCATGCCGCCGACTTCGCCACCAGGGCCGCCGAGCACGACCGCGACGGTACATTCGCCACCGAGAACATCACGGCCATGAAACAGAGCGGGTTCGCGGCCGCGGCGGTGCCCAAGGAATTCGGCGGCATGGGAGTCACCTCGATCCATGACTGCATCGTGGCCATCAACCGGTTGGGCCGGGCCGAAGGGGCCACTCCGCTGGCTTTCACCATGCACCTGTTCCGCACGCTGAGTACGGTGCGAGCATTGCGCAACGCCATCGCCTCCGGGAACCGGATGCGCCAGCAGCGGTCTGAAGACATGCTGAAGAAGATCGGGGCTGGAGGTCTGTTCATCACGGTGGCCAACTCGGAGCGCGGCGCCAACATCCGTACCTCCAAGACTCTGGCCACCAAGGTTGACGGCGGCTGGCTCTTCAACGGCGTGAAGACTTTTGCCACCGGTTCGCCTTCCGCCGACCTGCTGGCCGTGCGCGCCCGCTACCGGAACGAGGCCGGGGAGGAGCGCATGGGGGCCGCCATTGTTCCAGTGGACCGACCGGGAGTCCAGATCATGGACAACTGGGACGGACTTGGCATGCGGGGCTCTGGCAGCCACGATGTTGTCTTCACCGATTATCCGGTCAAAGACGATGAGTTCGACGATATCGGCGAGTATGGGAAGTTCAACGCCCCGTTCCTGGCGGTGGCCTCCGGGTCGTCGCTGGGGCTGTCCTCCATCTTCCTGGGCATCGCCGAGACCGCCCACGATATAGCGGTGACCGCAATGAAGAACCGCGAAGAAGCAGCCTCGTATCCCATGAACCAAGCCACCGCCGCCGAGAGCGAAACCGGCCTGGCTGCCATGCGGGGCATCCTGGGCCGCGCCGCCCTTTCGTACGACGACTTCTTCAACACCGCGGCGGGCGTCCATGACCCCAACCCGCTTCCGGTTCTCTCTGATATGGAAGCCTATGAGCTGATCAAGAACGCCGCCATGGCCAAGAAGTTTGTGATGGACACGGCCTGCGTCGTGGTCGATCAGGCGCTCACACTCTACGGAGGCGGCGGCTTTGTCGCCAACAGCACATTGGCCCGGCTCTACCGGGATGTTCGGGCGGGCCCGTTCATGCAGCCCTGGGCGCGCAATCAGGCCATCGAACTCATCGGTAAGGTATCTTTGGGAGTCGACCCCAACGACGAGTAAACTAGCCATTTACTAAAGACAAAATTGCCGCGGCAAATTTCCCGGAGGAGCAATGGCCGGACCGAAGATCACATTTGGCGTTAACCTCTCGGTGGACGATTACTGGGACGTGCCCGAATTCGCCCGCCGGGCCGAGGGCTTGGGCTACGGCCGGGTGACCATGGGCGAGCACATCATGGACGGCAACCCGCCCCGCCCCACCCTGCTCAACCTGCCGGCGATGGCCGCCGCCGCTGGAGCCACCCGGAACCTGCGGGTTATGACCGGCATCGTCATCGCCCCCCTGTACCACCCGGTAACCCTGGCCAAGATGGTGGCCAGCGTCGACCAGGTCTCCGGAGGCCGGCTGGACTTCGGCATCGGCATCAGCGGACAGCGTGGCACCAAGATCGAGTTCGACGCGGTGGGCGTGGATGTCCACACCCGGGGCAAGCGCACCGACGAGATGCTGCGGGTGATGCAGCGGCTCTGGACCGAGGAGCATGTCGATCACCACGGCAGGTTCTTCGATTTTGAAGACGTTACCCTGCTGCCCCAACCGGCGCAGAAGCCCTATCCGCCCATCTGGGTGTCGGGGCGCAGCGACGCGGCCATGCGGCGGGCGGCGCTGTTGGGTGACGGCTGGTATCCCTACCTGTTCACCGTGCGCCGCATTAAGGCCAGCAACGAGATGGTGCGCCAGATCGCCGCGGAAGCCGGCCGCGACCTGACCGGATTCAGATGGGGCTTGAACCAGCCCACCGCAATCTCCGCCGACGCCTCGGAGGCCAAGGCGCTGGCGGTCTCCAACGTGGGCGAACGCTACGTAACCGCCGAACGGAGCGCCGAGGACCTGGCCCAAGCGCTGTGCATCGCCGGCAACGCCGAAGACTGCATCAAAGCCGTGGAGGACCGCATCGCCGCCGGGGTTGAGCACATCAACCTGGGCTTCCTTGCCTCGCAGCCCGACTCCTTCTTTCATCAGATGGAGATGTTCGCCGCGCATGTGATGCCCCGATTTCAGAGTTAGCCCAGGCTTCCAAAGGCACGAGACCGGAGACACAAAACTAGAAACGCTAGATAGGAGCGGGAACATGCCGGAATCAGCTTCACTCAAGATGCAGAGCAACATCGGCATCAC
Source organism: SAR202 cluster bacterium Casp-Chloro-G2 (assembly GCA_002816575.1). Taxonomy (GTDB): domain Bacteria; phylum Chloroflexota; class Dehalococcoidia; order Lucifugimonadales; family UBA3495; genus UBA9611. The sequence continues at coordinate 21,299 of MUCI01000016.1, read as the reverse complement.
CATGAGAGACGGCATCACCCTCTACGCCGACATCTACCGGCCGGACGGCGATGGACCGTACCCGACCATCCTGCAGCGGACTCCCTACGACAAGACGACCGCCCTGTCCAATTCCATGCTGGACCCCATCAGGGCGGCCAAGGCTGGGTTCGCGGTGGTGATTCAAGACACCCGCGGGCGGCATGCGTCGGAGGGCGAGTTCTACGCCTTTCGGGATGACATCGAAGACGGCTACGACACGGTGGAGTGGGCCGCTGCTCAACCCTGGTCCAACGGCAAGGTGGGCATGTATGGGGCATCCTACGTGGGCGCCACCCAATGGCTGGCCGCCACCTCCCGCCCGCCACACCTAACGGCCATCGCGCCCACCGTCACGGCATCCAATTACCACGACGGCTGGACCTACCAGGGCGGCGCATTCGAGTTGGGTTTCAATATGTCCTGGACGCTGCTCCAGTTAACCTTAGCCAATTTCAAGAACGTCTCCAGCGTGAAGAACGTGCCCAGGGAGCGGCGCGGCGACCTGATCAAAGCGGTGGACGGAATGACCGAAGGCTTCGGCTTCCTACCCACCAAGGACTATCCCGGACTGGACTCGGGCCTGGCCGATTACTATTACGACTGGCTGGCCCACCCCGACTACGACGACTATTGGAAGAAGCTCTGCATCGAGGAGCACCACTCCAATATCGATGTGCCGGCGCTCCACGTTGGCGGGTGGTACGACATATTCCTGGGCGGCACGATTCGGAACTATCTGGGGATGAAGGAGTCCGGGGCCACCGACACGGCCCGCGGCGGTCAGAAGTTGATCATCGGGCCATGGGCGCACGGGGCGCGCGGCTCCACCATGTCAGGCCGCCACTATTTCGGCGTGATGGCCGACCCCATGGCCATCGACCTGGACGGCATCCACCTGCGCTGGTTCGACCATTGGCTGAATGGGCCCGGACCGGACAACCCTGACACCAATGCAAACCGCATCACGGACGAAGCTCCGGTGAAGATATTCGTGATGGGCGACGATGTTTGGCGGGACGAACAGGAATGGCCGCTGGCCAGGGCCGTGGAGACCAGGTACTACATCCACAGCCGCGGCACAGCCAACTCCAAGCACGGCAATGGCAGCCTATCCACCCAGGCGCCGGACCAAGAGGCGCCCGACGTGTTCCTCTACAATCCCGCCGACCCGGCCCCGACCACCGGCGGCGCATTATGCTGCAACCCCTACTTCGCGGCCAACGGCGCTTACGACCAGAACGAAGTTGAGGAACGGCCGGATGTCTTGGTATATTCCACTCCGCCCCTGGCCTGCGACCTGGAGGTGACCGGCCCGGTTAAGGTGACCCTATGGGCTTCGACCTCGGCCACTGACACCGACTTCACCGCCAAGTTGGTGGATGTTTGCGAGAATGGATGCGCCCGTAACCTGACCGACGGCATCATCCGGGCCCGCTACCGCGATTCCATGTCCAGCCCAACCCTGCTGGAGCCGGGCCGGGCCTATCGCTATGAGATAGACCTTTGGGCCACCAGCAACGTATTCAAAGCAGGACACCGGATACGGCTCGAGATATCCAGCAGCAATTTCCCCCGGTTCGACCGCAACACCAACACGGGGAATATCATATCCGCGGACACCGAACTCAAACCGGCGCTGCAGACGGTTTTCCACGATGCGCAACGGGCGTCATGCGTCAGCCTCTGCATCGTGCCCCGGTAATTCAGGCCCAGGCAGAAGGGACATGCCGGAAGAAACGTCAAAACAGTGGGAAGCCGCCGAGCGGGTGTCCGGCGACCCGTTTCGCGAATGGTATTCCAAAGAGATCTGGGGACAGCGGGCCACGGATGACGACGCCCTGTTCGAAGTGATGAGCCTACAGGTGTTTCAGGCGGGTCTAACTTGGCGCATGGTGCTTTCCCGGCGGGACAGCTTCCGTGCCGCGTTCGCTGACTGGAAGATCGACGCGGTGGCCGCCATGGGACCGCCAGACATCGAGCGGCTGCGGGAGGATCCCGGAATCATCCGCAACCGGCAGAAGATCCAGGCCGTCATCACCAACGCGGGTATCGTTCAGGGCTTGCGGAGTGAGCACGGCGGGTTCTGCGATTGGTTCTACGAGACGCTGCCGGGAACTGATTATCCCTCACTGCTGAAAGAGCTGCGGGCCACTTTCAAGTTCATGGGACCGGAGATATCCCGCATGTGGCTGATGGCCTCGGGCCGCATCACCCGCGAGGAAGGCGACAAGTACGACCCGGCCGGCTAGCCGGCCGGGTCACCGGTTTTCCTAGCTGACGCCGGTGAACGGTTTACCAGCGAACCGAGTAGCTGCCGGGACACCATCGCGATGTCATCCACGGCTTTCTCGAAGGCGGCGGTATTCGCCTGAGATGGGTGGCGGTAGCCGCTGATCTTTCTTACGAATTGCAGCGCGGCCTCGTGCACCTCGCTATCCGACGCTTCCATCTCGCTCTTCCGCAGTGTCTTGATGCTTCGGCACATGCATATCCTCCGCCCGGTGTCCCCGGTCCGTGTCCCTCGCTAGATAGCCCCCATGAATCTACTTGGCGGGGATGAACTTCCCCGCAGCCCAATCACTTGGCGGGAACGAACTTCATCGAGATGGAGTTGATGCAGTGGCGGGCGTTGGTTGGCGTAAAACCCTCGCCCATGAAGACGTGCCCCAGGTGGCCGCCGCAGTTGACGCACTCGACCTCGGTCCGCCTGCCGTCGGGGTCAGGCAGATGCCGCACGGCGCCCTCAACCTCTTTGTCAAAGGCCGGCCAGCCGCAATGGGCGTCGAACTTGTCCACCGACCGGTAGAGTTCGGCATTGCACTTGCGGCAGATATAGATGCCGTTCTCGTAGAAGTTGTCGTACTCGCCGGTGAAAGGCCGCTCCGTGCCCTTTTGTTCGATCACGTAGCGTTCTTCGGCGTTCAGTTCGTTATAGCTTGGCGTGGTCATATCAGATCAGTCCTGTCATGGAGCAGATTTGTTGCCGGGAGCGTGGATACAGCAGCCGGATGCGATCATCTTCTGGCGGAGGGAGTGGGATTCGAACCCACGGTGACGTTGCCGCCACAACGGTTTTCAAGACCGTCGCTTTCGTCCACTCAGCCATCCCTCCGGATATGTGCCATGGGCATGCTGCCGCCAGGTTAACCCTGGCGGAGCGTAATTATATTGTACCCACAACTAGGCTGCACTCCAAGGTGCTTCACTAGCCGTCTTAACCGGCTCTAGGAGCGTTGCTGGAATGCTGTATCCACCCGCCCGTAACGGGTGGTCGCCACGCCTATTTAATCTTGACACCCCTATGGGGCGATGCTAGAATCAGGCACGATTCCAGGAATGGGATTTATGTAATCTCGCGCCCTACGATCGGCGGGATTTCAGACTGGACAACCCTGCCGAACGGCATAAACGCGGCGCCGCTTAAGCATGGCCCATCGCGTTCCCAGTCTGTAGCATTTCCGGCCCGTGGTATTTCCAGCCCGTGGCATTCCCAGCCAGGGGCATTCCCAGAAGGAAGGTGGACCATGCCCCCAGAGATTATTAAGGGACTCAAGGATGTCTATTTTGACACGACCGAGTCCAGTTTCATCGACGGCCAAGCAGGCAAGCTGCTCTACCGCGGCTACAACATCCACGACTTGGCCGAGAAGTCGACCTTTGAGGAAGTGGTCTATCTGCTCCTCTACGGCAAGCTCCCCAACAAGAAAGAGTTGGCCGATTTTGACGCCGAACTACGGGCCAACCGAATCATCCCCAATGAAGTCATCCAAGTGTTGGACCTGGTAAAGGCCAGCCACCCCATGGACGCGCTCCGGACCGGCATCTCGGCCCTCAGCGCATTCGACCCGGAAGTGACCGACAACTCGGTGGAAGCCACCATCCGCAAGGGCATCCGGCTCACAGCCATGGGGCCAAGCATCGTCGCGGCCCACCACCGCCTGAGGCAAGGGCTGGAGCCGGTGGCGCCCAACCCGGACCTTAACCACGCTGGTAATTTCCTGTATATGCTCTTTGACGAACTACCCGACCAAGAGACCACCGATCTCTTGGATGTGGACTTTATCCTGCACGCAGAGCACGGTCCGAACGCCTCGGCATTCGCCGCCAGGGTGACGGCGTCCACCGCCTCCGACCTTCACTCGGCAATCACAACCGGTGTGGGGACGCTCAAGGGTCCGGCCCACGGTGGGGCCGCCGAGGAGGTCATGAAGATGGCCTTGGAGATCGGCAACCCGGAGAACGCCGCCGAGTACGCCAGCAACCTGCTGGATAACGGTGAACGCATCATGGGGTTCGGCCACCGGGTCTACCGCGCGGAAGACCCCCGGGCCAGGCACCTGCGGGACCGGTCGAAAGTGCTTGGCGAGAAGAGCGGCCACCCAGAATGGTTCCAGATACTGCAGCACCTTGAAGAAGAAACGATGCAGCCCTACCGGGCAAAAGGTATCTGCGTGAACGTGGACTTCTTCGCCGGGTCGATCTATTACCTGCTCGGCATCCCCGACGACCTGTTCATCTCCATCTTCGCTCTGGGGCGCATCCCCGGTTGGACCCTGCAGTGTGTGGAGCAGTACAAGGACAACATCCTGCTCCGGCCCCTTACGGAGTACATCGGAGAGATGGACCTGGAATACACGTCCATCGACGATCGGGCCTAAAGGTCGAACCAAACAAGTGTTAAACGAAAGGGGCCGTGACGGCCCCTTTCGTTTTTATCCCTGCCTCATCGTGACCCGCACCCAGACCAGCGTGTTCCCCGGCTGCAGACCATGACTGCTGAATCAGAAGTAAGACGGCGCATCCAAGAACGGGGCAAGATCACATTTGCCGAGTTCATGGAGGTCGCTCTTTATTGGCCCCAGGGCGGCTACTACGCCGGCCGGGAGCCCATCGGCGCGCACGGCGACTACTACACCAGCCCCGCGGTCCACCCCGCGTTCGGGGCGCTGTTGGCAGTACAACTCTTTCAGATGTGGCGGGTGATGGAGCGGCCTTCACCCTTCACCGTGCTGGAGCCGGGCGCGGGCAACGGACTCCTCTGCCGGGACATCTGCTCCCACGCCGCCTTGCTGCCGGATGGTTTCTCCGACGCCTTGAAGTACATCTGCCTGGACCGCCGGTCAGCCGGGACCATCGAATCCGGACTGCCAGGAGCCAACCGAGTCTTGGCGAACGGCATCCCCTTCCGTGGACTACAGGGCTGCGTCCTCTCCAATGAGTGCCTCGACGCATTTCCGGTACACCAGGTGGTGATGGCCGCCGGAGGGCTTCGGGAGGTCTACGTGGGCTTGGCTGGCGAACGTTTGGTGGAGGTGACCGGGAAGCTGTCGGACCCGCGACTGGCCGGGCGGTTGGAAGGGTTGGGCATCATCCTCGCCGACGGCCAGACCGCCGAGGTCAACCTGGCCCTTGACGCCTGGTCACGAGACACCGCGGCGGCGCTTGACCGGGGCTTCGTGCTAACCATCGACTATGGACGCACCGCCCGGGACCTGTACGACTTCGAGTTAAGGCCCAGGGGAACTTTGGTCACCTACCACCAACACACCCAGACCGACGCCCCCCTGACCCGGATCGGCAGCCAGGACGTCACAGCCCAGGTCGATTTCACATCGGCCGCCCGCGCCGGAGAAATGGCCGGTCTGGAATCCCTTGGACTGGTCAGCCAACGGGAGTTTCTGTCGAACCTGCACCTTGACCGCCTGCGCGACCGGCTAAGGGAGAACAACCTGCCGCCACGCCAGATGCAGGCCAACCGGGCTGGGATGTTGGACCTGGTCCGGCCTGATGGACTGGGCGGATTCAAGGTGTTGGCCCAGGGCAAGAATGTGGCTGGGCCGGCCTTATGGGGTCTGGAGCGGTCACCGGGCAATGACGCCGAGATTGCCAGCCTGATCTACAACTTGCCGGTCCCCACATTGACCCGCCATCACCTGTCCTTGCCCGACGGCCGAGACCTTGGGGCCGAGGTGGAATTCGAGGCTTTTTGGCCATTCTCCGATACCAGCCCTACCGGCGGCACCTAGACTCCTCCGAAGGCTTAAAGCTGCATTAAGCATGGCGTTGATCGTTGGGACGTTGCCGCCAGTCGCCTGTCGCGGCAGCGGCAGCGACGACGGCCACGCGCACGCCAAGGAATAGTCTCGATATGAGAATAATACCGCTGCCATTTGGTTGTTATCTGCTATCCGATTAGGTTACCGTCTACGAATCAGCCCGCAACGAGGGTCCGATGGTATCTAGGCTTACCAGGTGGACGCGCCAAAGTGTGGAGTAACCAGCCTTGAACTGGAAACCAGCACAGATACACCTCTCGAACAACCTTAGAGCCACGGCGCTGGGTTTAATCACACTGATGCTGGCTGGGGCTCTGGCGTGGGTTGTGTTCAACTCGAGCCTCGCCAACGCCGGAGCGCGTGCCCAAGATAACCCGGCCGCGGATATCAACCCCCGGCCGCAGTCTATCGAGGATTCAAGCGGCACTTACACGACCATCATCACGGTCAGTTCCGACCCGGCCGGCCACGCAGAATTCATTGGTATGCCCTCGTCGCTGGGCCTGAACGTAACCGTATCCAGCGGAAGCATCGTCCTGAACGGCACACCCCCCACCAGCTGGGTGAATGTCAGCGGTGGGATCAGCGGCGATGGCTCGTTCACCGCCACCGGGACCGGCACCGTCGCCGGAACCCCCGACGTCACCGTGGTGATGAGTGGAACGATCGACTCCAGCGGTGCGCTCACGGCTACCTATGTGATGGGCGCCGCCGGTGAGTTATCGGGACAATCGATCACGTACGGGGTTAGCCTAACTATCCCTTCCGCATCGCCCGAACCCACCGCCACGCCGGTTCCGACGCCTACTCCCTCGCCGGTTCCCACGCCGATTACGGGCGCAACACCGGGGCCAACCGCCACCCCGCCTCCGGTGTCCAGCGACCCCAAGGTCCATTCCGTAACCGTCACCGTTGATGGGGACGACGGCGTGTGCGATGAGAACTGCACCCTGAGGGAAGCCTTGAACGCCTCCGGGCCGGGGCACACCATCAAATTCGCGATCCCGGGCCCAGGGCCTCACTCGGTGATACTTAATGAGCCGCTGTACTTCAGCCTGGTTGACCTGGCCCCTATCGCCGGAACCACCGGCAACCCGCTGGTCGACACGCTGTTGATCGACGGTTTCAGCCAGGCCGGTTCCAAGGCCAACACCAACCCGGCCAACCTTGCCTCTAACGCGGTCCGGAATATCCTGATCAAGGCGGTTACACCGGGCATCACCTCCGCCATGTCCCTGTCGCCAGATTGGATCACCCTGATCAAAGGACTCGCTTTTGAAGGTTTTGAGAACGCGGTCGCGCTGAATGACTCGGGCGTCACGCTCCTGGACGGCCTCAAGTTGGACCAGACGAGCATCTCGGGCACCGCCAAGGCCAACCTATCCCTGCTGAACGGCGAACTGGCCAGCGTGAGGGTAAACGTGGATGCCACGGCCGAGGCCGGGAAGAACATCACTTTAATCATGAACGGCAACATCGGCGAAGACGTGAAGTTCAATCTCGACACCGACGGCAAAGGCGAGGTTGATATCAACCTGGTCGACAACATCTTCACCCTCGGCAAGGACTACTCGGGCACAACCGTCGACCTCACCCTCAAGACGGGCGGCGCGATCAACGTGAATAACCTGAACGTCACCAACCTGGATTTCGCTGAAGCCGCCGCGGATGTGGGGATCGACATCAAGGCAGGCACGACGCTCCTTGGCGAGCCAATCACTTTGAACGCCAACATATCCGGAAGCACCCTGATCGGGCTGAACCGGGGCATCACGGCCACCGCCACCGCCAACGTGGTTGGAAATTGGGGAACGAGAGGGTCGTTCATCTCCGGAGGCGGCTTCGGGGCTTCCTGGATGCTTGATGGCGACGTCTCGTTCGATTCGGATAACAACACGATCCAAGACAACTCCCAGGGCGGGCTGCTGGTTAATTACAACACCAACCTGGGAGAAAACATCAAGATTGCTCTAAACGGGGATGCCCTGCTGAGAAACGGACTCTTTAACGGCAAGTTCGAAGCCAGTGGCTCCGGGTCGGTCACCTGGGATTTTGCAAATGTTGACCTTTCCGGGGGTATAGGCGACGGCGCTGTGTTCACCGGGGGAGTGAACGCGCGTTACGACGTTACCATGGATGGTTCGCGGGTCCGGGACAACTTCGGCTTGGGCCTATCCTTTGGCGCCTCCAATGCCTCGGGCGACAAGTCATTCACCGTGGATATCGACGGGACCGACATCGGCGGCAATGACCAGGGCATCGAAGTGAGCACCGGGTTCAAACTCCACTTCAGCGAAAACGCGAACACGGTCCATGACAACCGGCAAGGCCTAGTCCTGAATGGGGCGGATGCGACGATCGACGGCGACGTTTTCACTAACAACGACGTGGGCATCTGGGTCAAGAACAAAGGCACGGCAACCATCAGCGGCAACACAGTCACAAAGAACAAGACCGCTGGAATATTGGTGGACAACGGCACGGCAACCATCGAGAACAACAGCGATATATCCGGGAATGGTGACGGGGTCTTGGTCCAAAACGGCGGGTTCGCCGCCGTCAAAGGAAACACGGTCACCGGCAACACCGGCGCAGGCATACGAGTGACCGGCAACGCCACCGCCGAGATCACCGGCAACACCGCTTCGGACAATATGGGCGCGGGTATAGCGGTGGAATCACCGGTGGGGACCGTTATATCCGGCAACACCATATCGGGCAACGGAGGGCTGGGCGTGGACATCGGAGCTCAAGGAAGGGCTGCCAACGACCCCGGCGACGCCGACACGGTCCAGAACTACCCGGAGGTGGCTTCGGCGGAGATCGACTCGGCCGGGGACCTAATCATCGAATACAAGGTAGATTCGGACCCGGGTAATTCCGCCTACCCATTGAAGATCGAATTCTTCGCCGCCGGGTCCGCCCGCGAGGGCCAAACCGCCCTGGGCACGGTACTCTTCACCGAGGATGACTTTGCCAGCGGGACCGGCATCGCCAATCTGAGCAATGCTGCCGCCCTTGGCTTGGCGGCGGGAGGATCCATCACCGCGCTGGCCATAGCGAACGACGGGAACACCTCCGAGATGTCAGACGCCGCGCCGGTTGGCAGCACCGCGCCGTCTTTGATCGAATCAACGCCGGTGCCAACACCTAAACCAACGCCGATCCAGGCAACGGCGGTACCGTCCACGGCGGCACCGGCTCCCGCCGCGACCATGACGCCGGTTGCAACCGCCATTCCCATGGGCGCAACTACCGTGCCCACCGCCGCGCCACAGCCGGCGCCGACGCCAACGCCGACCATGGAGGCTCAGGCCACGGCAGCGCCCGTTGGGAATGGCGGTTCATGCTCCAGGCCGGGACGCGATGGGGGGAAAGTGGAACTCAGCCTGGTGGCCATGTTGGCCGGCTTGCTGGGCCTGGTGGTGGTCCGGCGGCGAAACTGAGCCAGTCATCCCTAGGGATATGACTAGGGGGCTAGATACGTCGCTTGGCCCTACTGCGATGGCTTTCGTGCTGTCTACTCATCACACCCATCGCGGTCCGGTTACTCCGGTTCTTGGGGCAGATCGTCTTCCGGTGGTTCCGGTTGGGATTCTGTTTCCGGTCCAATTTCAGACCGCACCCGGCCGCTGGGCCTGGGCTCGCAGCGGACCGCGGTGGTGAGGAAACCACTGTGGGCCACCATCCGGTGGTCGGGCCGAACGCTCCGTTCCGTGACATGCCAGGTCCGCAGCAAGGTTTCCAACGACTCGACCATCTGGAACCGGCCATCTTCCTGCAGGGCCAACACCAAGCGCTGCACCTGGAGGATGGTGGGCACGAAACTAAGCAGTATCCCACCCATCGTCAACGCGTCGGCGATGCCTGGAATCGCATGCCACGGCTCCGGAACGTCTAGGACCACCCGATCGACACCGCGCTCCGAGATGCCCTCGTAGATATTGCCGATCTTGATCTCAAGGTTGGAGACGTCGGGAATGACTCGTTCGATGTTTCGCTTGGCCTTGGGCAACACTGTTTCGTCGATCTCATAGTTAATCACCCGGCCGGTGCTCCCCACCGCACGGAGCAGCGCGGCGGTCAGAGCGCCCGAGCCCAGGCCGCCCTCGACAACGGTGGCTCCGGGGAATATATCGGCCAGATTCACGATGTTGCCCAGGTCTTTGGGGTAGATGATCTGGGGGCCGCGGGGCATCTGGCGCACAAAGTCGCCCAGGGTCGGGCGCACCGCCAGCAGCACATGGCTCTTGTCGGTCCGGTACCAGCCGCCGATGCTGCCCCCGATCAGTTGGTCGTGCTCCAACCGCCCGAGGTGGCAATGGTAGGTCTCGCCGTCGGCCAGGGTTATCATGTAGCGGCGGGCCTTTCGGTCGATCAGCAGGGCCAGGTCTCCCGGCTGGAACAGGTTCTTGTCAGTCTTGGTTTGATTCAAATCTTGGTCTGCGGTGTCCGGTTCAGCTATTGGCTGAGCCGGGACGGCTGCCCTCCAGGTAAGTGGTGTTCTCGGGCGAGTATGGGTCCATGTTGGGAAAGACCACGATCAGTTCGGCGGTTTTTCCGCCGACCACCTTGAAGCCGTGCTCCACGCCCGGTGGAATAACCAGGGTGTGGCCCTTCCCCACTGTGTGGGTTTCGCCTTCAACGCGCACCTCCAGCGTGCCATCCATGATCATGATCAATTCATCGATCACGTGGGTGTGCAGCGGGGCGCCGGTTCCCGGCTCGGCGGTGTTCAAACTTAGGGATGTCGAAACGCCATGCTCTTTCAGGGTGACGTCCCATTTGCGGTAGCCGGGACGCCAGGGCACTTCAGGCACGTGGCTATGGTCGACTATAGGCATGTCTACTCCCGATCGTATGGTTTGCGGGGTGTTGAGGTTGCTTGGTGGCAGTCATTGTACGCCATCAGCCTGCCAAGGTGGGTCCGAGCGCTTAATAAATAGAGGTGCTTGAATAGCCGATGAGGGAAAAACAGGGGATTCACCCAACCCGGCTGGCGCCCCCCTTTGCCGGCGCAGGCTTATGGGCTAAAGTATGACCTGATATGCAAGACGACATGTTCACATTGGAAGAAGCTAATTCGATGCTTCCGTGGCTGGAGGAAACATTCCAGAGGTTGGACCGTTTCCGCGGAGAATATGCCTCCCTACAGGAACGCCTGAGCGAGGCCGTCCAAGGCTCCGGTGCCGAAGCAGACACTGGAAACGGCGATGAATCCGCGCTAGCCAAAGCGACCGCCGACCGGCTGGTCCAGCAGATCGAGGATGGGGTCGAAGAGATATTGGACCGGGGTATCATCGTCCGGCAGGTTGAGAAGGGTCTGGTGGATTTTCCCTCGCTGCGCGAGGGACGTGAGGTCCATCTCTGCTGGATACGCGGTGAATTCGAGATCGGCTTCTGGCACGACACCGACCGTGGGTTCGCCCACCGGGAGCCTCTTTAGGGCGGGGCGGCGTCTCCGAAATCTCGATTATTACTTAATCATAAAAAGGGAACCAATCCGGTTCCTGCGGACTGAAAAAGGCGGTATCAAACCCGCCCTTTTTCTATCGGACATCGCCACCCGGCTAAATGAACCGGGCGCGCTCGGTGGCTTCGGCGGCGTGGTCGATGTAGACGGTGATAACCTCGGTGAAGAAGTCCACGGCCGCGGTGCCCTGTTCCCGCGCTCCAACGCCCGATGCGCCCAGCCCTCCGAAGGGGAGGTGCACCTCGCCGCCCAGGGTGGATGCGTTCACGTGGACCATCCCGGTCTCCACAGTGTTGATGTATTGATAGGCTTTGGTGATGTCTTTGGTATAGACCGAGGAAGACAGGCCGAACTCCACCGAGTTGGAGATCTCGATGGCCTCTTTCAGGTCCCTGGCCTTGAAGACGGTCAACACCGGGCCGAAGATCTCTTCTTTGGCGATGCGCATTCCGGTCGATACTTCGGTGAAGATGGTCGGCTCAACATAATAACCCTGGTCAAAGTCGCCGCCGCTCAGCGCCCGGCCGCCAAAGGCCAGGTGGGCGCCCTCTTCCGTCCCGACGCCGATGTACTCCAGCACCTTGTCCTTCTGGTTCTGGCTGGAGAGTGGAGCAACGTCGTTCGCCGGGTAGATGCCGTCTCCCACCTTGAGCTTGCTGGTGCGGTCGACGAGCTCGGCGATGAACTCGTCGTAGACGGCTTCCTCCACGATGACCCGGCTGGTGGCGGTACAGCGCTGCCCGGTGGAGCCGAACGCGCCCTGCACGATGCCGCCCAGGGCCTTGTCCATGTCGGCGTCGGATAGCACGATCACCGCGTTCTTGCCGCCCATCTCGGCCTGGACCTTCTTCAGCCGCTTGGCGCTCTCGGCGTATAGCTCGGTCCCGACCTCGGTGGAGCCGGTGAAGGAGATCCCTTTAACGTCGGGACTCTCCACCAGGGCGTTCCCCACCTGGCCGCCCGGTCCGGTTACCAGGTTCAGCACGCCGGCGGGCAGGCCCGCTTCTTCGTAGATCTCGGCCAGTTTCACCGCGCTCAGGGGCGTTGCGGAGGCCGGCTTGAAGACCAGGGCGTTGCCACAGATGAGGGCGGGGGCGATCTTCCAGGCAGGAATGGCCATTGGGAAGTTCCAAGGGGTGATGATGCCCACCACTCCCAGCGGGCGGCGGACGGTGTAGGCCACGGTGTTGGGCAGTTCGGACGGGGTGGTGTAGCCGAACATGCGGCGGCCCTCGCCGGCGGCGTATTCCATGATGTTCATGGCCCGTTTGATCTCGCCCCGGGCGTCGGCGATGGGTTTGCCCTCTTCGATGGTGATGGTTTCGGCCAGTTCCTCCGCGCGGCGTCCCATGATCTCCATGGCCTTATAGATGATGGCGGCGCGGGCCGGGGCCGGGGTGTTGGCCCAGACGGCCAAGCCTCCTTTGGCGGATGCCACGGCCTGCAGAGCGTCTTCCGCGCCCGAGGTCTGGAACTCGCCCACGACCTGGCCCGTTCTGGCTGGGTTGTGAACTTGGTAGGTCCTGCCGGTCACTGAATCGACCCACTTGCCACCGATGTAGTTCTGGTAGGTTTTTGTCTGCGTCGCCGCCATCCGTGAATCCTCCGATCGAGCCTGAGTTTCGTCCAGTCCGGGCAAGTGAACGCGGTCTAGTCGCCGCCGGAATACTCCAGGCCAACGCCGATCACCTCGATCTGCATCGACCTAACGTCGGGCGCGGCCTCGTCGAAGCGAACGCCCAGGGTGACGTTGATGCCCTTGTTGATCTCGGGGTTGCCCGGGACGTCGAACCGGTGCTCCAGGTGGTCACCCCTAAGGTCCAGGTCCATGTATTCGGTGATGCGGGACTCGCCGTCATAGATTATTACCTCGTGGACCGAGGCGTGGGCACGGGTGCGAAAGCTGACGAAGGCCCCTTCGATCTTCATCCTAACGCCGTCAACGACTGCGGGCGTGGGCAGAGGGAAATGGACCCAGGTGTTCTGTCCCCGGGCGCCTTCGATACGGGCGAATGGACCGGTGGCCCGGACCGAGGTCAGCCGGTTGGGATATTCCACCTGCATGTTTACGCCGTGCATCCACAGGGTGCGCTGTGGCATGGGTTAGCCCCCTTGAGGTTCTGTATTCAAGTTTGAGCCAGTGGTCCGTCTGAACGTTTGCGTCACGCCTGTCCAGGCCAAGGCTGGCAGGGATTATAGCCGCAATATCGGTGCCGGTACAGCGGGAGAGTTCATTGGCCTTCGTCGCCCATCGTCGTAACTTTTTGTCCGCGTCCGGAGGAGCGCCAGGTGGCCATTCACTAACCGGAGACCGGCATCTTGTCGGTTGTTGATCGGGGGCGATCACGAGCGTGGCACCGTCGGTTATCAGGACACCATGTCTTGGGCGTGCCAACGGCAGATATGCGGCTCCCGGACAACAACCATGCCTTTCTCCAAGGGGAGCTTGCCCGGCAGAATAAAAAAGGCCCCACGAGTGGGACCTTTGTTTTCAACAGGGGATTCAAAGCCGGGGTTTAAGATTTGGAGCGGAAGACGAGATTTGAACTCGCGACCCCCTCCTTGGCAAGGAGGTGCTCTACCACTGAGCCACTTCCGCTCGATCCATTCCAGGGGTTTTGAACTTGGAAAGACCGGCTTTCAAGTCATTGTCCCTGGTAGTCCCCGGTGTGGTTGGGACTCGGTTAGTAGTATACCAGAGGCAGACCGTTTTCTGTCTAGTCTCCGCTCGTATTCAATCTGGACTCCTGAAACCGTTTAAGGCGATCGGCGTTAGTCGACCTCCGGCAAGTAGGCTGGTTGGGAGCCCGGCGATCGGCCAGGCTGCTGATTCAACATCGGCCCATCGGGCGCCGTGGGAGTCGCAGGACCGCTCACCGGCGCTTGGTTCAGAAGTTTCTCGACCACCTCCAGCAGGCCGGCGACCGTCTCCAGAGGTTCTTCTTCCGACCAGTCCATGGGCGCCGCCGTGGCTGTTGGCACGGTGGCCGCCACTTGCGTGGGGACCGCAGCCTTAGCCTTAGCCTTAGCCTCGGCGGCCAGGTTGTTCTCGATCTCGTAGAGCAGCCCTTCAGCGAATTGGATCCTGGGGAGTCGGCCCGCCTCCAAGGCGTCGATATAGGCTGCATGCGCCTCGACGCTCTTCCAGGGAGCCATCGCGAGAAGGATGTCCAATGGCTGGTAATCGCGGCCCGCCAGATAGCGGACCATCAACAGCCTGGAGAGCAGCCCCGTGGCGTAGGGTTTCAGCCCTGGCGCCAATTGAGTGGCATAGATGATCCAGTCTGCTTCCAGGTTGGTCAGCACGGCGATGGACCGGTTGTCACTGGAACGGACCCGCCGCGCCAGCATGGCCCCCCAAACATCCAGTATGGCTCGGGCCTCGGAGAAATCCGCCTCGTCCTCGGCGTGCCATTCGGAGGCATCGTCGTCGTTAATGTCGGCCCGTACCTCGTCAACATGCCGGCGGATGGTGCGCACATCCGGCACATTCAGGTTGGGAAACCGTTCGACCAATTGCCGGTGGACCTGGGCCGCCGAGTAATGGTGACCGTCCTCGGCCAAGGCGATCAAAACATCTTCGATGGCGGCGTCGCTGTGCCAGTTCCGGGGTTTTCGGTCTTTCTTCCGCCTGATCTGGCGTGTCCGCATAAGTCCATCCTGTGTCCGTTTTGCCGCAAGATATGACCAATTATAGCGAAACGGGCACGATCGCTCTAGCAGATAGATCGCCAATCTGAATCGGTTCGGCAGCCGCGACGGCGACCGTGATTGCCGTGATCTTTTAGAAGCCCGACCGGAACAGGGGCGAATGGGGGTTTCTGTTGCGGGTGGATGCCGATGGGGACGACACGCCGATCAACGCCGCGACGATAACGGCAAGCCGGGCTGATTAAAAAGGGAATCTTGGAGAGGTAGGTGGTGCCGAGGGACAGACTCGAACTGTCGACACCGGCATTTTCAGTGCCGTGCTCTACCACCTGAGCTACCTCGGCAGTAGGGACTATTATCAAATCTATGCCCGTAGGCTGTCAAGAACGAAATTCAAAGCCCGGCCTCTGTCCGGTCTTGAAGCCGAGTGCGAAACCCGCGAAACTTCGCTGAATCTCGTGGTGAAGCATGCCGGAAACATCAGACTCCGTCAGGGTGATATCCACGCCTGCGCCAAGTCTGTGACCGCCTAGTTAGAGCCGATTGATAACCGACTAGCCTGGAGCGTATAATACAGTCGCGGCTGAGGCTGATTCCAAGCTGGTCCCACTGGGTTAAACAGCCAAGGATTCGCCCGTCGCCAGGTTGCGCAAATAACCAGCGCGGATAACTAACGAAGCATAAACCGGAGGTCAGCAGACATGGTCGAGGTGCTAACAGGGACATTTACGGTTAAGGCCGGTCACGCTCAGATGCTCAAAGGCGGCGTTATCATGGACGTGGTGAACGCCGAGCAAGCCAAGATAGCTGAAGAGGCCGGCGCAGTGGCCGTGATGGCCCTGGAGCGTGTGCCTGCCGATATCCGTGCCGACGGCGGCGTGGCCCGCATGACCGACCCGGCCATCATCTGCGACATCATGGATGTGGTCAGTATCCCGGTGATGGCCAAGGTCCGTATCGGTCACTTCGTTGAGGCCCAGATCCTGGAACACCTGGGGATCGACTATATCGACGAGTCCGAGGTGCTAACTCCGGCCGACGAAACGCACCACATCTGGAAGCACGACTTTAAGGTCCCCTTCGTCTGCGGCTGCCGCAACCTGGGCGAGGCGTTGCGCCGCATCTCTGAGGGCGCGGCCATGATTCGCACCAAGGGCGAGGCTGGCACCGGCGACGTTGTCGAGGCCGTTCGCCACATGCGCACCGTGCAGGATGCCATCCGGAAGCTGCAGAACATGCCCGACGACGAACTTGTGGTCGAGGCCAGGGACATGCAGGTCAGCCTGGACCTACTGATCAAGACCAGAGAATTAGGCCGCATGCCCGTGGTCAACTTCGCCGCCGGCGGCGTGGCCACCCCGGCAGACGCCGCTTTGATGATGCAACTGGGCGCCGACGGCGTGTTTGTCGGCTCGGGCATCTTCAAGTCCGGCGACCCGGCCAGCCGCGCCCATGCCATCGTCCAGTCGGTGACCCATTACCAGGACGCCGCGATCCTGGCTGAGGTCTCCAAGAACCTGGGCGAGCCCATGGTCGGAATCAGCGCCAAGTCGATTCCCGATAACGAATTGCTTGCCTCACGGAGCAAATAGGGCCGTCAAGGTTCTCTGACAGTCCATTTACGGCCCGGATGCCCTGGTTATCCTAAGAAAAGCGGTCAGCAGGCAGAGTTGGAAGTAGGCGTCTTAGCGGTACAAGGCGATTTCGCTGAACATATAGCCGTCCTCGGCAAACTGGGAGTGAAAGCCAAAGAGATCAGGCTGCCTCACCAACTCGAGATGGTGGATGGCCTGATCATCCCCGGAGGCGAAAGCACCACGCTTAGCCGCCTAATGAGCCTCTATAACTTCAGAGAACCCCTGCAGCAGATGGCCAAAGAAGGCCGGTCGATCTGGGGCACCTGCGCCGGGATGATAATGCTGGCCAACGAGATCACCGAGGAAGATCCAGTCCCGCTGGGGATCATGGACATCGGCGTCCAGCGCAATGCCTTTGGCCGCCAGGTGGACAGCTTTGAGCAGTCACTGGAAATCCAAGCGCTGGGGCCCGACCCGTTCCACGCCATCTTCATCCGCGCGCCGCTCATCATCCGTGTCGGCGAGGGTGTAAAGGTGCTGTGCGCTCTCGACGAGGCGCGCCCGGTTGCGGTGCAGCAGGGCAACCTGATGGCAACGTCCTTCCACCCAGAGTTGACCAACGACCACCGGTTCCACAGGTTCTTCCTGGACCTCGCCGGTAAATCATGTTCATCGCGGAACGGCTCCGTATGATCACCTCATTCCGCATCAGCGACGCCCTCCGCTGCCTGCTGGTTAATGCTCCCGGTGGGGCCAATCTAGCAGCGCCGACCGAGTCTGTGGTGCGCTGCCGCCCGTTGCGCAACTCCACTTTCTGGAGGGAGACCTTGGCCCGCAGTACGAACCGGGTCACGGTTGGTGATTGGAATGGCATGGAGCTTGCCGGTCTGGCGTCGGCCAGGGTCCGCAGCGGCGTCCGTGCCTGGGAGGTCGACCGCCTACATCTCCAGGACCCGGAACAAGCGTTGGAGCTACTGGAACAGGTTGTTGCGTGCGCCGGACACCGCGGCGCGGAAAGGGTGTTCCTGCGGGTGACCGAAGATAGCCCGGTCCTGGACTTGGCCCGGCAGGCTGGGTTCTTCCCCTATTACGAGGAGATTCACCTGACGGGGTTGGAGTGGACCCGGCATGAATGGACGGATGTTCCGGCCGAAACCCCGAAAGCAGAGCCGAACTTAAGCAGTCATATGGAAAAGCCCTTGGAAATGTTCAACTGTGAGGACCGGACCGCTCCCGACAGCCACGGTCTCTTCCAGCTATACTGCGCCGCAACCCCACATCGGGTGCGCGACGGGACCGGGGTGACCTTTGAGCAATGGCGGGATTCCCGGGAGCAACCTCAACCCCATCGACGCGAAACGGTCCTGAAACACAACGGCAAAGTTGTTGGATGGCGGATGCGCGAACTTTTCGGATCGGCGGCCGCGGGGCAGATGCTGGCCCACCCCGATCACCCCGGCGTGATGCCCAACCTGGTCCAGATGTCCTGCGACACGCCCAATTGGCTGATGCCCAGTTATCAGGAAAATGCGGCGGAATTGCTGCGGCGGCGAGACCTGAGGGAAGCAGGACGTTATATTATGTTAATAAAGACGGTTGCGGTACCGGTTAGAAATCGCGGACTTTCCTATGTGGAGGCGTGATATTGGCAACGGCGCAAGAGGAACGTCAAGGCGCAGGTCCGGAGCGGGACGAGAACAGGGATTTGGCGAGAGACCAGGAAGAACTGGAGTTGATCTTGGCTGTGGTCCCCCCTGGCGTTGCGGAAGTCCTGAAGCATCGGGATGACCTGGACCAACTGCTTGAGATCGTGCTGGACCTGGGGCGTCTCCCCGAGGCACGGTTCGTGTCTGGGGACGCCGAGTTGGACGAGAACCCAGTCACCACTGAAGACCTGGAGAATGTGATTGAACGGATCGGCGAATTCGGGGACGACAACCGCGCCGGCATCGAGGGGACCCTTCACCGGATATCGGCCATCCGCAACCGCCGGGGACAGGTCGTCGGCATCACCTGCCGCGTGGGGCGGGCTGTCTTCGGGACCATCAAGATCATCGAAGACCTGGCCTTCTCCGGCAGGAACATCCTGCTGTTGGGCCGTCCCGGCGTGGGGAAGACCACCATGCTGCGGGAGATGGCGCGGGTCCTGTCTTCTGAGGCCAACAAGAGGGTAATCATCGTCGACACCTCCAACGAGATCGCCGGCGACGGTGACGTGCCCCACCCAGCCATCGGACGCTCCCGGCGCATGCAAGTGCCCACCCCTTCCCGCCAGCACGGGATCATGATTGAAGCGGTGGAGAACCATATGCCCGAGACCATCGTCATTGATGAGATGGGCACCGAGCAAGAAGCCTCCGCGGCACGGACCATCGCCGAGCGCGGTGTGCAGTTGATCGCCACCGCTCACGGCAACACCCTGGACAACCTGATCATGAACCCGACGCTGTCCGACCTGGTCGGCGGCATCCAGACCGTTACCCTGGGCGACCAGGAAGCGCGTTACCGAGGCACCCAGAAAAGCGTGCTAGAGCGCAAGGCGCCGCCCACCTTCGACGTTGTGGTCGAGATTCAAGGTTGGGACCGCCTGGCGGTTCACGAAAACGTGGACCAGGTGGTGGACCAATGGCTGCGGGGCTACCCCATCGCGCCGGAGGTCCGCTGGCTGGGCGAGGACGGCGAAGTAAAGCACAGCCAAGAGCAGGTCCGGGTCAGCGAAGCCAAGCCAGGGTTCTGGCAGCCCGACGGCCAGCGCCAGCAGGGGCGGCCCGGCAGCCCAAATAACCAGGGGAGAGCGCCCCAAGGCCGCCTGCCACAGGGCCAGATGGCCCCGGTGGCAGCGCCTCTGGTGCCCACGGCACCAGAGGCCAGGTCCAAAGAGTCGGAGGTCCGGGTATTTCTGTTCGGCGTGGGCCGCGACAAACTGGAGGCTGCCGCCGCCGAGTCTGGCACGGTACTGCAGATCGTCAATGAGCTGCGCCGGGCCGACCTGGTCCTGACCACCAAGACCCACTACCGCCGAGGGTCACAGCTGGTGCGCATCGCCGAGTCCAGCGGCACTCCGGTGTGCGTCCTGCGCAAGAACACCATGCCCCAGTTGCAGGAATTCCTGAACACGGTGATCAAGGACTGGCACCGCGGTGACCGAAACGGCCACGGTGGGATGTCGGGCATCCATGGCGACGACGAAGGCCAGCACTACACCGGCAGATCTCCAGTGATGGACAAGGCGATGGACGAAGCGGAGGAGGCAGCCAATCTGGTGCTGGCCGGCGAGCAGACGGTTCACCTGGCGCCGCAGCGCTCTTATATTCGCAGACTGCAGCACCTATTGGGCCAGCGCTACAACGTGGCGTCGGTCAGCCAAGGCCGGGAGCCGGAACGCGCCGTCATGTTCTACCGGGTCTAAGCGTCTCAACTTGGCTGGCGCGATAATGGCGGCTGGGTAAGATGGCCTGTTTTATCGTCTTTGAAGGCGGCGATGGGTCGGGCAAGAGCACCCAAGCCCGTTCTCTGTTGCGCCGGATGCGCCGTCGCGGCATCCAGGCCTTGCACACCCGCGAACCCGGCGGCACCCCACTTGGCCAGGCTCTGCGGAGCTTACTCAAGTCCGGCGACCCCATGACTCCAATCAGCGAATTGATGCTGTTTGAAGCTGCCCGCGCCCAGTTGGTGGAGCAGGTGATACGGCCTTTCTTACAACAGGGCGGAGTAGTGATTGCCGACAGGTTCACCAGTTCCACGGTGGCCTACCAGGGCTACGGACGGGGCTTGGACCGGGAGTTGATCGAGCGGCTGAACCGGGAAGCCACCGGAGGACTGGAACCGGACCTGACCGTGCTGCTAGACGTTCCAGTGGAGACAGCCCTGGCCCGCAAGACCGGCGGTGAGAGCGGCGGGAAAGGCGATAACTTCGACGACGCTCCAGCGGACTTTCACCGCAGGGTGCGCCGGGGGTATAGCGCCCTTGCCGCCACGGACCCAGAAGGTTGGCTAGTCCTAGACGGCCAACGACCGCCCGAACAGCTTGGCCGGGAGATATGGGCCAAGGTGGAAGCGATTCTCTAGAACCGCTGCCGCGTCAACCGAATCAGACCAAATAAAAAAGGCCCTCCCGGTTGGGAGGGCCTTTTTTTGTTCACTACTGTGAGGTAGAAGGTCTAGTCGTCGGCCGGAGCGGGCTCGAGAGCCTCAATCTTGGCATCGATGACCTGGCGCATCTCCCGGACCCGCTTGAGGTCGGGATAGATGTTGCCTTCGCCCTTCTTGTCGAATATCCGCTCACCATTGAAGAACACTTCCATGATGCCCTGGCCGCGAGGGGAAATCGCGATAGCGGCGTCCTTGCCATAGTGCCGGAAAAATTCATTCGCCATCCACGTGGCGACAGCGTGATGCTGTCAACTTACGCAGTAGGTAATTTCAATCTGAAACTTTCCTTCCATTTGGCTCCTCCGAGTAGTCCTGAATTTGGCTATTCATAGTTTAGCGTATAACTCGTGCAAGTCAACCCAATACCGG
>MUCI01000015.1 GCA_002816575.1 SAR202 cluster bacterium Casp-Chloro-G2 | reverse complement strand
CCGACTACCTGCGGGAGAGCCACCGGCGTCCCCGCCCCGCCGTGGCTGCCGGGTTGTTCTTGGTTGAAACCGAGATCGCCACGGCCATGGACGTGAGCGACGGGCTGGTCGACGACCTGGGCAAGCTGTGCCGCGCCAGCGGGGTTTCGGCCAACATCTTCGCCGACCGGCTGCCGATACACCCGTTCTTGACCCGCCGGTTCCCCAACGACTGCGTGGACCTGGCCCTGGGCGGCGGTGAGGATTACGTGCTGCTGTTCGCCGGTCCGCCGGCCAAGGTGAACCATGTGGTTTCCAGTCTCCCCGGCAATGCGGCCGTGGTAGGCCAGATCGGAGACGGCCAGCCGGGCCATGTCTCGGTGGTTGACGCCGACGGCGCAGATCGCCCTTCCGGCAGCCACGGTTGGGATCACTTCGGTCCGGATAGCGTCTAGCCGATGGCCGAACCCCTGCACATCGTATCGCCTGGCCCCGAAATCACCCAGAGCCTGGGGCGGACCATCGGAGAGCAAGCTTCGGCCGGAGATGTCATCTTATTGACCGGGCCGCTGGGCGCGGGCAAGACCTGTCTCACCCAGGGCATCGCATTGGGTCTGGGGGTTGAGGGCTACGTGCGCAGTCCGACCTTCGTTCTGATGACCCGGCATAAGGGCAGATTGACCCTTCACCACGTTGACCTCTATCGTATGGGGAGCCCCGCTGAGGCCTGGGACCTGGGCCTGGATGAACAACTCCTAGGCGAGGGCCTTTGTGTCATTGAATGGGCCGACCGGGCGTGGGAGATATTCCCGGAAGACTGCCTTCAGATCGACCTGGACTACGGTGCAGACGCAGAGCAGAGGACCATCACCGTGGAGACCGGCGTGGAGCGGTCCGATTCCAGGTTCAGAGACCTGCTGCTTCTCCTGGCCAAGCAATCTGCCATATCTGGTGCATAGATCCGTCCTATTTTTATGAGTTACCCATGCTTTTGGCCATAGACACCTCGACCCGTTACGCCAGCGTCGGCCTGGCCGATGACAGCCGCGTCGTTGCCTCGCGTACCTGGTATTCCACCATCAACCACACCGCCGAACTCATGCCCGCCGTGGCCCAGATTCTAGACAGCCATGGCCTGTCCGTAAGGGACCTGGATGCCGTGGCGGTTGCCCTGGGGCCCGGCGGTTTCAGCGCCTTGCGGGTTGGGGTGAGCGCGGCCAAGGGACTGGCTCTGGCGGCCAGAAAACCCATCGTTGGAGTGGGCACGCTGGACCTGGAAGCCTATCCCTATCTGGACACTGGAATGCCGGTCTGCGCGCTTTTGGAGGCCGGCCGCCAAGAATGCGCCACGGCCCTGTTCGCCGCCGACGGCGTCCGGGTGAGAGAAGACCGTGTTTCCGCCGCCGCTGAACTCTTGGAAGAGATTTTGGATCAGGGACCGGGACAAACTATCTTTTGCGGCGAGGGCGTGAGCGCCTGGCGGGACCAGGTCTCCGAAAAGTTGGGCGGCAATGCCGTGATCATCCAGCCGGTCGCCGCGTCAAGGGTGTGGGCGTTGGCCGCGATCGGTCGGGCTAAGCTGGCCGCAGGTGAAGCGGGTGACCTCACCACCCTGCAGCCCGAGTACCTGCGCATGCCCAGCATCGGAGTGCCCAAGCAACGCGACCGCGTTCCGCAGGGCGGCAGGCCCACTCAAGAAGCGCCAAGCCGGCCCAGATAGCCATGGCCGACGGGGCGGCATTATTGATCGGCTGCGGGACCATCGGTTCGGCCACCGCCCGACTGCTGCTGGAAGACCAGAGGTTCGGCCGGATCGTGGTTGCCGACCGCCAGGCAGGCCAGGCCGATGCCTTGGCTGAGACTCTGGGCGGGAGGGTCACGGCGATCGGGCTGGACTACCGTCAAGAAGACCAGGTGACTGAGGCCCTGTCTGGCGTTTCGGTGGCGCTTAACACCACCGGCCCGTTCAGCCGAGACACCCTGTCCCTGATGCGCACGGTGGTGGAAGCCGGGATACCGTATGCCGACGTGAACGACGATGTGGAGACTCTGCAGAGCGTCTTCGAGTCGGAATACCTGGATTCACTGGCCAAGCACCGGGGCGTTGGCGTGCTGCCGGGACTGGGAGCTAGTCCCGGCCAGACGAACGTAGTGGCGCGTCACATCGCTGCCCGGATGGACGCCGTGGAAGAGGTCCGGTTCTTTATGGTGAACGACTCCACCTACCGCAGCGCCGTGGTTTGGCGGCACCGGCTTTCCCTCTTCGGGCAACCGTCCCTTCTCTATGACGGCGGGCGGTGGACCGAGAGCCAGGGCATGTCCCAATACCGGGATGTCGAGTTTCCGGCGCCGTGGGGTTATATTCGTTGTTACAACGTGGGACTGGAAACGGTGACGCTTCCTGGGTCGTTCGCAGGACTGCGTCACGCATCGTTCTGGCGGGGGTTTTCCGACCCGGCCACAACTGAGATACTCAAATGCCTGGTTGACGGCGGGTTCGCCTCCGAACAAGCGGTCACGGTGGACGGCGTGTCGGTAACGCCCGCGGCCCTGTCGGCGGGGGTCTTGGCACTCCCTAGGCCAGGCAGCGAGAGTGCGGACCACGGCGGGCTGCCCAGGCGGGTGTCGGTAAAGGGCCTGAGGGACGGCCAGCCCACCGAGTTGACCATGACCTATTCCTTCCCGCCGGGGGACATCGCCTTGGCCACGGCATCCTGCCTGGTGGTTGGGGCGGGGATGTTGGTTGCCCGCGAACTGCCCGGCCCCGGGGTGATGGCGCCCGAGTCGCTGGACCCGGCGCCGTTCATGTGGGACATGGAATCCAGGGGCGTCCATTTCAAGCTGGAAGATTCAGCGAGCACCAGGACGTAGACCGGTCCCAAGATAAGAGATTCGGCGGGTACCTGGAAGCAGTCCAGGGTCCCGGGGTCCCGGACAAATACACAACGAGAAAGAGAGGAATGCATGGAGCGCACTTTAGTGCTGGTAAAACCCGATGGGGTCCAGCGAGGTCTCATCGGAGAGGTGATCAGCCGTTTGGAGCGGCGCGGCCTGAAATTGGTGGGAATGAAATTGATCCAGGTGGACGATGCGCTGGCCCGGCAACATTACGGAGAGCACGTGGACCGGCCATTCTTCGCCGGGCTGGTCGAATTCATAACCTCGGCCCCGGTGGTGGCCATGGCCTGGGAGGCGGACAACGCGGTGGAGGCGGTCAGGAATACCATGGGTCAGACCAATCCAACGACCTCGCCTCCAGGCACGATTCGAGGCGACCTGGGCCTGGACATCGGCCGCAATCTCGTGCACGGGTCGGACAGCCCGGAGTCGGCTGAACGGGAATTGGCGCTGTTCTTCAACGCCGGGGAGCTGCTGGATTACACCCGGGCCAACGATCCCTGGATCAAGGAATAAGCGCGAGGAAACCGGGCCGGCCGGTTAAAAAAATGGGCATCCCGGTCATCCGGGATGCCCATTTTTATTCTCTTTCAAGAAGACGAAGATACCGGGTCTAGAGGATCCTGACCACCTGGGGCGCTCTGGCCCAGAGGCGTTCCAATCCGAAGAAATCCCGTTCCTCGGGACCGAAGATGTGGATGATGACATCGCTACAGTCCAACAGCACCCAGCCCGATGCCGCGGTTCCCTCGCGCCGGTGGATGTTCAGGTCAGCGTGGTTCAACGCCGTGGAGATGTCATCTTCAAGGGCCTGAATCAACCGAGACGAGTCTGCCGTCATAATGACGAAATAGTCGGTGAACGGCGCCAGGTCCCGAAGGTCCAACATCACGATGTCGGCGGCAAGTTTGTCCGAGGCAACCTCGACTATTAATTGGGCTACTTCCGAGGGTTCCAGTTGCTGCGCCTCCCGGTTTTTGACCTGGATATCGAACGATTCAGATGGCAAAATAGTATGGTTCGAGTATAGGCCAGGCGTGGAACCGGGTCAACATCGCCGGATCGCCAAGCAGGGTTTTACCACTATTGAGGGCATCAAAAACCAGGGTAACTACGGTGAAGAGGAGGGCCACTCACGGTGAGGACGAGGGCCGCTCACGGTGAGCCTATCAAACCACCACCGTGCGCGCCCCCAGTTGTTCTTGCCCACCAAGAGCCTGGGGACGAACGGGGTTACTGGCGGGGGTTACTGGCGGGGGTTACTGGTGGGGGTTACTGGCGATAGATAGAACGATAGACTGAATGATTCAGGCAGGCCGGTCCGACCGATGCGATCCGGTGACCTGATTAAAGACGAAGTATCTGGCGGATGTGGATTGTGTTAATGGTCTCCGGACGCTAGCCTGAGATTGGAAAGGATTCGATAGTTGGCGCGGCTAAGATGGATGAGAGAGGGACAGATGGGCATCACCCGAGTTTTTAAGTGGACAGTTCTGGCCGCCGCCCTGTTGTTGACGGGACTGGCCGCGGCCGCATGCGGCGGAGGAGACGAAGGCTCCAACCGCACCACCGGCAGCCTGGTTCCCCAGAGAGCCAACCTGGTCGGGAGTGTGGAGGTTGACCAGCTTCTAACCGGAATCGGCCTGGGATTGGAAGATATCTTCTCAGCCTTGCCGTTTGACTCTTCCGATTGGACCGGCGGTGCCTCGGGTGATGAACATGGGGCCGGCAGCCTGTTCTCCGCGGACCAGACCAAGCCTTGGGACTTGTTCAGCAGCGTCAGCCGGGCGGGGGTTTTCGCCGAGATTTCCAGTGCTGCTTCCTTGAGCGGCGATGGCGCAGAGCCGGATTATTTCGGCGGACTGCTTCACGGGACATTCGTCGAGGCCGAGCTGATCGCGGACCTTGAAGCCGCATCCGGGACCAGTCTGGTCAAGGAGGCTTACAAGGGGATCAACGTTTATTCCTGGGCCGAAGACGATGGAGAAACCACCATGAGCGTGCTGGATGACAGCACTTTTGCCTTTGGCACGGGTGGGGCGCTCAAGGACATCATTGACCTCTGGGCCGGAGACGCGGAACCCGTCTCGGGGGCCGTCATAGAGGCGTTCAACGGCCTGGGAGGCGGGGTGTTCGACCTGGCGGTTAAGATTCCTCAGGGCTCGGGCGACCGCCTGGGCAGCCTTCCCCAACTGGAGGACCTGCCGATCTCGCTGGATTTCCTCTCGGACTTGGATATCCTGACCGTTCGCGGCGACCTGAAGGACGACTCCCTGGAACTTGCTGTGGGCATGGATTTCACCACTGAAGAAGCCGCCGAATCGTTGGACCGATTCATCACCGGGATAGTCTCTTTAATGTCCAGTGCTTCCGGGACGCCTGGAAACACTGGACAACCTGAGGACCAAGGCTTGCTCAGGCTGCTCGGCGGACTGGAAACCAAGCGCGACGGCAGCCTGCTGACCATCACAATCCACATCCCCAAGTCCGACATCCCGGGTCTGTTCTCCGGCATGACCGCCGTTGACGGCGAGAAATCGGAGACGTCGATCGGGGACGAGGTTAGCATCATGCCCACTGCCAACCATGTGCCTGAGGGTCAGAAGGTGGAATACAGCACAGCCCCGCCAACCTCCGGGAACCATTGGAACCGCTGGGCGGAATGCGGCTGGTACGCCGACGGCTTGCCCGATGAGTTGATTACCCATAACTTGGAGCACGGCAATATCGTGGTCAGCTACAACTTCGCCAACCCGGCCCGGGTAACCGAGTTGCGCCTGGCCCTGGACGGAGTGGGCCTGTTTCGTGATTGGGGCGTGGCCCGGGCGTATGAGGGGATCGATGAGGGCCAGGTTGCGCTTGCAGCCTGGGGCCGGCTCGCGTTATTTGAGGGTGTTTCCGCCGGCGAGATCGGCCGATTCTTCGACGCCTTCGCCGGAATTCTGGGACCGGAGCGGATCGCCTGCTAACCCAGATCCGGCCCACGTTCAGGCGATGATCGTGCCCAAGTTTGTGGGGTCATTGGCTTGTTGGCCATTGGCGCGGCGTTGTTGTTGCGCCTCTTCGATTTCCAGGCGCAGCGCCGGCGTTTATAATAAGGTCTGATTTATCTGATATGAGTCTCCCCGCCCCTGTGGCCGCCGGCGTTTCAGGCGTTCGGCTGATCGGATTCTCAACTCAGGACTTGTGCCATTCTGATATTGTGATATATTTAACAAAATCGTTTCGCGGCCCTGTTTTTCAGGGAGGATTGTGCTTACGCCGTGACTAGCGGCGATTAGGCGTTTTCCAGAGTGTTTCCCCAGGGTATTTCCCCAGGGTATTTCCCCAGGGCGTTTCGAAAAAATGTTGCGCTGAATCTCGTACCGGGTTTTTAGATAGGTTATCGGCTGATGGACCCCTTAAAAGAACTGGCTAAGCAAGGACTTTACTCGCCGCAGCAGGAGCACGATGCCTGTGGCGTAGGCGTGGTCGCCAACATAAAGGGTCAGAAGACGCACCAGATCATCGACGAGGGCGTGCAGGTATTGATCAACCTGGGCCACCGTGGCGCCGCCGGGCGCGACCCGGAGACCGGCGACGGCGCCGGTATGTTGATTCAGATACCGTCCAAGTTGTTTGAACGGGAAGCCGCAACCTTGGGCATGGACCTGCCCCCGGCCGGCCAGTACGGCGTCGGCATGGTGTTTCTGCCGCCCAGTGCGCGTGACGCCTGCCAGAGCATGATCAACAATGTGATCGAATCTGAGGGACTGAAAGTCTTGGGCTGGCGCGAAGTGCCCATCGACCAAACCAAGATCGGCGAGGACGCGCGGTCGGTATGCCCCTACATCACCCAGGTTTTCATCGGACCGGGTCCGGCCATCAAGGACCCCGCCGACCTGGAGCGGAAGCTCTACGTGGCCCGGAAGGTCTTGGAGCATTCCCTAGCAGATTCGGGGCTGAGCGAAGAGGAAGCCGACTGCTTCTACATCTGCAGCATGTCCTGCAACACCATCGTTTATAAGGGCCTGCTCATGGCCCACCAGATAGCAGAGTTCTTCCTAGACCTGCAAGACTCGGACGTGGTCAGCGCATTCTCGCTGATCCACTCGCGGTTCAGCACCAACACGCTGGGAAGCTGGCGGCTGGCCCACCCCTACCGCTACCTGGCCCACAACGGCGAGATCAACACCCTTCGGGGCAACGTCAACTGGATGCACGCCAGGGAGTCACAGTTCAAATCGCCTCTGTTCGGCGATGACATGGCCAAGATCGCCCCGGTGACCAACCCCGGCGATAGCGACACCGCCAGCCTGGACAACGCTCTGGAACTGCTCCATATGACGGGCCGCGACCTGGACCATTCCATGCTGATGCTCATCCCCGAGGCATGGGACCAGCACGAGACCATGTCCCAAGAGAAGAAGGATTTTTACGAATATCACTCTTCCCTGATGGAGCCTTGGGACGGCCCGGCCATGATCGTGGCCTCCGATGGCAAAAGCATCTGCGCCCTGCTCGATCGCAACGGCCTGCGCCCCTTCCGCTACCTGATAACCAACGAGGACAAGCTGGTGATGGCGTCGGAGACCGGCGTGTTGCCTGTGCCTCCCGCGGACGTCAAATCGAAAGGACGGCTGCAGCCGGGCCGCATGTTCCTGGTAAGTTTGGAACAGGGCCGGATCATCGGCGACGAGGAATTGAAGCACGATCTGGCCACCCGGAAGCCCTACGGCCAGTGGCTGAAAGACAACAAGGTAACCCTGGAAGACCTGCCAGAGCCGCCCGAAGCCGAGGCGATAGACCCCGCTGACCTGGTGCGGATGCAGCAGGCCTTTGGCTACAACGTCGAAGAGATTCGCATGTTGACTTCGGTCATGGCCGCCAACGGCAGCGAAGCCATCGGGTCCATGGGCAATGACGCGCCCCTGGCTGTGCTTTCCGATCAGAACCAGATCCTGTACCACTACTTCAAGCAGTTGTTCGCCCAGGTGACCAACCCGCCACTCGACGCCATCCGGGAGGAACTGGTCACCTCCGTGGCGGCCTTTGTTGGCGGCGAGCAGAACCTGTTTGAAGAGACCCCGGCGCATTGCCGCCAGTTGAAGCTGAGTTCGCCGATCCTCGACGATTCGGAATTGGCCAAGATAAAAAACCTGGAGCTTGATGGCCTGCACTCCCGCACACTTTCGGCGTTGTACGACCGCGAGGCTGGGGATGGCGCTCTCAAAAAGGCCTTGGACGGTCTGCGGCAGCAGGCGTCCCAAGCCATCAAAGACGGCGTCACGATCATAGTGTTGTCCGACCGGGGAATCGACGGCCGTTGGGCGCCCATCCCTGGGCTGCTCTCGGTGTCAGCGGTCCACCACCACCTGATCCGCGAAGGCACCCGGACCAAAGCCGCCCTGGTATTGGAGAACGGCGACGCCAGGGAGGTCCACCATTTCGCGTTGTTGATCGGCTATGGCGCCAGCGCGGTGAACCCGTATGCGGCCCTGGCCACGGTGCACGACCTGGCCCAGACCGGGCAATTGAACGGGACCAAGCCCGAGTACGCCCAGAAGAATTACCTCAAGGCCAACGAGAAAGGCGTGCTGAAGGTGATGTCCAAGATGGGCATCTCAACCGTGCAGAGCTACCACGGCGCGCAGATCTTCGAGGCTGTGGGACTGAGCCAAGAGGTGATTGACGATTACTTCACTGGGACATCGTCCCGAGTCGGCGGGATCGGCCTAGATGGCATAGAACGCGAGGCTTCGGAGCGCCACGACCGGGCATTCGGCTCGGTGGAGATCGCGGCGAACCAACACCTGCGCATGGGCGGCGCCTACCAGTGGCGCAGAGGCGAGGAGCACCACCAATGGAACCCCGATTCCATCGCCAAGCTGCAGCATGCCGCCCGCACCAACAACTGGGCTGCTTACAAAGAGTTCAGCCGCTATTCCGACGATCAGAGCCGGAAGCTGGCCACGCTTCGCGGCCTGCTGGGATTCAAGTCTGACCGCACCCCGGTGCCCATCGAAGAGGTGGAGCCCGCTTTCCAGATCGTGAAGCGGTTCGCCACCGGAGCGGCGTCTCTCGGCTCCATCAGCCGGGAAGCCCACGAGACCATGGCCATCGCCATGAACCGCATGTCCGCCCGCAGCAATACGGGCGAAGGCGGAGAGGACTACCGCCGGTATTGGTTGGATGAGAACGGCGACTCCCGGAGCAGCGCC
Organism: SAR202 cluster bacterium Casp-Chloro-G2; assembly: GCA_002816575.1. Classification (GTDB taxonomy): domain Bacteria; phylum Chloroflexota; class Dehalococcoidia; order Lucifugimonadales; family UBA3495; genus UBA9611. Next base: position 19,370 of record MUCI01000015.1, on the reverse strand, counting down.
ATCAAACAGGTTGCCTCGGGCCGGTTCGGCGTGACTCCCAACTACCTGATCAACGCGACCGACCTGCAGATCAAAATGGCCCAGGGCGCCAAGCCGGGCGAGGGCGGGCAACTGCCGGGCCACAAGGTCGACGAATATATCGGGTGGGTCAGGAAGACCACTCCCGGCGTGGAGTTGATCTCCCCGCCGCCCCATCACGACATATATTCCATCGAAGACCTGGCCCAATTGATCCATGACCTGAAGAACATCAACCCCGACGCTAGGATCCACGTGAAGCTGGTGGCGGAGGTCGGCGTTGGCACCATCTCTGCCGGCGTGGCCAAGGGCCACGGCGACGTGGTGCTGATCAGCGGTCACGACGGAGGCACCGGCGCGTCGCCTGAGTCGTCCATCAAACACGCCGGACTGCCCTGGGAATTAGGCGTGGCCGAGACCCAGCAAGTGCTGGTGGCCAATGGCCTGCGGAGCCGTATCGTGGTCCAGACCGACGGCCAGCTCAAGACCGGCCGGGACGCCGCCATCGCCGCGATTCTGGGTGCGGAAGAGTTCGGGTTCTCCACCTCCGCCCTGGTGGTCAGCGGCTGCATCATGCTCCGCAAGTGCCACATGAACACCTGCTCGGTTGGCATCGCCACCCAGGACCCGGAACTGCGGAAAAAATTCACCGGCAAGCCGGAGCATCTGGTCAACTATTTCACCTTCATCGCGGAAGAGATGCGGGAGATCATGGCCGGGCTCGGTTTCCGGACCGTGGCCGAGATGATTGGGCGGACGGACGTTCTGAATGTTCAGGAGGCGTCGGAGCATTGGAAGACCCAAGGGATCGACCTCTCCCGGCTGCTGCACCGCCAGGAGTCCAGCGACCCCAACGAGCCGGTGTACTGCGACCGAAAACAGGACCACGGCTTGGACAAGGCCCTGGACCACCAGTTGATCGCTCTGGCCCAGACGGCAATCTCGGATAAGAAGCCGGTGCAGATCGACCTGCCCATCCACAACTCCAACCGGACGGTCGGCGCCATGCTCAGCGGCAAAGTCGCCAAGCTCTACGGTGAAGATGGCCTGCCCGACGACACCATCAACATCAAGTTGACCGGCTCCGCGGGTCAGAGCTTCGGAGCGTTCCTGGCCAGGGGCATCAACATCAATCTGTTTGGAGACACCAACGACTACATGGGCAAGGGGATGTCGGGCGGCCGCATCGTGGTCTGTCCCGATCCCGAAGCCACGTTCGTGCCCGAAGAGAACATTATCATCGGAAACGTGGCCATGTACGGCGCGACCGGCGGTCAGGTCTTCATCAACGGAGTGGCCGGCGAACGGTTCTGCGTCCGCAATAGCGGAGTACGAACGGTGGTTGAAGCCGTGGGAGACCACGGTTGCGAATACATGACCGGTGGCGTGGCAGTGATCCTGGGCGCCACGGGCCGGAACTTCGCCGCCGGAATGAGCGGCGGAATAGCATTTGTTTATGACGAAAACGACGACTTCCATATCCGGTTCAACGACGGCATGGCCGACCTGGAACCGGTGACGGACCCCGAAGATATCGCCACCCTTAAAGGGCTGATCGAAGACCACAAGAAATACACCGGCAGCAACCCGGCAACCAAGGTGTTGGCCGACTGGGATGCATCCGTAAAACGTTTCAAGAAGATCATGCCCCGAGACTACCGCCGGGTACTGGAAGAGCGGAAGCGCAGGGATGGGGAGGGGACCGAGCGGGAGTTGGAAGCGGTCGGAAATGGGTAAACCCGAAGGCTTCATGGAATCGGGCCGGAAGCCCCCCGAGAGGCGTCCGGCGGCAGAGAGAAAAGGCGACTACCGCGAGTTCTACCAACCCTGGGGCGAAGCCGAGGCCAAAGAGCAAGGCTCACGGTGTATGGATTGCGCCGTGCCCTTTTGTCACATGGGCTGTCCTCTGGGTAATGTTATCCCCGAGTTCAATCACCAAGTGTACAAGGGTGATTGGAAAGGGGCGCTTGAGATTCTGCTCTCCACCAACAATTTCCCCGAATTCACCGGCCGTGTCTGCCCCGCGCCCTGCGAGGCCAGTTGCGTACTCAGCATAAACGCCGACCCGGTGACCATCGAATACATCGAGAAAGAGATCGTCGAGCGGGGTTATGAGAACGGGTGGGTCAAACCCGAACCGCCGGCCAAACGGACCGGTAAAAAGGTCGCCGTTGTTGGGTCGGGCCCTTCCGGCTTGGCCGCCGCCCAGCAGCTGAACCGCGCCGGCCATCTGGTCACAGTTTTCGAACGGGCCAGTTACATCGGCGGCTTGCTCACGTTGGGCATCCCCGAATTCAAGCTGGAAAAGAACGTGGTCCAGCGCCGCATCGACCTGATGACCCAAGAGGGCATCACCTTCTTGACCAACACCAACGTCGGCATGGATTTCCCTGTCGACCGGCTGCTCTCCGAGTTCGACGCGGTCTGTTTGGCCTGCGGGTCGACCCAGGCGCGGGAATTGGACGTGCCGGGAAGGGACTTGGACGGCGTCCATCTGGCCATGGACTACCTCTCCCAGCAGAACAAAGTCCTATCTGGAGAGGAATTCTCCGAGGGTGAACGCATCGAGGCCGAGGGCAAACGGGTGGTCATCCTGGGCGGTGGAGACACCGGCGCCGACTGTCTTGGCACGGCGATACGCCAGGGCGCTGAGGTTGTGCACCAATTGGAGCTGCTGGATGAGCCTCCGGAAAAAAGGCCCAGTAACAACCCCTGGCCCCAATGGCCCATGATTCTGCGGTCGTCGCCGGCCCACGAAGAAGGCGGGATCCGAGACTATTCGATATTGACCAAATCGTTCTCGGGCAGCGACGGTAAGCTGGAGAAACTGCACGGGGTGCGGGTGGAATGGAAGCCGGGCGTCGACGGAGGCCGGCCATCCATGGAAGAGATTCCTGGCAGTGAGTTTGAGATTGAAACCGAATTGACCCTGCTGGCAATGGGGTTTTTGCACCCCGAGCAGGACGGCATGCTGGCGCAGATCGGAGTGGAACTGGACGGCCGAGGCAACATCGCCATCGACGCTAACCGCATGAGCAACGTTCCGGGAGTGTTCGCGGCCGGCGACGCGGCCAGGGGCCAGTCGCTAGTGGTCTGGGCCATTGCCGAAGGCCGGGAAACCGCTCGAGCCATCGACCTTTATCTGATGGGCAAGACCTTCCTGCCCCATTCTCTCCCGAACAACTACTAGTTCAGGTCAGTTGTCCGGCGCGAACATCTGGAACGCGTCGGCGATCTTGGCCACCTCGACGATCACCCTGGCCCTTACGTTGGCACCCTCTTGGCGAACGCCCAAGTCTTCAAAGTCCCGGGTTGCCTTTTGACTTTCCAAAGCCCCCGCGGCCAGCTGCATGGCCGCCGCGGCCTGGTCCTCGTCCTCGAATCCGATCAGGGCATGGACGACCGCCAGTTCGTCAGAGAGCAAACTGGCGGAGGCGACCGCGCCGGTGCAGCCGGGCAATTCAGGTACGCTGTTCAACAATGGCAGCACCTGGCATTGGGAGAGCGCTGCCGCCGCGAACCCGGAGGGCACATCCGCCATCAGAGCGGATAGCCCCGGTGCGTCGAGAAGCCCCGCAGACCGGCCGTCAAAGGCATCGAGCGAGGCTACGACCAGCCCCCGCGCTTCGGAGGCTGCCGCTACCAGACCACCTGCCGCCACACCGGTGGAGTCGCCGGCTTCGCCAATGGCCAAGACGTTTCCTTGGAAGTCGATGTTCCAGATGTCGTGGCCCTCATGGGGCACGGGGCCTCCGGTGGTTAAGGGCAAGCCAAAGTTGCTGGCGAACTGGAGCAGGTTTGCTATTGCGATGTCGCTTTGGAAGGCCGTGACCAGGGTTTGGGTCTTTAGGTCGGCCGCGATTGCGATAGAGTTGACCAGGCCGGTGACGATCGACGGCAATGCCGAATCCAACCCCAAGACTTCGGCGGTGATGATACTGGACAGAACGGGGTCCGACCGTAATAGCTCCACGTCAAGATAGACCGCCGCGCCGTGGTTATCGGGCACCAGTGACAGCAGATCGGTCAACCGGGCCAGACGCTCCGGGTCCGCCGGCGGGACCTCGGCATCGGCGAACTCCCGGTAGGGAACGGGGGTGGATGTGGGCGCCACTGTTGGCTCCGCATCAGGTCCAGCGGACTGCGTGGCAGATGTGATCTCTGATTCGCAGGCGACCAGGAAAACGGCCGCCACCAGAGCCATCAGGAAGGCAAATGCGATACGGTTTCTACCCGCAAGGGACACAGGTCTAATTCTTGGCGGCTGCCGCGGGCTCCGCGCTGACCTGGGATAGGTATTCCCGCATGTCCAATACCTGCACCGCGTTGGTGGTGCCGGAAACTCCTGGCAGGAAGCCGTGAACGATGGTCACGACATCGGTCTCGGAAATCACGCCGCCTTCCAATCCTGACTTGATGACTGAACCCACCAACTTGGCCATGTCTTGTTGGGGCGGAATCACTCCGCCGGGACGGATGCCCCAGCCCAGGCACAGCTTTTGCAGCACGGCGCTGTCGTGGGAAAAGGCCAGCACGTCCTGATCGGGCCGGAACCGGGACAGCTCGAAAGCGGCCCTTCCCGTGCTGGTCACCACCACCGGTTTGGCGCCGAGAGAACGGACCAGCCGCGCCGCCGCCGACGTGATCGCCTGAGTGCGGTCCCCTGAGCCCAAGTCGCTGAAGTAGGGATAGATCTTCTCGGTTTCTCTGATCGTGGCATCGAACATGTTAAGGGCTTCCAGCGGGTATTGGCCCATGGCGGTCTCATCCGAGAGCATCACGGCGTCGCAACGGTCCAACACGGCATTGGTCACATCCGATATCTCAGCCCTGGTTGGGGCCGGGGCCACGACCATGGACCAGAGCATCTGCGTGGCGATGACCGAGAGCTTGCCGGCCTCGTTGGACTTGGCCACCAGTTGTTTCTGGACGATGGTCACCCGCTCCATCGGAATCTCCACGCCCAGGTCGCCCCTGGCCACCATGATGCCGTCAACCTCGGGGAGGATGGAGTCGATGTTGTCCACACCCTCGCCCCGTTCCAGCTTGGCCATTACCAGAGCCTTGCTGCCGGCGGCGTTCAGGTGTTCCCTGGCATAGAGAATGTCCTCGGCGCTGCGCACGAAAGACAGGGCGACCCAGTCAACGCCATGCTCGACGCCGAACTGGAGCGCAATCTTATCCTGCTCGGTCAATACCGGTTCGTCGATGGGCACGCCGGGGAGGTTTACACCCTTGAAAGACGAGACCACGCCCGAAGACAGGACAGTGGCTTCCACTCGGGATGGGCTGGCCGCCGTAACGTGCAGCCGCACGGTGCCGTCGGCGATGAAAATGTTGTGCCCCGGCTCGATGTTCCGGAGCACCCCTGGCTGGGGAAAGGGCAGCACTCCGGCTTCTTGGGTGCTGTTCTCGGGGACCAGGCTGACATTGTCGCCATGGTTCAGCAAGACGGGCTCTTCCAAACGGCCCAGGCGCAGCTTGATGCCGCCCAGGTCCTGGAGAATTGCCACGGGCCGTCCGTGCTTCTTGGACAGCCGGCGGATGTTGGCAATCACTTCGGCGTGCTCATCCAGTGTCCCGTGGGAGAAATTCAGCCTGGCGCAATCGATGCCCCGTTCGATGAATCTGTCCAAAATCTCGGGGCTGCTGGATGATGGGCCGATGGTAACGACAATCTTTGTCTTGCGCATAGGGACCGCCTCTTTTTGGCGTGCACTCGGAGTTTGGCCGGGAACGGTAGGCCTGGTGGCTTCCGCTGGTTGATGCCGCCTTTAATACATCTTAATACCGTTCGCCGGTTAAGGATACAACAGAAGGGTTAATATTCTACGAACCTACAGGTGTGGGAGATTCATGATGAAAGGGGCGCTGAATAATCTCAGCGCCCCTTTTTGTTCATCGAAAAGCCGAAACCTGACGGCTGGTGGCTTTAGGCTAATTCCGGTTGGCGTCGAACCGGTCGGTGGCCGCCTTGATGCCGGCGTAACGGTTCTGCTGCAGGGCCTCGCGGCGTTCGCTGGCCCATTCGTTGGATATCTTAATTCCATCCAAGCTGCCCTGGAAATGGGGCATCACGTACCGGGCCAACAGTTCGTAGCTCCGGTGGATCTTGTCGCGGGGCGCCCAGTCTTCCACCCGCATCATGAACTTGCCGAAGCCGCCGGTGATCTCCTGCAGGCGGTTGATGCCGGCGATGCAGTCGTCGGGTGTGCCGACGATCCACTGGTTGTGGTCCACCATGTAGTCCACGATCTGGTCGCGGGGGACGTCCGGCACCGGGTTGCCCAGGGTGCGGCCAAAGTATTCGGTGACCACATTTGCCGCGCCTTCCTTGATGTCTTTGATGGCCTGCTTCTTGCTGTCGGCCAGGTGCATGCCCATCACCACGCCCCAGTCCTCGCGGCGCATGGTCTTGCCGTGCTCAGCCGCCGTTTCCTCGGCGATGGTCCAGAGCTCGGCCAACGACGTTTTGCGGATGGTGTCGCGGGGCACGCTGAGGGACAGTACGGACGCGCCGTGCTTGCCGGCCAGGGTGACGCCGGCGGGGGATTCCACGGAGGCAACGGCCACCGGGACGATGGGGTCCTGGTAGGGACGAAGCTGCAAAACAGCTTCGTTCATCTCGAACCAATCGGTCTTGCAGGAGAAGGGTTCAGGGTCGGACATCAGCCGCACGATGGCGTCCAACGACTCTTCCATCATGGCGCGCTGCCTCTCGGGTTTGATGCCCAGCATCAGGGCGTCGGAAGCCAGCGCGCCCGGGCCGCAACCCAGAATCACCCGGCCTCTGGTCAAATGGTCAAGCTGGACCATGCGGTTGGCCACCATGAATGGATGGTGGTAAGGGAGGCTGGTGACGCCGGTGCCCAGCCGGATGTGGCGAGTGCGCTCGGCGGCGGTGGCCATGAACAACTCGGGCGACGCGATGGTCTCCCACCCCGCGCTGTGGTGCTCGCCGATATAGGCCTCGTCGAAGCCCAGGGTGTCCAGCCATTGGAGCAGCTCCAGGTCCCGTTCCAAGGCCAGAGTGGGGTTCTCGCCCACCCGGTGGAAAGGAGCCATGAAGACGCCGAATTTCATGCGCTTGGGAATCGCCATGCTTACATCCTCCGTCTGTGTTCCATTAGTCTCCTGGGTAGTCTCCTGGGTGGTCCCCTGGGTAGTCCGTCGGGAAAATCAACCGAGACATCTGGGACGCTGGGGTCCGCCAGGTTGCTCCGCCAATCATCCTCTCTACTAGGTATTTCTGTTGGACGATCGGCCGGGTTAGGCGGACGGTCGAGGGTATTCTAACATGCGGCGAAATCAAGGAATCATGACGCCCCACGAGCCTGGGTGCTGGGTCTGGTGGCCGAAGAAACTATGCGCCGGTAAGACCGCGGCGCGGCCCTGATTAACTTGAATCAGGCGCCGATCACTCCGCTGCGGCGTTCCATCAGGAGGGTGTCGCGCCACTTGCCGTGAAGACAGCCGATCCGCTCTCTGGTGCCCACCGAGCGGAACCCGCAGGCGGAGTGCAGGGTGATGCTGGCTTCGTTCTCGACGAAGATCATTGCCTGCAGGGTCCATATCCCGGCGGCTTCGGATTCCTCAACCAGGGAACTGAGCAAGAGCTTTCCGATGCCGTTGCCCCTGGCGTGCTCGGCTACGTAGACGCTCACCTCAGCCACGCCGTTGTAGGCCTCACGGCTAGATACCGGCGTAAGGGCGGCCCAGCCAACGACAGTGTTGCCGTTGTCTCTGGCGACCAGCCGGCAGTCCCGCCGGTGGACGCCGTCCCAATGCTCCCAAGCGGGCGCTTGAGTCTCCACGGTGGCATTCTCCGTGGCGATGCCCTCTTGGTAAATGTTCCTAACCGCCGCCCAATCCCCCGCTGCCATACTTTCAATGATGCAGTTTGCGGTTTTCATTCTTGCGTCAGTTTTCGATGTTCTCCCTCCGGTCCGCCGGACCTGGACCGGCGCGGGAGGCAGTCATTCGCAGATGGATTCTAAATGAGGAATCCATTGTAGTTTTAGCAAGGCCAGGTGTAAACCGGTGGTGTGGCAACGGGAATAACTCAGGCGTGGATCTATCCGCGGCCAAAGTGACATTTTTCGGCCAAACGTGGTATCTTTGGTCAACCCAGACGCACGGTCTGGAGATTCGATAAAAAAACCGGCAGGAGGGGTCTCGAGATGCCCAAGATTAAGCACATCGCTATTGCCACCCAGGATGCGGCGAAGACCGCTTCCTTCTACAAAGACGTTTTCGGTCTTCGCGAGATCGCTCAGCTGGAAAGCGCCAACGCCAATGGCTTTTTCCTCAGCGACGGAAATGTGAACATGGCCATCTTGGACTTCCAGAACGACGCGGTGGCTGGAGAGCGCGGCAAGGACTACAGCGGCATTCACCATATCGGCTTCGAGGTCGAAGACCTGGAGGACGTTGAGAGGAAGCTGGCTGCCAACAACTCCGCCCCGATGGACGAGGTCAACAATGCTCTGGGTGTGGGCATGGGCGGACCCCGCCACGCCAATGTGGAGATCAAGTACACCGGCCCCAACGGCGAGATGATTGACGTTTCAGCCCACGGCTGGGTCGGCACCCGCGGCTTCGACTAGGCCAAGACCAAGCGCACCAGATGGAAAAAGGCCCTCCCATCCAGTTCGGATGGGGAGGCCTTTTTCTTTTGCCTTTTGGAGATTACTTGAGAGGGGATCAGGCTGGCTTGAACGCCAGGGAGGGCGATTCCTCGTCCACGTCTTCAAGGTCCAACACCACGTCCATCCCGGTCTTGATGTCCTGGGGGTTTCGGCCGTCAACGCCGTTGATCCTGGCGCTGATACGGGGGCCTTCCTCCAGAGTGACGATTCCGGCGCAGCAGGGGTTGTCCCGTCCGTAGCCCTTGGCGGCCATGGCTGCAGAAACGATGGATATGCAGGTGAAGGTACTGAGCTTGGCCCTGCCGCTGAACTGGCGCCACTCCATGTTGAATCCGTGGCAGACCGGGCACATGGGCCGCGGCTCAGGCGACAGGTGGCCGCAGTCCTGGCACTTCACCCCCATCAACTTCTTTCCTTCCTTGAGGTGTTTGTAGAAGGCGGCGGCGTTGAATTCGCTGGTCATGGCTAGGACTCCCGCCGCAGCACGTTTACCACGCAGGTCCCGCCGGTGCCGCCCACGTTATGGGTGATGCCCACGCTGGGGTTGGCCTTCTTCATCTGACGCTCTCCGGCCTCGCCGCGCAGTTGGTGGTAGATCTCGATGACCTGACCCACGCCCGAAGCGCCCACGGGGTGGCCTTTGGCTTTCAGGCCGCCCGAGGTGTTGATGGGATGGTCGCCGTCCCGCGCCGTCCGGCCTTCGTCAACCGCCCGCGGACCCTCGCCCGGAGCGAAAAAGCCCAGGTCTTCGCTGGCGACGATCTCGGCGATAGTGAAGCAATCGTGGACCTCCGCCAGGTCGATGTCGGCCACGGTGATTCCGGCCATGTCGTAGGCCTGCTGTGAGGCGGCCTTGGCGGCGGAGAGTGAGGTCAGTTCCTCCGAGTCGTGCAGCGGCTTGCCGGTGGCCTGTCCGATGCCCGCGACGCTGATGGGCGTGTCGGTGAAGTTATCGGCGATCTCGGCCGACACCAGCAACACGCAGGACGCGCCGTCGGTGATGGGGGCGCAGTCGTACAAGCGCAGGGGCCAGGCGATCCAGGGATTGGAGCGGTCATCTCTCAGGAAATCCAGGTCGGTCTCCCAAGCGGGCACCTCTTGGCCGCGTTCTTGGGCCCGGGCCTTCCGGCGCTCCATCATCTCGGTGATGGTCTGCTGGAACTGGGCTTTGGGGTTCAGCGCGCCGTTCTGGTGGTTCTTGATGCCCACCTTTAGGAGGTGGTCAAGGTTGGTCTCGTAGCGGTCCATGTGGGCCTTGGCGATGGCGCCGAAGATGCCTGGGAAGGTCAGCCCGGACGGCACCTCGTAAAGTCCGTCGGCCGCGGAGGCTAGAACGTCGGTTACGCCGTCGGTGGGCAGATTGGTCATCTTCTCCATGCCGCCGACCAGCACCACGTCGTACATGCCGCTGGCTATCGCCATCACACCTTCGCGGAGGGCGCTGCCGCTGCTGGCGCAGGCGTTCTCGATGCGAGTGATGGGGATGGGCGTTATGCCCAGCCAGTCGGCCACGATGGGGGCGGTGTGGCCTTGGTGCTCAAACAGGTCGGAGGAGTAGTTGCCCACGTAGGCGCATTCGATGTCGTGGATGTCGAAACCTTTGTCCATGCTCTGGACCATGTCTTGGAAGGCCTCCACGAACAGGTCGCGGCTGTCCTTCTCGGGGAAGGCCCCAAATTGTGACAGGCCGGCGCCAACGATTGAGACCGGCCGGCCCAATTGACGCTTTTTATTGATCGTGGCCATGTGAATCCTCCTGCGCTATCGAATCGCGAATCTTTAGGATGGCCGTCGGCCGTGCAGCCGAAACATGCCAGGGTAACCGGCCGTTGGTGCGGTTGGGTCCGTCCGGCTAGGAAGGCCGGTCTTTCCGCTCTTGTTCCCTTTCCTCACTTTTGTGCCTGAGAGGCCGTCCTTTAGTGGGGTCTGGGTCTTTGATAATGCCGTATGATTTCCGGCCTTCGTGGTCTTCGGGCAGATATTCCGTTATGGGGAATCCATCCTCATTAACGAAGAGCATTCAATGACAATACTTGTAGATCTGCATGTCGTCGCAGGCGCACATCCAGGTGCGATGCTTCTTCTCTTCGTTCTTATCTGGATAGAACCGGCATGGGCACAGGGGCCTTCCGATCTCGTCGATGTTCTGAGCCAGGCCAAGGATAACTTGCTCGGTCACGCCCTCGATAGGGGAAACGGTTGTTCCGGATTTCTCACAATATTTCTCCACGAAGACGCGCATCTTCTGGATAGACTGCTCGCTGGGCATGTCTGACATCGGGGCTATTCCTTCCGGCTGAGAAGCCGTTAACTTTATCGGTGCGCTTGAGAGTGGTTCGGGCCTTACTGTGCATTTCCGCGAACCCGGCGGTTAATTCGATGATGATTTGGAGATTGAGATTCTGGTCAAGGGCGTTGTCAATGTTTGAGTGCAGGAGAACTCAGGCCAACATGGGACGCCGGCCTTTCGGTTTGGGAATCGGGTCGCCGAACTCCTTGGAAGTGTCGATCCAGAGCTGGACCGCGTCTTGGGCCGCAGCCAGTGCCTCCTCTTGCGATTCCCCGTGAGTGATGCATCCGGAAAGCTCTGGTACCTCCGCGACGAAAACCTTGTCCTCTTCGGACCAGTATAGGATTATTTCATATTTGTGCATCAGCCCTCGTGGCCGTAGCCGTATTTCAGAATCATGGCTCTTACTTGCCGGACTTGGTAAACCTTCGCTTTGCTGCCGTCTCTCTGCAAGTTGATGCGCTCATCCACACCGTTTTTCCGAAAAATAGGGTGACTGTCTCTGACTCGCTCTTCGAACCCTAAGCGCAAAAGCAATTGGCGGAGATGGTTGAATGGAATATTTGAATCTGAAGCACCGCCTAAAACCCGGGAAAGTATTCTATCGTTAGTTGACACGTTACCGCCCCAGGTCATTATCTGGGCCGTAAGGTTGACCAGTCAACCTGGTCTCCTCTTGCCCATCTTACGTCCCCCGGATAACCGCCTCGCACATCTGGGCGCCCAGCAGCACCTCGGAGATTACGGCTGTCTCCCAGGTGGTATGGAAATCGCGGACCCCGATGCCCACCGGTATGGCTGTGATTCCCTTCTCGATGAATACATTGGCGTCGGACCCACCGCCGGTGGACTCCAAGATGGGCTCCAGACCCATGCCGGCCAGCGCCCGCCCGATGGTGGCTACGGCCTGGCTGTCGGCGGCCACATGGTAGGCCTGATAGGTGTTCACGATTTCCAGGTCTATCTTGGCCTCGCGGTACCGGGAGGCGACTTCGTCGAACACGCTGCGGAACTTGCGCTCCACATCGGCCAGCTTCTCGTTGTCCCGGCTGCGGAATTCGCCGTCCAAGAACGCCTGCTCGGGGATGATGTTGCGCTTCAGGCCGCCCTCAAGCCGCCCGATGTTGGCGGTGGTCTCTTCGTCGATGCGTCCCAGGGGCAGCCGGCCCAGTATCTCGGCGGCGATGATCAGGGCGGAGATGCCCTTCTCGGGTTCCAGCCCGGCATGGGCGGCGCGCCCGGTAATGGTGGCGGTAACCACGTTCTGAGAAGGCGCCGACACGCAGATGCGGTTGGGCGGGCCTTCGCCGTCGAAAACGATGCCCTCTTTAGACTTGATCATGCTGAAGTCGAGATGGTGTGCCCCCACCAGGCCGCCCTCCTCATGGCGGGTGAACACGACCTCGATGGCCCGGTTGCTGCCACCCGGCTCCAACGCCGCGGTGAGGGCTTCTAGGACGATGGCCACCCCGGCTTTGCAGTCGCCGCCCAAGATGGTGCTGCCATCGGAGCGCAGCACGCCCCCGTCAATCACGGGCTTGATACCCCGGCCCGGCTCCACGGTGTCCAGATGGGCGGAGAGCATCACCGGTTGGCCCTGCCCTGGCAGTGAGGCAATCACATTGTTGTAAGAGTCATGGGACACCTTCAGTCCCAAGGCTGCCAGGCGGGAGCTTACCTCCCGGTCCATGGCGTCTTCCTCCCCGCTGGGGCTGTCAATCTTAATCATCTCGATCAGGGTTCTTACCAACCGTTCCTGGTCTGCCACAGTCTTTCTCCATTCCTCTGGTGGGTACTGACGGATTCCGCCGTTGTCGAATATCGGCCAATTATAGGGCACGCGTTCGCCGCGGGCGAGTGGGCGTCCGGGCCCATGCTATACTCGGCGAGATGGCTCCAGAGACTCAAAGACCCCAGGTTGGCGTAGGCGTGATATTCGTGCGTGACGGCAAGGTATTTCTGGCCAAACGGCATGGCGCTCACGGCGAACACACCTGGGCATCGGCGGGCGGTCATTTGGAGAATGGGGAGACGCTCGAAGAATGTGGCCGGCGGGAAGCCATGGAAGAACTGGGCGTGACGGTGGGCGACATGAGGTTCCTCTGTTTCAGCAACATCATCGCCTACGGCAAGCACTACGTGGACGTGGAGTTTATCGGCGACATCGGCGACCAGGAGCCCCGCTTGATGGAACCGGACGCCTTCTACGAAAGCGGCTGGCATCCTCTGGACGACCTGCCGGAGCCATTGTTCCACGCTGTGCGGTACGCGCTGGAAAGCTACGAAACCGGGGAACATTACTTTCCCGGCGGCTAAAACACGGCATTCAACAAACAGAATCTAGGTTTGGAGGCAGATATGGCGGCGAAGAAAGGCGACGGCCTGCTGATGGTCTACAGCGACGTGGCGGCCGAACACGACGAAGAGTACAACCGGTGGTACAACGAGGAGCACATCCCCGAGCGCCTGTCCATTCCCGGCGTGCTGAACGCCGCCCGGTACGAGGCGGTGCAGGGCGGACCAAAGTACCTGGCCTGTTACGAATTGGCTTCGGTCGACGCGTGGCACTCGGACGCCTGGCAGAAGTGGCTCAAGGAGCCCACCGAGTGGTCCAAGCGCATGTCGCCCAGCGTGATCGGCACCAAATACATCCGGAACCTGTACACCCGCATCTACCCGGACGACGTTTCGGAGGAGACGGCCAACGCCGGCATGGCGCCGGTGATCCTGGTGGGGCGGATGTCCGTGCCGGAGGGAATGGACGAGAAGTTCAACCACGCCTACAACACGGAGCGTTTGCCCGAGGCTCTGAAGATCCCAGGCTACATCCGGGCCAGGCGGTGGCAGGCGGTCATGGGCGCGCCCAAGTACTCGACGGTGCACGAGATGGAGTCCATGGACGTGGTTAACGGCGAGGGCTGGAAGGCCTGGAGTCCCATGGTCACGCCGGTCTGGAACTCTGAGATTCGACCCCACATGGTCCACGAAGAGGGATCGCCGGGCGTTTTCAAGCGGATATTCCCGGCATAGGGCGGAATATAGGCCGGAAATAAGCACTGTTCGAGATCGATTTCGAGCAGTTCGGATGGGCGCAACTTGCCATGTAGCCGGTTGTGCCCATTTTGGTGCAATGTCAGTTGGTAGTTGACCGGAAATCGCTGATAAATAAAACTAAATTCGAGCTAATCATTAGTAATTTAGCATAAACACACTTAAATGACTCCTGGCCGCCTCTTGGACCAGGCACGGGTTTTGCGGAAGGGCGGGAAATAGACCCTAAGATGACATAAAATAGGGGTTTGAAGGCCGTGTTTTTGAGGCTAATTAGCCTCAAATCTGCTATAATAGGTGTAGTCTGAATCGTATCAGACCCACTGTTTCAAAGCCCCGGCCCCACACGTGTTTCTTCTCTTGCAGAACCCATGCCCATCCGGCGAATGTGTGCGGCGAAACTACCGGCGAGTCCTTGGGTATTGGCCCAACGCCAGTCCAAAAAATATCAACGGTGAAATAACAACATGACGCAAACCCAAGCCGGCGAATACACAGCCAAAGATATCCAGGTCCTTGAGGGCTTGGAGGCGGTTCGGGTCCGCCCCGGGATGTATATCGGCAGCACCGACCAGCGCGGTCTGCACCACCTGATCTACGAGATTCTGGACAACGCGGTAGACGAGGCCATGGCCGGCTACTGCGACCGGGTCGAGATTAGCATATCGCAAGACGGCTGGATCACGGTTGTAGATGACGGCCGCGGAATTCCCATCGACAAGCATGCCAAGACTGGCAAGAGCGCGCTGGAGACCGTGATGACCACCCTGCACGCCGGAGGCAAATTCGGCGGCGGGGCCTACAAGGTCACCGGCGGTCTCCACGGCGTGGGCGGGTCGGTGGTGAACGCCCTTTCCGAGGAGCTGCGGGCTGAGGTGCGGCGTCAGGGCTGGCTCTATTCCCAGGATTACGAGCGGGGCAAGCCGGTCTCGGGCCTGGTCAAGGGCGAGAAGACCACGAAACACGGCACGACGATCTCGTTCAAGCCCGATTCGAAGATCTTTCCGATCATCGAGTATGACTTCGAACTGCTCACTGCCCACTTCAAAGAGATCGCCTACCTGAACAAAGGCCTGGAGTTGGCCTTCACCAGCCACTGGCACTTCGACCGGCGTAAGGGCGATATCCAGCGGACCTACTTCTTCGACGGCGGAATCGCCAACCTGGTCCGGAACGTTAACCGCAACCGGCGGACCATGCAGGTTAGCCCCTTCTATTTTGAGAAGACGCTGGACGAGACGGCGGTGGAAGTGGCGATTCAATACAACGACAGTTTCTCAGAGATCGTCTACTCCTTCGCCAACTGCATCAACACCGAAGAGGGCGGGACCCACATGACCGGGTTCCGCACCGCTCTCACCCGGGTGATAAACGATTTTGCCCGGAAACAGGGTTACATCAAGGAGGACCAGCCCAACCTGATCGGCGACGACGTCCGCGAGGGACTGGCCGCCGTGATCAGCGTTAAGCTAACCGACCCTCAGTTCGAAGGGCAGACCAAGACCAAGCTGGGCAACGCCGAGGTCCGCGGTATCGTGGATTCGGTGGTCAGCGAGGGTCTGAACCGCTACCTGGAAGAAAATCCGAATGACAGCAAGCGGGTGATCGAGAAATGCCTGACCTCCCAGAAAGCCAGGGAGGCGGCCAAGCGGGCCCGTGACCTGGTTATCCGCAAGAATGCGCTCGACGGCTCGTCGCTGCCGGGCAAGCTGGCCGACTGCGCCGAGCGCGACCCGGCCAAATCCGAGCTGTACATCGTTGAGGGTGAATCGGCCGGAGGTTCGGCCAAGATGGGACGGGACCGGCATTTCCAAGCCATATTGCCGCTGAAGGGCAAGATTCTTAACGTGGAGCGTGTCCTGCAGCAGCCGGATAAGATACTGGGGCACGAAGAGATCCGGGCCATGATCGCGGCACTGGGCGCCGGCGAGGGCGACGAATTCGACCCGTCGAAGATTCGCTATCACAAGATCATCATCATGACCGACGCCGACGTGGACGGGTCCCACATCCGCACGTTGATCCTGACATTCTTCTACCGCCGCATGCTGCCCCTGATCGAACAGGGTTACCTGTATATCGCTCAGCCGCCGCTGTACCGCATCCAGACCGGCCGGAAGGTGGAATACACCTACACCGAAGAGGCGAAGGACGCGTATCTGGCCACCCTGACTGGAAGCCGCACTCCCCAGATACAGCGGTACAAAGGTCTGGGTGAGATGAACCCCGACCAACTGTGGGAAACGACCATGAACCCGGAAACCCGCAAGATGCTGGAGGTGACCATCGACAATGCCTTCGAGGTTGACGATGTTTTCACCACGCTGATGGGTGAGACGGTTGCACCGCGCAAGAGCTTCATCCAGGCACACGCCCGCAGCGTGCAGAACCTGGACGTTTAACACTTCTAACACCCCCAAGACGGTCGAGATGCGGCCGTCTTTTGGAAACTGGGCCAACTTGGTTTATAATAGGCGCGTTGGCTTTTTATTCGGGTCCGCGCCTATTATTGTTGGGCTCACCGGGACCAATCAACGCCCAACTCAATATTACTATCAGACATTCGTCCGGCCGCCACAGCGCCGGCGCAGATAACCAGAGGAGGAGCAACTTGCCCGCAAAGAAGGCAGGCCGTCAGCAGATAAAGAGGTCCATACGCACCAGGGGAGACCGCACCGAGACAAGGACGGCCTTGGCCAAGGCGTTGCGCAGCGTGGAATCGGGCGACGTAGCCGAGGCTGAGACCTCGGTCCGCGAGGCGCTGAGCATCATGGACCGCGCCGTGCAGAAGGGCATCCTGCACAAGAACAACGTGGACCGCCGCAAAGGCCGCCTGGCCGTCCGCCTCAACAAGATGAAAGCCGCGTCCGCCTGATTTAGAACGCCCGTCCGTTGGCCGTACGGCAACCGGACCGTTCCTGGCAAGCCCGTTCTCTTTGAAAGATAGAGCGGGCTTTTTCTTTGTCCGGGGCCCCGTGGGCCTTTCGGTTCGAATCTGCCGGTGACATGGAATCGTTGACAGTCAGCGGGGCCTTTGCTAGCCTGAATTAGAACATAAGTTTTATGTCAACGGCCGGCTGGCCCATCCGCCCAGTCAAGTCCCAACGGCCCAGGCTGAATGGTACAACCCGGCCAGGGCCGACCCTGATCTGACACGATTAGACGCTTAAGGAAGATATGGTTAGCAAGAAGAAAATGCCGCCCCGGCGCCAACGGATCTTGGAATTCCTGCAGGAGTTCTACTCGGTGAACGGCATTCCGCCCACGGTGAGGGACATCCAGAAGGCCTGTGACATCAGTTCCACCTCGGTTGTGGACTACAACCTGGAGAAGTTGGCCCTGGCCGGTTACATCAACCGGCGGCCGGACGTCGCCCGTGGTATCGAGATCCTGGATCAGGAAGGCCAGCCGGTCTCCAACGCCCCCAGGGTCCAGATAGTCGGCGCCATCGCGGCCGGTATCCCCATTCCCGCGTGGAGCACCGAGAACGCGGCGTCCAGTGAAGAATTCGACACCGTCGAGATATCCCCGGAACTGCAACGCCGGCATGGCAAGTTGTTTGGGCTGAAGGTACGCGGGACATCCATGATCGACGCCTTGATCGATGACGGAGACGTGGTGATCGTGAAGCCCGCCAGCGACGCCAATAACGGGGAGATGGTGGTTGCTTGGCTCAAGGACAAAGAGGAGACCACGCTAAAGAAATTCTATGCCGAAGGCGCGCAGGTCCGCCTGCAGCCGGCCAACAGCACCATGGAGCCGATCTATAGCCCTGCTGAAAACGTGGAGGTCCACGGTAAAGTGGTCACCGTGATCAGAAATCTGGGCTGACCGGTCCGGAGGTGTCATCCGCGGTTTGGCCGCTATGATTGGCCGGTTCGGATCCAAGACCGGAATCAGATTCGCACCCACGAAAAAGCCCTGCCGTCCATCAGACGGCAGGGCTTTCTCGTGGTTACAGGAGTTCGACTAACGGCGGCTGTTAGTTAGCGCCCCGTACGTGGCGACCAAGAAGGGTACGCAGTAAGTAAGCGGTATCTTCCAGTACATCGCGGACTTCCATTCGCCGGCGAAGAGTATGTCACCCTGGTTCAGCAAAGTCAGGACGGTTCCTACCGTGAGCGCCACCAACAGGGAACGGCGCACCATGGGGCGGTGGCGAATGGCGCACCTTGAGCATTTGATGATCTCACCGGCGTTGGCGTCGCCTTCGGTGACGGGCTTCTTGAAAGCGAACGACCATCCCTTACCAGAGCGGCGCGAGCATAGCTCGCAGGTATTGAATCCCTCGGCTGCCCGAATGTTCGCCGAAACCGGTTGCGCCATCGTGGTTTCTCCGGATTCAGATCCTTATGGACCCGATGCGGCAGTCATAGTTTTAATGGGCCGATAACTACCGATTGAATCAAGGGCGCGTGCCTGGGTGAAGCTCCCGAGCGACGAACCTGAGCTAGGTAATTGTAGGTGGTGGTAAAAAGGGTGTCAACGAAATCGGGCCGCCCATGGGAAGGTTGAGACCGGTATCCGGTGTGCGAAGTTGTTTGCGTAGCAGCCCGGATCGCTTCTTGGTCCGCTTGCCAAGAACCAATTCCGGGACCACACCCCGCCGTTGGTAGAGGAGACTGATGGACGATTCTCACAGCCGCGCTGCTCCCAGCGATGGCGTGCTCTTAACCATCGAGCTGATTCCTTCTCGGGGCGCTGCGCCAAGATCTACAGCGGGGTGGCCTGGACCGGCCTGCGGGAATCGGAAAAACGTCGAATTCCCGTGGACCCGAGTCCAGCGGCCCACCCGTTCAGGTAGTCAGGCGGTAAACGCCGTGAACCCAAGCCGCGGCGAAGAAAAGGTCTACGCCTGGTCGGGAGCCAACCCAGGAGGATCGCCGACCACGTTGGGCTGCCCGATGGCGCGGCAGTTTGGCCTGAGTCTACGATTTGCCGATGCGAAACACCTTGGTCCCGCACTTCGGGCATACTCCCTGAGTGGCGGGACGGCCGTTCTTCAGAGTGACCTGGCGAGGACCGGATATCTCCCGTTTATCGCGGCACTTGAAGCAATAGGCTTCCATCTTATTTACCCCCAACAATCTCGGTGCGGCCTGGGTGTTAATGTGCGGCGTTTCGAAACATATTTGGCCAGCTGATTTACGTAACGGAGATAACTATACAAAACAGATGTGGAAAGTCAAGGAAAATAGCTGATATCCCGCCGAATTGATAACTAGAAATGGATGATATTGTTAATTATCATCATAGGGAAAAAGCCAAATGGGAACGTTTCACGAAAACAACTGGGGGCAAATTACGCCGGGACGTGGAGCCGAAGACCGGTTATACGGAGGCCGGGGCGTAGGGGGAGGGCG
>MUCI01000014.1 GCA_002816575.1 SAR202 cluster bacterium Casp-Chloro-G2 | reverse complement strand
CTCCAGCCATATTAACCTCCCCTGGCTCGTTCGATGGCGTTGTTAAGGGTGCGGCGGGTCAGCACACCGATAAGGTGTGTCCGCTGGCGGATGGTCCCGCGCATGTCGCTGATGGGTTTGGCGGCGGCTTGGGCCAGTTCGGAGGCCTGTTGAATCGACTCCTCAGAGACGGGCTTCCCGGCCAGGCTGTCACCGGCTTCTTTGGCGAACACCGGCGTGGGAGCAACGGAAGCCAGTGAGATACGGGCCGACACGAAGTTCTGACCCGAGGCGTCCAATTGGACGCTGGAGCCAACTCCGGCCACGGCGATGTCCATCTCGTTTCTCGGGATGAAGCGAAGGTAACTGGCTCCAGATTTGTCCTTGGGAGCGGGGAAGGAGATTGAGACCATGATCTCCCCGTCTTCCAGGGCGTTCCGGCCGGGAGCGGTACATACATCTTCCGCCGCCAGTTCCCGGGTGCCGTTGGGCCCGGCGATGGTGCATGTGCCACCCAGCGCGATCACCACCGGAATCGCGTCTCCACTGGGGGCTGCGTTGCAGATGTTTCCGCCGATGGTTGCCCGGCCCTGGATCTGGATCCCGCCGATCAGCGAGGCGGCATCCATCAGTCCGGGGTAAGCCGCGGCCAAGGTTTTGTCCTGGTAAATCTTGTAAAGGGGTACCGCAGCTCCCAATGTCAGCCCTTTGGAGGCATCATAGGAAACAGCGTTCAATTCGGGTATCCCCTTAATGTCGACCACTAAGGGCGCGGTCCGGCGTCCGGCCCGCATCTGCACCAACATATCGGTGCCGCCGGCCATTATCCGGGCCTTGTTTCCGTTGGAAGCCAAAACTTTCACGGCTTCCTCGATGCTACTAGGTGATACAAATTCAAACGGTTCCAATTAGGCACCTCCTGCGCGGGGAATTATAGCATCACTAGACACGCGGTCAAGCAGTAAAATACAATCGCGAATACTTATTGTTTTTCCAGTAGGCCTCCGCGCCTGCGAAATTCGTTCTAGGAAACTCGTTTCGTATGGTTCTGCAATAGGTCCCGGACCCAGATTAAGATAGGATGACCATTCTATGGTTCAAACACAGACTCCCTACCGAGTCAAGGCGACTTTCTTGGAGACCTGCAACTGCGACGCCGGTTGCAACTGCAACTTCGGCGGATTCCCCGACCACGGCCCTTGTGAGGCTTTGATCGGCATCCAAATCGATGACGGCAAGATTGGAGATGTTGACCTGTCGGGCATGAAGGTCGTTTTGGCCGTCAAATGGCCCAAGGCCATCCACGAGGGCGAAGGCGCAGCGGCAATCTTCATCGACGAATCGGCCACGGAAGAACAGGTCGGCGGCATCGCGACCATCCTGACCGGCCAGGCCGGCGGAATGCCTTGGGAACTCCTGGCGACCACTCTAACCTCCCTGGACGGCCCCCACATGAAGTCGATCAAGATGAACGTGGACGGCCGCAACAGCGGGTTCAGCATCGACGGAATCCTAGAGGCCAAGCTTACTCCTCTGGTTAACCCGGTCACCGGCGAGGAGAACGAGGTCCATATCGTGTTCCCCAACGGCGGACTGATCTGGAACGACGGCGACTCTGCCAGCACTTCGACCATGAAGGTCGACTTTGGCGGCATGAAGTTTGACCACACCGGCCAGAGCGCGTTCTTCGCGCCGGTGGAATGGACCAACCAGTAAGCCCGGTTTGGCCCGATGGCCAAGTAACGCATAGATAAGTGAGTGTGAGTCTCCTCAAGTTCAGAGGCTCACATTCACTGGTTTTTCCCGACCCGTTGAAGGTCCCCCCACCACATGCAGACTTCCACACCCATAGAATCAATCATCAAGCGCGACCGCGCCGTCGTTATCGCCGGCGTGGTGGCAGTCTCGGCCATCGCTTGGGCCTATACCATCTACCTGGCCCAGATCAATGCCGACATGGGCTCCTCCATGGGCATTGCCATGGGAAACACCCGCTCATGGAGCGGAGTCGACTTCGCGCTCATGTTCGTCATGTGGGCCGTGATGATGGTCGCGATGATGGTGCCCAGCGCCGCACCGATGATATTGCTGTTCGCCACCGTCAACCGCCGCCGCCAAGAACAGTCGCGGCCCTACGTTTCCACCGGCGTTTTCCTGGCCGGTTATCTGGTCATCTGGTCGGTGTTCGCCGCCGGCGCGACACTGGGGAATTGGGGCCTGCATCAGGCTTCCCTGCTCTCATCCATGGCGGGCGGCAGTTCCAGCGGGTATCTGGGCGGAGGGCTGCTGCTCCTGGCCGGCGTCTTCCAGTGGAGCCGCCTGAAGTACGTTTGCCTGACCCAATGCCGCAGCCCGCTAAGTTTCCTGATGGCCGATTGGAGAGAGGGAACATCCGGGGCGTTCAAGATGGGGCTGCATCATGGCCGCTATTGTCTGGGTTGCTGCTGGGTCTTGATGGCCCTGTTGTTCGTGCTGGGTGTGATGAACCTGGTTTGGATCGCCGCACTGGCCGCCTTTGTGCTGGCCGAGAAGGTCGCTCCGGCCGGGGAAAAGCTCAGCCGGGCGACGGGAGCGCTGCTGGTCGGATGGGGCGCTTGGGTGCTGCTGACCGCCGCCCTATAACCCCTCAATCTGCTCTTTAACCCGCCCCACCAAGCTGGCGAGTGCGCCGCTGGGGAGGTGAACCCGCTCCAAGCCGTTCACCGATCCCAACTCCGGCGTCTTCCCGGCCTCCACGGCCTCTCTGATAACTTCCAGGGCCGCACTCCAAGGAACGGCATCCCCTTCGGTTTCCAATTCCCCACCCGCCAAAACACCGGCCGGCAGGGATGTGGCGTGGCTTGTCAAGGAGTCTCCGCTCGTGATGAGTGCGAGCGAAGAGATCTTCAGTCCACCTAGTCCAAAGTCGGATAACACCGCGGCGCAGGTGGTGGAGGCGCCGTGCTGCCCGAAGATTACCAGATCGTGGAAACCGGCGCCCAACTCTTCGAAAACGGTCCGGTAGCGGCGGAAGATGTCGTGAGCACGCCCATCATTACTCGAGACCAGGAAGACCGCGCAGACGGGGAAGCTGGACTCGGACTTCCCGGAATCCGAGTTAAGGCCTTCATGCCACCGGTTCAGTTTGTCCAGATCGTGGCTGTCCGGTGTTGCTGCCATCAGCCGTTCTCCCATCCCGTCGATTCATTAACTTTCGCGGTAGCGGACTTTGCGTCGGGTATCACGGAGCACCAGAAACGCCATGCGCCCCGGCCCCGGTCGAACTTCCGTGTTCGTAGTCCTTTAGCATGGCGTATATCACGTCATTCACCGGTGTCGGCACACCAGCTTGTATGCCCGACCGGATCACCGCGCAGGTCAATGCCTCAAGCTCCAGCGGGCGTCCGCCCATGATATCCGTGTGCATCGATGCCTGGAGGTCGGCCAGATGTTCTTCGATGTACTTGACGGTGTTGGGCACGGTCTCATTGGGCAGATCGACCCCGCAGCCTCGGCCGACGTCATAGACCTCGGTGAGGCATTCCTCAACCACCTTGCGCCAAGCCGGTTGAGGAATCAGGGCAGAGAGAGGGGCCCTCGCCATCGAGGTGATGCCGGCCATGGTGGCGATGAAGAGGAATTTCCCCCACAGGCCGGCACTGATATCGGGCAAAACCTCGGCGGGAATACCAGCTTCCATGAACACGTCTCGGATGGCCTGGCAACGCTCGGATCCATGGCCGCCGGATTCCATGCCTTCGGCGGGGACGCCATCAGGGTTGGCTTCACTATTAGCAGGGGCCGGTTCGGGCTCAGCCAGGAAGGGTTCTCCCAGGATGATGCGCACCAGACTGCCCGATTGACGAACAACTCCGGGTCCGATCAGGTTGGCTTCGATAAAGGCGGCGCCCGGCAAAGTCGTCGACTTCCCCAGGGCGGCCGCAACCGGCAGATAGCTGTCGATGCCGTTCTGGAGGCACAGGACCGTGGTGCCGGGTCCCACCAGCGGCTTCATGGATGGCAGAGCCGATTCGCTCTGGTAGGTCTTGACGCAGAGCAGGACCAGGTCCACCGGGCCGACCTCGGACGGGTCATCGGTGGCATTGCACTGCACCGTGAACTCCTCATCGTCCCGAATGACCTTCAGGCCATTGGCCCTCAAGGCTTCCAGATTGGCCCCCCGCGCTATCAGGAACACATCATTTCCGGCGCGAGCCAGCATGCCGCCAAAGAAACCGCCGGTGCTTCCGGCCCCCATGACTGCTATACGCACGCTGGGATGCCTCCAAGTTTTGTCGACGACCCGCTTCCACGAATCAGGGATTGACTCATATCTCCACCAAATGCCCAAACGCTGAGCGTAATATCCTGTCGTCTCCAACGTTACTCGAAGCACCGGCAGGGTGCAATGGAATCCCGCCAGATGCAAACGGCAAGTCGATGCAACGCCGAGATCATTCCCACAGAGGAGTAGGTCTAAGTCGTTGAGAGGCACCGATTAGTGCGGGCAGACCCTTTCTTTCAACAGGGATATTAAAGAGGGGGGCCGATCGTGGTCCGATAGGCGGACCCTTGCGTAGAACGACCTAAGTTTTCTTGAATAGGAGGTTGACTGGCACGGAGTCCTCCGGGAGCCTCACGATCGGCGGCGAGATCGGCGCTAAAGCCATGATCGATCGGGGCTTAGGTGTGCGCCACGTTCTTGACGCGTGTGGCATTTGTCCCTATTCTTTTGGAGGCATCGGCCCCGAGCGGACCGAGAGCCAACCGACAGCCAGACGACAGGAGCGGCAGATGACCCAGCAACAACAATCTTCGCCCCCAATTCCATCTCCCACACCCCAACCGGAATCGGACTTCTATTGGGAAAAATGCAAGGAAGAAGAACTGTGGCTGCGCCACTGCAATGCCTGCGATTCCTCTTACTTCTACCCTCGCGACATCTGTCCTGGCTGTTTCTCCCGGGATACCGACTGGATCAAGAGCAGCGGCAAGGGGATCATCCATACCTTCGCCATCGTCCACCGGGGACCCACTCCGCCCTTCCGTGACAAGGCGCCCTACGTGCCGGTGATCGTTGAGTTGGAAGAAGGGCCGCGCATGCCCAGCAATCTGGTCATAGCCGATCCCGACCCTGCCAACATCAAGATCGGCATGGCGGTGGAAGTCGTGTTCGAACCATTGGACGACACTATCACCCTGCCCAAGTTCCGCCTGGTTTGATCGGGTGACCATGCCTGCCGGCGGTGAACTGAACGGTAAAGTAGCCATCATCACAGGGGGCAGCCGTGGCATCGGGCGGTCCATGTCTCTGGCGATAGCCGCCGCCGGCGCCCAGGTGGTGGTGGCCTCCCGGACCGAGAACGAGCCTCCCCCGGACTCTCCCTTCATCAAGTACGGCTCGGGAACGATAAACGACACCGCCCGCCAGATAGCTGAGGCCGGTGGAGAAGCGCTGCCCGTCCCCTGCGATGTCACCAAGACCGAAGACCTCCGGAACCTGGTCGAGCGTACCATCAAGCATTTCGGCCGCATCGACATCGTCGTTTCCAACGCCGGCGTGGACTGCGAATCACCGGTTGCCGAGTTGGATGAAGCATTATTGGACCGCGCGATCAACGTCAACATCCGGGGGCCGATACTGCTCTGCAAATATGTTTTGCCGGCCATGTTCGAGCAGAAGGGCGGCGGGTCTATCTTCTGCATCACCTCGGGCGCTTCCCTGGGCTACCGGGAAGGCCGGGTGGGCTACTCCATGAGCAAGGCCGCCTTGGACCGGGCTTACCTGAGCCTGGCGGAAGAGGTCCGGGAACACAACATAGCCGTAAACGTGCTCAGTCCCGGCCGCGTCGATACCTGGATGAACCGCAACGGCGACTGGCCCGGCACCGCGCACATCCCCATGGAACAACCCGGTTCGATCGACGCCGCCGCCGTGTGGCTTGCCGCTCAAAAGGCGTCAACCTTCACGGGGCAAAGGGTAGAAAGGGCCGATTTCGGCATCACTTGGGGACCGGGCATCCCAATGCCTACAGCCTAGACAAAATCAACCACTTAATAGGAGACCACAATGACTACATCACGAAGCATCATGCAAGAAGTCTCACCCAAGCTGGGTGAAATGACCGCCGACGTATTGTTCGGCGACATCTGGGAGCGCCCTGAACTGTCCAAGCGGGACCGGAGCTTGATCACCGTCGCCAACCTGGTTGCCCTCTACCGCACCGACCAGCTCAAGGGCCATATCGGCCGTGCGTTGGACAACGGAGTGACCAAAGCCGAGATCAGTGAAGTCATCCTGCACACCACTTTCTACGCCGGATGGCCGGTGGGCGCAAACGCCGTCAGGGTCGCCAAAGAGGTCTTTGACGAGCGGGGTATCTAACCAGCCCGCCGATAATCAAACACGGGGAAACAACTGGAAAACAACCGGGAAATAACCGATCGGACGTTTGGGAGGTACAGGCATGCCTAAGATGACCGGGGCCAGATATCTGGCCCAAGCGCTGAAAGCCTACGGTGTTACACACGTGTTCTTCGTGCCCGCCGTGCTCCGCAAGTCGTTGGCCGAGATGGACATGGTCGGCATCAAGCGCGTGGTGACTCACGGCGAGAAAGCGGCCGCCTACATGGCCGACGGCTACGCCCGTGCCTCCAACCGTCCCGGGGTCTGCATGGCACAGTCGGTGGGCGCGGTCAACCTGGCCGCGGGGCTGCAGGACGCATTCCTGGGCCTGTCCCCCGTGGTCGCCCTGACCGGTCACAAGTCCAACTTGCAGCAGAACCGGAACGCCTACCAAGAGGTCGAGCACTCCAAACCATTCGCCTCGACCACCAAGTTCAGCGCCGTGGTCGACTCGGTGAACGAGCTACCCGGCCTTCTGCGCCAGGCATTCCGGGAAGCCACCACCGGCGCTCCCGCCCCCGTACACCTGGATTTCGAGGGCATCAGCGGCAACGTGGTGGAAGACGGAGAAGCCGACCTGGAAGTGATTCTGGAAGCGGCGTTCACCCACCGGCCGGCGTTCCGTCCCGAGCCTGAACCGGAACGTGTGCGCGAAGCGGCGCAGGTGCTGGCCAACGCCAAGCGCCCGGTCATCGTGGCCGGAGGCGGGGTCACGTCTTCCGGTGGGCAGCGGGAGGTGGTTGAGCTGGCCGAACTGCTGAACATCCCCGTTGCCACCTCCCTCAACGCCAAGGGCACCATCCCCGACAACCACCCTCTGGCGGTGGGCGTGGTCGGTTCCTATTCCCGCTGGTGCGCCAACCGCGTGGTCCATGAAGCCGACCTGGTTCTCTACATCGGCAGCCACACCGGCAGTCAGGTGACCAACGAATGGCGCGTCCCAGCCATTGGCACCCCGGTGATACAGATCGACATCGACCCATCGGAACTGGGCCGCACCTACTCGGCCCAGGTGGCGCTGCAGGGCGACGCCAAGGCCAGCACCCGGCGCTTGATCGAGGCATCGGAACCGGCCGGCGACCGGTCCGAATGGGTCGGCCGGGCCCAGGAACTGGTCAAGGAATGGCGGGACGAAGTTGCTCCTCTGGCCAACTCAGAAGCCGTGCCGATCATCCCCCAACGCCTCTGCACCGAACTCACCAAGTTCATGCCTTCAGACGGCGTGCTGGTGGCCGACACGGGACACGCCGGGATCTGGACCGGGTCCATGGTTGACCTGAACGAGCCGGGACAGAGTTATCTCCGCTGCGCCGGTTCTCTCGGCTGGGGACTGTCCGCGGCCATGGGCGCCAAGTGCGCCGTACCCGACCGGCCGGTGGTCTGTTTCAGCGGCGACGGCGGGTTCTGGTATCACATCGGTGAGCTGGAAACGGCGGTCCGCAACAACATCCCCGTGGTGTTCGTGGTCAACAACAACCACGCCCTTTCCCAGGACCGGCGCGGCGACGAACGGGCCTACCAAGGCTTGGAAGGCGGCTCTCCGGGGGACCTCTGGCAGTTCAGCGACGTTGACCTGTCCAAGGTGGCGGAGGCCATGGGCTGTCTCGGAATCCGGGTCGAGAAACCAGGGGACATCCAGAGCGCACTGGACCAGGCCGTGTCATCGGGCCGGCCCACCGTGGTGGACGTGGTCACGGACCAGTTCAACAGCGAAGCGCCGGTCCCCTGGGCGCCGTAGGGGGCTGAAACCTTTAGGATAAAAAAGACCGCCGGTTCTGCTGGCGGTCATTTTTTTGCACGGCGAGCCAGTCGGATCATCCGGCGCCGCGGTACGATGCGCTCAGCAGGCTAGTTAGCGTTTCCGCCCAGGCCATCAATCCGACTACGGAGAATATGACCTCACCGACACGAAGTTTTGAGGGCACGATCTGAACATTGGTCAGGCTTGACCAATAATGGTTCATGTTTCCCTGTACACGGACTAATAAGCCAGTGACCAACGTGATCGAGACCACGGTGATCAACGCCGACACCACCGCCGCACCAAAGCTGTAGCTGGTGGTCGTCCAACCACCGGTGACCTCCAGCGAAAGGTTCTCCAGCAGCATGGAGACCGCCACCACCGCGACGGCCCACCCGGGGCTGATAGTGCTGGCCAGTCCGGGGTTGGTCATCATTTCTTTATAGATGCGCATGTGAGCATGGATCCGGAACAAGCCGTAGATCGGAATTATCAGCGTCAAAGAATGCCAGACCGGGAAGACGTTTTCTCCGGTGTGGTCTCGGTAATGCCGCCAGGTCAAGTACAACCAATAGACCAGATATAGCCCGAAGGTCAGGACCATCAGCGATATGATTCGATTGGCCGAGATGAAGTAACCCGTGGGAGCCGTCGCCACAGCCGTGGGGCTGGCGGCGGCCACAACCGTAATTAAGGTTCCGCAGACGTCACAGTAATTATGGGTTTCGGAAACCTCGTTCCCGCAATTCGAGCAAAAGGGCATCGTAGCCTCGTTAGGCGATTTACCTGGTTCTTGGGGTCAAGCACTAGGCTCGGAGGTGTTGCCGGGGAGCCGTTGTCCGTTAGTTGGTTATCTTACGAATCAAGTCGCCCGGCCTAGAGACGGTTTATCTTGGCCAGGAGTTCTTTGGCGGCGGCGTAGTCCCGGGCGCCGCCACGTTTGATCGGTGGCATCAGGTAGATGTTGTTCAGGCGGGCGTCTTGGAATCTTTGGTACAACTCCAGTGCCATGTCGATGCCGGGCCGGCCACCCTCCAATTCGTTCCGCACCGAGTCCGGGACCGAGCTGAACAGAACACCGTCCTGCTCCAATATCTGCAGGCCGAAGTAGATGGGCAGCGTTCCAGCCTTGCCGGCGTGGTAGGCGTAGGATTCCCGGTAGCGGGCCACTTGGTCCACGTCGAAGACCGGCTGGGTGATCAGAAACTCCGCTCCGGCCCGCACCTTGCGCACCGCCAGTTGGGCTTCTTCCTCGATGCCGCGGCCTAGGTCCACCGCCGCCCCGACGCACAGATCGGTGGCGGTCCGCAGGTTGCCATCCCGGAAATCCTTGCCCTGGTTCATCTGGGAGATGGCCGCGATCAACCCGGTGGTTGAGTAATCGGCCACCGATGCGACCCGGGTGCGGTCCTGCTCGCTGAAAGGGTCGCCCTGCACCACGATCACGTTGTTCAACCCAAGCATCTGAGCGCCCAATAGCTGGGACTGGAGCGCCAGCTTGTTCATGTCGCGGGTCGCCAGGGTGAAGAGGGCATCTCTGCCCGACCGCTGGACCGCCGCCGCCAGCATGGCCGAATCGGTCCTGACGGCCCTTCCGGGGTTGTAGGACACGGATATGAAATCGACATCCAACTGGGCCTGGTCAACCACCGCGGCGTCGCCGGACCGAGGCGGCGAAAAGTCGCACATGATGGAAGTGTGTCCGGTGGCTTCGAACGAACGTTCAATCACCTTCGCCAAGGTATCTCCTTATGGTCGGAACGCCAGGCAAGTCGAAACGTTTCATCGCTGCATCGGGCACTCGGGACAACACGGTGGGCTAGGACGGAAGTTCGGCCAGGTATTTCTGAAAGAGTTCGATGGATTTGCGCTCGGAGAGACCAACGTAATACCGGTAGCCGATGATGTAGTCCACGATATCGCGGGCCATCATCAAGAGATGGTCCTTGGGGTCGGACAGATGAAACAGGCTGTCGACACCGTCTTCCAGGCCCACGTAGAGAGTGTCCTCGATCAGCAGGATCTCTTCCGGCGAAAGCTCTTTGCGGCCCATCCAGCGGGCGAAGACGAAGGGCAGGCTGGTCATATCATGCCAAACCTCGCCCAGGTCGTACCGGTGGCTGTAACCCCTTGCCCCACGGCGGCGGCGCAGGGCGGCGTCGCCGGAGATCAAGAAAGCGTCGTGCTCTTCAGTCATGGTGACGAAAGAGTCGGCGTTGCCTTGGTGTTTCTGGGCCAGAAGCACCTGAAATAATTTTTGGGTGGTCGAGTCTTGGGTGGCGGCGGCGATGGTTGCTCCGGAGAGTTCTTCCATCGGTTTCTTGGAATACAGCAGGTTGCTCCCAGCCCGGTTGGACGCCGACAGGCAGAACCCGGCCACGGGCAAGCAGGTGTCGTCCAATGCGAAACTATCAACCAAACTCACCGGCCCGGCGTCGATCTCGCCGTCGCGCAACGCCTGGGGGATGTCTTTAAGACTCACTTCATGGAGGGCGATTCCCCGCCGCTCCATGTCGATGTAAAAGGGCTCGAAATTCAGGTCTATGACCCGGCCAACGTTGATCGCCATCTATCTGCACCAAATATGAATTGGAGATTCTTTGAACACGCCGAAACGTTCCACACCGTAGAGCCGTTGGGACGCGCCGGAAAGGTGTGGTTAAGCGGGCTAGGGTCTGATTCTATGCGTATTGAAAATCACCGTCAAGACAGTTAACACAGGCTCCGGTCACGAGCGTCGCGGTCTGGCAAGAAGTCTGGTTTGTCGACATTGGCGTAGCACTAACGTAAACTTGGCCCCAGAGGTTCCTTTGCGCTCTTTCGTATTCGTTTCAGCTTTCCTACTGGTTGCCGGACTGGCGCTCTCTACGCCGCCGGTCACCCTGGCCGATGAGGGGAATATCAAGGTGGTCGAAGCCACCGCCGTTAGCCAGTTCCCCGACGGCATCAAGTTTTCCGTCTCCGCCAACAGCGTGGACGGCATCGACGATATCCGTGTCTTCTTCAGCAAGGTGGAACAGAACGGCCGCAGCACCTACCGGTCCGTCGAATTTGACCCCGGTGACAGTGTGACCGGTGAGTCCCTTTTGAAGAGCGGCAGCGGCGGCGAGTATTTCCCTCCGGGCACCAAGATCGAATATTCCTTTGAGGTACGCGACAAAGCCGGCGGGGTGGTGCGCACCGACCCCAAGATATTCGTCTACGAGGACAACCGCTTCGATTGGGAGACCGTCGTTGAGGGCCTGATCACTGTCTACTATTACGGAGAGTACGTCCGTGACCGGGCCGAGCTGGTGCTAGACGCCGCCCAACAGAACCTGGAAAAGATGCTGCCCGTCCTTGGCATCGCCCCCACAGAACCGCTGCGGATCGTCTCCTACAACAATTACCGGCATATGTCGTCGGCCCTCCCGTTCCGCTCCCAAGCGGTGAGCGAGGGCCTGCAGACTCAGGGCATGGCCTTCAGCGACGAACGGGTGTTGCTGGTCCATGGGTTCGATCCCACGGTAACCGGTACCGTCTCTCACGAGTTCACCCACCTGTTGGTCGCGGAGGCGGCGGGCACGGCCATCAGCCAGGTGCCAGCCTGGCTCAACGAAGGACTGGCCGAGTACGGAAACATCGACCCCACCGACGACTACGACGCTGCCCTGCGCTACGGCATCTTCACCCGCCGTATCAAGCCGCTTTGGTATCTAGATTCCTTCGGCGGCACACCGGAGGACATCATTATTGCCTACGGGCAAGGCCGCTCGGTCGTCAATTACATGATAGGCACCTACGGCGAATCCCGGATGGCCGCCCTGTTCCCGGTGCTACAGCGCACGCTGGACATCGACCTGGCATTGCAGGAAGTCTACGGCATGGACCAATATGGTCTCGACTCCGCCTGGCGCGCAACCATGGGTCTGGAACCTCTGCCCTCGCCCAATGAACTGAAGTCCCGACTCGACCAAGAGCGGAAGGCCGGAGGGGATGGCGCGCCACAGGCTGCCGAACCAACGGCTGAACCAACGGGCGTGCCCGAGTCCGCTTCCGAACCCCCCGGACCTCGATCAGGCGCCGGTGTCGCTGGCGTTGAGGGGTCCGAGGACGGTTCCACCTCGCCGGGTTGCAGCGCCCCAGCCGGTGGCGCCACTGGGGTTGGCATGCTGATGCTTCTAGGCGCTCCGTTGGGTCTAATGGCGCTGCCCCGGCTGCGCCGCCGCCCGGTCATCTAGGCAAAACCCCAACCGCTGACCCGTAGGCTTTAAGCGCGGCGCGTTTGAATGCACACGGGAGTAGAGATCGCCGGCGAGAGTGCGAGCGGAAGCGCCCCTTCGGGGTTAGCGGGCTCTGGGGTTGAAGGCGTCGTTGACCGCGTCACCCAACAGGTTGAAGGTGAACAGCAGCAGCGAAAGCGTGAGCACGGGGAATAGCAGCAAGTGTGGGTTGGACCGCAACACCGAGATGCTGCCGTTCTCGAAGATCATGAGACCCAGACTCGGCGTTGGCGGCTGGATCCCGATGCCCAGAAAGCTGAGGAATATCTCCGAGCCGGCCACCCCGGCCAGCCCCGCCGACACCATCACTATCACCGGGCCCATCACGTTTGGCAGCACGTGCCGGGCCAGTATCCGCGGCGTTGTCGCGCCGATGGCCCTGGCTGCCTCCACGTATTGGTTCTCACGGGCTTGGAGCACCTGTCCCCGCACCAACCTGGCCATGCCGAACCAGGAGAAGATGGCCAGGGCCAGCGACAGCACCAGGTAGTCCACCACGCCCAGGCTTACGATGTCGAAGCCGACCACGTCTTCCACGCCTCGGACCCAATCGGTGATCGGGGCCTTGAGGGTCGACACGATTATCAAGACAAGGAATATCTCGGGGAAAGCCGAAGTCACCTCGCCCACCCGCATGATCAAGGTGTCGATGGATCTTCCGAAATAGCCGGCGACCAACCCCAGGGTGATTCCCAACGCAAGACTGCCCGTGACCAGCGTAACTATTGTGATGATTACGGTGGTGCGGAGCCCATAGATGATCCGCGTAAGTTCATCCCGGCCCAGTCGGTCGGTGCCGAACGGGTGGGCCAGGCTGGGTCCCTGCTTGGTGATCGACAGGTCCTGGTCGTTGAAGCCGTAGGGTGTGACCAAGGGGGCGAGTATCCCCGAGCCGTACATAATCAAGATGATGGTCAGGCAGCCGACGCCGATCTTCTTGCGGAGCAGTCGGCGCAGGGATATGACCCAATAGCTGCGGTTCCGTTGACCGGGAAGTTCCAGCGTAGGCGCGGTTCGCTCAGGTTGCATACGCGCCTCCCAGTCTGATCCTGGGGTCGAGCCACGGATAGATCAGGTCAACGATCAGGTTGGCGGCCACGAATAGCGTGGTCCCGATGATGATCACGGCGTTGATCACCGGAAAGTCCCTGGCGAAGATGGACTCGATGAACAGGTTTCCGATGCCGGGAATGCCGAAGAACCGCTCCACGATGAACGATGTGAAGGCCAGCCCAGCCAGTGAGAATCCCAGGGTGGTTATCACCGGGATCATGGAATTTCTGAGCACGTGACGCCGCTGTACCATGGATTCCGACAGCCCCTTGGCCCGTGCCGTCCGCACATAGTCCTGGCTGATCACCTCCATGGTGCTGGCGCGGGTCAGCCTGGTGATGATCGCGATCCCCGGCACGCCCATGGCGATGGCGGGAAGTATGGTGCGGGTGTCGAACAGGCCTCCCCAGCCGTGGGTTGGCAGTATGTCCAGCTTGAGGGCGAAAATAAGCAATAACATGGGCGCGGTGAGGAACACCGGAATAGACTGGCCCAGCAGCGTCATGGCCACCGTGCCGGTATCCCAGAACGTCCCCTGCTTGAAGGCGGCGAAGAGTCCCAGCGGAATGCCGATGGACACCGAAAGGAACAAGGCGGCGATGTTGAGTTGGGCCGATACCCACATCTTCTTCTTGAGCAGTTCGCTCACCGTGCGGCCCCGGTACTTGAAGCTCTCGCCGAAATCGCCTCGGGTCACGTTCTTCAGATAGCGGCCGTACTGGACGAAGATGTTGTCGTTGAAGCCGCGTTGCTCGCGGATTCGCTCAACAACCTCCTTGTCGGCATACTGCCCCATGAGCACTTCAACCGGGTCGCCCGGTCCAAAGCGTCCCAATGCGAAAGTGATGAACGATACGATCAGCAAAATGATCGGCAGCCAGAGCAACCGGCGTGCTATGTAAGTGCCCACGCTTGCGTTCCAGTCCTATTGATTGGTCAGGTAAACGTACCGAAGCTTGGGTATGATCAGCGGCGTCTGCAGATAATCACGCACGTTGGGCTTGACCAGCAGGTAACGCTCACCGCTGTACCACAGGGGTATCCATGGCGCGTCGTCCAATATCATCTGCTCGACCTGATTGTAGATGGCGTAGCGCCGGAACTCGTCGGTCTCCACGCGGGCGTCTTCCAGCAGGGAATCAACCTCCGGGTTGCTGTAATTCGTGTGGTTGTTGCTGCTGTCGCTGTAGAATAGTATGTCCAGGAAATTCTCGGGGTCCGGATAGTCGGCGATCCAGCCGATGTCGAACATCTGGAATCGCCGCTTGTTCAGGTCCTTCAAGAATGTGGCGAATTCGGTCTGCTGGAACTCGGTCTTGATACCGAGGTTCTGCTCCCACATGGACAGCACCACTTCCATGTCCAGGCTGACGTTGGCGCCGAAGCTGCCCGGCGTGGTGATGGTGATGGGCGGCAAGTTATCCAGGTCGCCGCCGTACTTGGACTCGCTTAAGAGCTGCCTGGCGCGGTCCGGATCGAAGCTGTAGCCGGTAACCGAGGGGTTGAACCCGGGGAAGCCCGGCGGCAGTATGCCTTTGGCAGGCACTACCTGGTCGCCCAATACGATGGTGGCGATCTCCCGCTTGTCGATGGACAGGTTCAGAGCCTGGCGCACTTTGACGTCGTCCAATGGCGGTTCGTTAACGTTGAGCCCTATATATTGGACGCTGAATGACGGGGCGGCCCGCATCAACTGAGAATTGAGGCTGTGGCTCGTGTCGAGCAGGCGGTCAAGGTCCGCAAGCCCCACGCCGGCGATATCAATCTCGTCGTTCTCGTACATCAGCATCGACGTTCCGCCGCTCAGAATCATCTCCACCTCGGCCAGCTTGGGCGGTCCCAGGTGGTAGTTTTCATTCCGGGTCAGGACCAATGTTTCACCCACTTTGTATTCACTCAAGCGGAAAGGGCCGGTGCCATTGGGCTTGCGGAACCAAGTCTTGGGGTTGGCCTCGACGGTCACCCGGTCCAGGACGAAAGCGGTCGGATAGGTGAGTTTAGCCAGGAAATAGGACTTGGGCTGGTCGATGGTGATCTCAATGGTGCGTTCATCGACCACGCGCACGCCGGATATCTCCAGGGCGTCACCGGACAATTTCTCGTCCACTCCGACGATGTCACCCAGGTATTGGTCCGCGTTGGGCGCTTCGGTCAGTGGGTCGGTGGCGCGCTCCAAGGACCAGCGGACATCCTCCGCGGTCACCGGTTTGCCGTCGTGGAACTTGGCATCCGGCCGGATGCGGAAGGTATAGATGCGTCCGTCGCCGGTGACCTCCCAGTTCTCTGCCAGGTCCGCAACCACATTCAGGTCTTTGTCGATGGTCACCAGTCCGCCGAACACCTCAACGATGATCTGCGCCGATGTCGCGTCGGTGGTCAGGTGCGGGTCCAGGGTTGGCGGGTCCACAAATAGACGCACGAAGCGGCCGCCCTCCAGCGGACTACCGTCACTGACGGCCGGATCGCTGGACCCTGAGACGCTGGGGGCTGCGGTGGCCTCCGGGGATCTGGTTGCTTCGGCGCCGTTGCTGCCCGAAGACCCAGAGCAACCGGCCGCCAGTAAAAGCACGCCAAGAACCAATAGAAGTGGTTTCCAACCCATGTTGTTCCTCGTGATCCGTGACTGGATGTCGGATTTGATAAGAACTGGCAGTTGCAGCTCATCGCCTGGCCGCCGGACTCGACCTGAAACCTATTCTAGATAGCCCGGCGACCCTATTACAATGGGAGACCCTCTGGACCAACTATCTGAAGGAGTCCGGCAGCCGCCGAAAACCTGTCAGTGGCCTAAGTAAAATCTCAGGCCCCTGGGACCTTCGGCGCTAGCCGCGCCACCTTGTAACAGGCACGCCCATTTGCTAACATACTTAAGCCTATCGGCACTGGTGTTCTGTACTGGGTCTCCCATCCGGGTCCCGCCTGCCTTGCTCCGATCGCGAGCCGTGGCCGGTAGCTACCGAACCCGCACCGCGGCGAGCGTAGCCAAGAGGCCTAAGGCGCCTGTCTGTGGCACAGGAGATCACGGGTTCGAATCCCGTCGCTCGCCCCACCCGAAATTCTGTCTGATTCTCCCCGTATGATGCGCCTGTAGCTCAATGGATAGAGTACTGGGCTTCGAACCCAGGGGTTGTGAGTTCGAGTCTCGCCAGGCGCACCACTTTCAGTCACGACAAGAGGCTCTCAGTTGATTCTGGGAGCCTCTTTTGTGTTTCCGGTAACTGAATCCAGGGCCTAGAGTCCCAATCTCACCTGCTCGCAACCTAGTCTACGTTGGCTTGGGTTAACTCGGTTTCGTCGCGGCGGGCTGGCGGGCTTAAGATTGACTTGGGATTGATCAGTGAGGCCGGTCCAACCTGGCTTTACTCTAGGGAGTGGGACCGAGCAAGGCTCCGAGGAAATACGCTGGGGCCTTTTCGATGCGGTTGATTAACAAAACAGCCCACGGAACCTCCGACTCGTTAGCCCAGCCGGTTTATCACCAGTGCGGCAAACACCGGGAACAGACCAAGGTAAGTGCCAAGAAAGGCGAACGCGGCCAGATTTCCGTCTCTTGAATCTTCGGGTGGTTTGGGCGCTTCCATGGGGCAATTATGTCCGGGACGCACCAAGGGGCAGAGTACGTCTGGTGCCGCTCGAAGTTGGCGAAATCGGCCGTCTCATTGGCCGATTCGGGCCACCCGCTGGCTATTCGCGGGACCGGTTAGAAGAACGACCTTGGGTCCGATGGGAACGGCACCACGCTCTCGCCGTCGATCAGGTGCCGGGGCATGAAATATTCGCGGGAATCTGGCCCGCCAAAACCTTCGATGAATGACTGGATGACACCATCTGATTCCAGAGCGGCGCGGACGATCTGCTTGTTGAAGTTGCTGATGGAGTCGGACCCGATGAAATCATTAACCGGCATCCAGAGGCACTCCTGAATCTCCTCCGCCTGCATGGTGATTTCTTTGCTCAACGGCCGCAGCTTGCCCACGAAATAGATGTCGGACTTTCCGTAGCGGTAGCCGTGCCACTGCCGGAAACAGGCTATGGACTCGAACTCGGCCCTAACCCCCGTTTCTTCCAGCACTTCCCGTTCGACAGCCCGCCCCAGGTGTTCACCGGCCACCAGCGCGCCGCCGGGCAGCTTGAGTGTCGGTTCACGCCCGCCGACTCCATACTTCTCGCGCACCACCAGCAGGTCATTCTCCGGCGTCAGCACCACGCCGCCGATGCCGATGTAATGGGAGGCGAAGGGCGGTATGTGCGCCCCGGCCACCAGGCGGCAGGTCAACAGGATGTAGTCGTCGCCCGTGTGGTGGAAATCGAACCCACGGTCGATGGCTTTGGGTATCAGCGCCGACTTGGCCTTGGGAATCTCCACCCAGACGGTCAAGAATCCTTCCGAAGACCACTGCTCCATCGAAGTGGCCAGTCGGGCATCAAACTCCTCCGCGTCGCTGGGCAAATCCAGTGAGGAAATCACCATGCCGTTGAATGGGTTGGGCTTGGATTCCAGTATCTCAGCCATGAATGCAATCAACCTCGGCCACGCATATTTCCGCCGAACAATAGCATACCCCAATCCCTAGAGATGGAAACAAGTGGTTCTTGGTCAAATCACTGACTGGCAGTTCTGGCTTAACGGACGATCGACCGGCATTATGTAAAGGTTTCCGAGCCTGTTGCTATGCTAAAATCTCGTCATGCCTCTCTTAGAATCTCAGTCACTGTCAAGATTTCATCCCCTGGTCCAAGAGTGGTTCCGAAGTAGGTTCACCGGGCCTACCGACGCCCAGATACAGGGATGGCCGGCCATCTCCCAGGGCCGTCACACACTGATCGCCGCTCCCACGGGCTCGGGCAAGACCCTGGCGGCATTTCTCACCTGCATCGACAGTCTGGTCCGTCAAGGTCTTTCCGGAGACATACCCGACTCCACTCAAGTGGTCTATGTCTCGCCGTTAAAGGCCCTTTCCAACGACATCCAGAAGAACCTGGCCACTCCGTTGGAGGAGATCGCCGTTCTGGCGGAAGCCGCAGGCACCCCGCTCCCCGAGATTCGGGCGGCGGTCCGCACCGGGGACACCAAGGCTTCCGAGCGGGCCAAGATGGCCAAACGGCCCCCGCATATCCTGATAACCACGCCCGAGTCCCTCTATATCCTGCTCACTTCCAAGAGCGGCCGCCAGGGAATGACCGGTGTTCATACCCTCATCTTGGACGAGATTCACGCCGTGGCCGGCAGCAAACGCGGCTCCCATCTTTCCCTGTCAGTCGAAAGGCTCTGTGCCTTGGCAAAGCAGCCGATCGTCCGCATCGGGCTGTCGGCCACCCAGCGGCCCATCGACGAGGTTGGGCGGTTGCTGGTCGGCAACGACGGCATCGCCCCAGACGGCACTCCCGATTGCCTGATCGTCGACACCGGGCGCGCGCGGGTCATCGACCTGGCCATGGAACTGCCGCCGCGGGAGCTGGGGCCCATCGCCTCCCATGAGATGTGGGCCGAAGCCCTGGATGCGGTGACCGGTCTGGTCCGCGCCCACGGCACAACCCTGGTCTTTGTAAACACCCGGCGGTTGGTGGAAAGGGTTTCCCATCAGCTTGCTGAACGGCTGGGCGACGAAGCAGTGGTCGCCCACCACGGCAGCCTCTCCCGCGCCACCCGGTTGGCCGCCGAGCAGAAACTCAAGGGCGGCCTGGTCAAGGTCTGCGTGGCTACCGCATCACTGGAGCTGGGCATCGACATCGGGGTGGTCGACCTGGTCTGCCAGATCGGCTCCCCCCGCTCCATTGGGGTGCTGCTGCAGCGGGTTGGGCGTTCCGGGCACCAAGTGGGCGGCACTCCTAAAGGCCGCATGTTTCCTCTCACCAGGGACGAATTGGCCGAGTGCGTTGCCCTGGCCAGAGCGGTCAAACACGGCAACCTGGATACCCTCATCATCCCACCGTGGCCGGTGGACGTGCTGGCCCAGCAGATCGTGGCCACCTGCGCGCAGGAAGAATGGCCGGAAGACCAGTTATTCGCCCTCTGTAAGAGGGCCTACCCGTACCGAGATTTGCCCAGGGAGAAGTTCGACCAGGTCGTTGACGTATTGTCCAACGGGTTCACGTTGCGTCTGGGCCGTGGCGGGGCCTATCTCCACCGCGACGGCATAAACCTTAAGGTGAAGGGACGGCGCGGCGCTCCGATCGCGGCGATGACCAGCGGCGGCGCCATCCCGGACAACGCCGACTATGACGTGATCCTGGAACCCGAGGAGACGTTCGTCGGCACGGTCAACGAGGACTTCGCCATCGAGAGTCTGGCCGGTGACGTGTTCTTACTGGGCAACACACCCTGGAAGGTCCGCCGGGTGGAGAGCGGCAAGGTTAGGGTCGAGGATGCCCAAGGCCAGCCGCCCTCGGTCCCGTTCTGGTTGGGGGAGGCGCCCGGCCGCACCTGGGAATTGTCCCAGGAGGTCTCCGAGCTTCGCGACGGCATCGACGACCGCCTTCACGACCAAGCCGAGGCCCAAGCATGGGTTATCGCCGAGTCGGGGGTGGACGAGGAATCCAGCCGGCAGTTGGTCGCCTACCTGGAAGAGGGTAAACGAGTGCTGGGGGTTGTCCCGTCCAAGAAAAGGGTGGTCGCCGAGCGGTTCTTCGACGAGAGCGGCGGCATGCAGTTGGTCATTCACGCCCCGTTTGGCGCCAGGGTCAACCGTGCCTGGGGCATGGCCCTCCGCAAAAAGATCTGCCGCTCCTTCGATTTCGAACTGCAGGCCAGCGCCACCGATGACGGCCTCAATTTTGCCCTGGGACCCGGACTCTCCATGCCCGTGGACGAGGTATTCTCCTATCTGACCGAAAAGACCATTCAAAACGTGCTTGAGCAGGCGGTCCTGCAGGCTCCCCTCTTCGGAACCCGTTGGCGGTGGAACGCTACCCGGGCTTTGGCGATCTTGCGGCACGCCGGCGGCCGCAAAGTGCCGGCCCCGCTGATTCGCATGCGCTCTGACGACCTCCTGGCCGCGGTCTTCCCGGCCCAGGTGGCTTGCCAAGACAACGCCATGCCCGGCGATATCGAGGTGCCGGACCATCCCCTGGTATTCGAGACCATGCGGGATTGCCTCACCGAGGCCATGGATGTAGAGGGCTGCAAGGAACTGTTGAGCGGGATACACGACGGGTCCATCGAGATTTTTGGCCGGGATACCGAGCAACCCTCCGCCTTCTCCCACCAGATATTGAACGCCATGCCCTACGCCTTCTTGGACGACGCACCACTGGAGGAGCGCCGTGCCAGGGCCGTGTCCCTCAGGCGCGCACTGCCCGAGGACTCGCGTGACCTTAGCGCCCTGGACCCCGTGGCCATCGAACGTGAAACCGCCAACGCCTGGCCCAGGATGCGGGACGCCGATGAGTTGCACGACGCCCTTCTGGTGCTGGGCGTGCTGCCGGAATCAACGGCGCAACAAATGATGGTTGAGGATGGCTTGAGCGGCGTCCAGTCCTGGTTTGAAACCCTGGTTGCGGCCAACCGGGCCTACCGAATGGAGTCGGACGGCCAAACGTTTTGGTCTGCCGCCGAACGTCTAGCGCTGCTGCGGCCCATCTACCCGGAGGCCGAATTTTCGCCTACTCCACCCGATAATCTGCTGGCCGATGCCAATGGCTCGACCGATGGCAACCCACGTGAAGACAGCATCCACTCAGTGATGCGAGGCTGGGTCGAATGCTCTGGCCCGTTGACGGCAACCGAAATGGCCCAAACATTGGGCGTTCCCCACGACGACATCGTCTACGCCTTCGGGCGTCTGGAGAATGAAGGGGTGGTCCTGCGGGGCAGATTTAGATCAACCGCAGATGATAAAACCGAAGACGAGTTCTGCGACCGGCGCATCCTGTCTCGGATCCACCGCTCCACCATCGACACGCTGCGGCGGGAGGTTGAGCCGGTGCCGCCAGCGGCGTTCATGCGGTTCCTGTTGCGCTGGCAGCATGTTGATCCGGTGGTCCGGCTGAACGGCGAAGGCGGGCTGCTGGCGGCCATCGAGCAGCTACAAGGGTTCGAGTCGGCTTCGGGCGCCATAGAAGATGAGGTCCTGCTTTCCCGCGTCTCCGACTACAGCCCTCAGATGCTGGACCGCCTGTGTCTGGGCGGCGAGGTCGTTTGGGGCCGCGTCTCTATGCAAAGCTCCGTTTCGACCTCGGCGCCGGGACCGGGGCTACCAGGCGGGTCTCATTCATCATTGGTCCGCCCTTCATGGGTCCGCTCTTCTTTCACCAGAGCCACACCCATCACCATGGCCTTGCGCGATTCCCTGGATTGGGTCCTTGGACCCACCGGCCCGGACTCAGAAAGTCTAACCGGGGCGGCCAAAGAGGTCGTTGAGATGTTGGCCAGCCGGGGCGCTTCGTTCCTTTCCGACATCGTCACTGCAACCCAGCGCCTGCCCTCGGACGTGGAGGAAGCTCTCTGGACGCTTGCGGCATCAGGCAGGGTGACCGTCGACGGAGTGGAGGCCTTGCGTCAGCGCCTGGGAGGCACGCCTCGCCGTCCTCAGCGCCCCGGTTCCAGCCATCGCGGCCGAAACCGGCCAACCGACGTGCGCCGCCGACGCGGTTACAGTCGCTGGTCATTGCTCGAGCCGATTGACCCGGTCGAGGACCGCAGCGAACCCATCGCCCGCCAACTGTTGGACCGCTACGGCATCATCTTCCCGGAGCTATTGGCCCGGGACGCCCTCAGTTACCGCTGGAGGGATCTGGTCCGGGTGCTGCGCCGCCTGGAGGCCCGGGGCGAGATCAGAGGTGGCCGTTTCGTGTCTGGTTTCATCGGCGAGCAATTCGCCCTGCCGGAAGCGGTCGAACAACTCCGCAAGACCAAGAATGCCGAGCCGGATGGCCGTTTCATCGCCGTGTCGGCCTGCGACCCTCTGAATCTGGCCGGTATATTGTCGCCCGGTCCACGGGTGCCGTCCGTTGTTCGGAACCGGCTGGTGTACCGAGATGGTGTGGCCATCGGTTCGATGGAAAACGGCGCGTTCACCGCTTTGACCAACGTCAGCCCCAAGATATTGGAGCAGGCCAAAGTTGTTCTCAGCGTGCCCATCTCCCACTCTCTCTACGCCGTGGACCAGCCGGACCTGGTGACGGTCTAACCCCGCGTCGTTGCATCGGACCGCCGGTTCCTCGGCCTGACTCAAAGTGGCCCGACAGGGTCTTTCAAATATCGATCTAGCGCCGATTTCGCCGCTAGTTTTAGCCTGCCGAAGGAGCATGCACAGTCATACTCGAATCTCTGCATCGCCGCCCCGAAGCAGTGGTTCGACAGGTTCACCATGAGCGGTCACTCAATAACCGTCCTCAATAATGGCAAGGCACAAGGTGGCCGTCCGCCTCGATTGAAAATCCACTAGGGCTATGCTAACGTTATTGACTGAATTCCCTTGGCGGACCAGCCAGTGATTGGCTCCAAAATCCCGCCGGTTCCGATACCCTATCCAGCGTTCTCCAAGCCTTCCAACTCTCCGGCCGGAGACACTGCGGAAGGCATCTCCACAAAGGCGGCCCGAT
Organism: SAR202 cluster bacterium Casp-Chloro-G2; assembly: GCA_002816575.1. Lineage (GTDB taxonomy): Bacteria > Chloroflexota > Dehalococcoidia > Lucifugimonadales > UBA3495 > UBA9611. Next base: position 6,267 of record MUCI01000014.1, on the reverse strand, counting down.
TGTCCGACTTCCGTTTCTCGCCCAACCCCAACCAGGCTCACCTGCTCCACTGGCAGCCCTGGGGACCCGCCGCTTTCGCCAAAGCCCAAGAAGAGGATAAGCCCGTATTGATGGCCGTTTCCGCCGTTTGGTGCTACTGGTGCCACGTGATGGACGAGACCAGCTACTCCGACCCTGAGATCCACGCCCTCCTCAACGAGAACTTCGTCCTGGTCCGCGTGGACAATGACCACCGGCCCGACATCAATTCCCGATATAACGTTGGCGGCTGGCCCACCACGGCCTTCCTCACGGGGCACGGCGGTCTCATCGGCGGGGCGACATATCTGCCGCCGGACCAGTTTGTCTCCATGATCGCCGAATTAATCGACGCCTATAAGAACAACCGGCCCACTCTATACACCCAGGCTAGAGACCTGCTCAACCGGCGCAGTGACCACGCCCGCCGCACCGCGGCAGGGCCGGAGGTGGACGAGATCGTGGTTGACCGGGTCTCCCGAATCGTCGCCGGCGCCTACGACGCCGTAAATGGCGGGTTCGGCAGCGAGCCAAAATTCCCCAACGCCACCATGCTGCGTTTCGTGAACCACCTATTCCGCACCAGCGGCGAAGACTTCTACCGGGCTATGCTGGTCAGGACACTGGACGGCATGTCCGCCGGCCAGGTTAAAGACAGCCACGACGGCGGGTTTTTCCGGCATTGCGCTCAGGCCGATTGGAGCCAGCCGCAACACGAAAAGATCCTCGAGGACAATCTTAGCCTGGCCCGCGAGTTCCTGGATGCCGGCATCCTGCTCGATAACCCCGGATACCGGGAAACGGGCAAACAGACCCTGGGCTACCTGATGGAACACCTCTACGACCCCGCCGCGCCCGGGTTCAGAGGCAGCCAGGGCGCCCACTCGGATTATTTCTCCTTGCCTGCGGCCCAGCGGACCAAAGAGAACCGGCCCTCTCCAGACCCCTCCTGCTACGCCAACAGCAATGGGTTGGCGGTGACGGTGCTCCTGGAGGCCGCGTGGAAGCTGGGCGACCCGTCACTGCAGACCACCGCCATCCAGATATTGTCCGGATTGAAGTCGATGGCCCAAGACGGCTCTTTCAGCCATGTCTACTCGGCGGACGGCCCCTCCGGCGCGCCGGCTTTGTGCACCGACTGGGCCTGGCTGCTGACCGCTCTGATGCAGGCGCACGGCAACACTGCTTCGGAGGCCTATCTGGAGAGGGCGGTTGCCGTGGCACAGGAATTGATCGATCGGTTCTTCGACCACGAGGGCGGCGGTTTCTTCGACATCCAAGACGACCCTGACGCCATCGGCCACCTCCAGGTGAGAGAGAAGAACGTGGGCGACAACATGACCGCCGCCCAGGCCCTGCTTCGGCTGTACCAGTCCACCCGCAACGAGGACTACCGGCAGCTCGCGGAGGCCACGTTGAGCGCTTTCTCCGAAACTTTCCGGGAACTCGGAGAGTTTTCCGCCGAGTACGGTCAGGCGGTCCATATCCTGAAGAACGCGATGGTCGAAGTGACCGTCGAGGGCCGCCCGGAAGACCCCGGCTGCCAGGAACTCATCGCCGCCGCCTTTCGGCTGTCCCAACCCAACTTGGACATCAAGACGGTGCTCGCCGCTGACGGTGACACGGTCGCCAGGGCCCACGTCTGTCTGGACACCGTGTGCCTGCCGCCGGTGGACTCGCCCCAGGACCTGGCCCAAGCGGTCAACAGCCTGACCGCCCCGCAACAAAGCCCCTTCCAAGACATATTCCAGGTCTTTCCCGGCGCCTAGCCGGGGAGTGCGATAAGACGGGGCCGTTTCGACTCGGGCAGCCGATGAGCGTATCATCACATCGGCGGGACCAAGGCAATCACAAACAACATGAGAATCAACGGAGGAAATGCGTGCTGCGTAGCGCGGACTGCGGCTCCCTTAGGCGCGAAAACGACGGCGATCAAGTTACCCTGGCCGGCTGGGTTGGCCGGCGGCGTGACCACGGCGGAATAATCTTCCTGGACCTGCGTGACCGGTCCGGGATCGCTCAGGTGGTTTTCAACCCGGAGACCGCCGCGGATGCCGCGCGGATCGCCGAGGAGGTCCGGCCGGAATGGGTCGTCCAGGTAAAAGGCACGGTTAACCGCCGCCCCGAGGGTTCGGACAACCCGGCGATACCCACCGGTGAGATCGAGGTGATGGCCACCGAATTGACGGTCCTCAACCGGTCGTTGACCCCGCCATTTTACATCGAAGAGGACGCCGAGGCCGACGAGAGCCTGCGCCTGCGCTACCGTTACCTGGACCTGCGCCGTCCGCCCATGTTGCGCAACCTGACGCTGCGCCACAACGTTGTCAGATACATCCGGGATTTCCTCTCCGATCGGAATTTTCTGGAGATTGAAACGCCCATCTTGATCAAGAGCACCCCGGAAGGCGCCCGGGATTTCCTCGTGCCCAGCCGGATGCAGCCGGGGAATTTCTACGCTCTTCCCCAATCGCCCCAGCAGATGAAACAACTGCTGATGGTCTCCGGCGTGGAGCGCTACTTCCAGATCGCCCGTTGCTTCCGGGACGAAGACCTGCGCGCCGACCGGCAATTGGAGTTCACCCAACTGGACCTGGAGATGAGCTTCGTCGAGGAAGACGACATACTGGACCTGACCGAGGAACTGTACATCGGGATGATCGAGTCGGTGGCCCCCGGGAAGAAGCTGACCAAGCCATTCCCCAGGATCACCTATGACGAGGCGATGGACCGCTACGCCTCGGACAAGCCCGACCTGCGCTTCGGCCTGGAGATGACCGACGTTACCAGCCTGGCCAGCGAATCTGAGTTCAGGGTGTTCCTCTCCACCATCGACGGCGGCGGCCGCATCAAGGGCTTCGTCGCGCCCGGCCAGGCCCATTTCACCACCTCACAGGTGAGGGAACTAGAGGAGACCGCGAAGGTTGCCGGGGCCGGCGGCCTGGTCCACGTGCGTTACCGGGGAACCAACCCGGTGGGCCAGTTGAGCGAAGAAGAGATAGTGCAGTCCGCCGGGCTGCGCATGCCCGCCGAGTGGCACCAGCGGCTGGCCGACAAGATGGGAGCAGGTCCCGGAGACCTGGTGTTGATCATGGCCGGCCGCCAGCCCCGGTTGAACACCTGGCTGACGGCGTTACGGACCTACGTGGGAGACCTGCTGGAACTGCCGGACCCCAACGAACTGGCCTTTGCATTTGTAACCAAGTTCCCGTTGTTCGAGTGGAATGAAGATGGCAAGCGGTGGGACTCATCCCATCATCCTTTCACCTCACCGGACGACGGCGAGGAAAAGGACCTGGATGGCGAAGACCTGAGCGCGATCAGATCCAAGGCCTATGACCTGGTCTGCAACGGGTCGGAGTTGGCCAGCGGCAGCATCCGGATCCACAACCGGCAGCTTCAAGAGAAGATATTTGAGATACTCGGGCACTCCAAGGAAGAGGTCGAATCGCGGTTCGGCCAGATATTGGAGGCATTCGAGTACGGCGCGCCGCCTCACGGTGGCATCGCCCCCGGGATCGACCGTTTGGTCGCCATCCTCTGCGGCAGCGCGTCCATACGGGATGTGATTGCCTTCCCCAAGACCCAGAGCGGGGCGGACCTGCTGTTTAACGCGCCCACGCCGGTGGCTCAGGCCCAACTAGACGAGTTGGGCCTACGGGTAGTGCAGCAACCAGAATAACCGGACGCGACTGGACTTGCCTGCGGTACCAGACCATAAAAAAGGCCCGCGGATATGGTCCGCGGGCCTTTGCTTTTCCCTGATGCGCGGTTGCCCTGATTAAGCGTGGGACTCGGGGACGTAGGTTCCCTGCCGGGCGGCGCTGGTCAACCGCGCCCGGTTGTAGAAGGCCAAGGCGGCGGCCTCCGTGTTCTCCACCTTGCCTGCCCAAGCGGCCAGTGGCGCGCCCTGGAGGCTTCTGCCGAATGAGAAGCTGAGCTCCCACGGGGCGTCAGCTTTTGGAGCACGCTGGTTGATGGCGTTCAGGTTGGCAGTCACCGAGCCGTCAGGCTCACCGCCGGACAAGAACACCACTCCGGGAACTGAGGCCGGCAGCACCCGCTTGAAGCAGTCGATGGTCCTCTCGGCCACTTCATCCGGGTCGGCCCGGTCGGGGTAATCCCCGCCGGATATGACCATGCTGGGCTTCAGCAGCATCCCCTCTAAAAAGACCTTCTGCTGGGCCAGTTGGTCGAATACTTCCCTGAGCGTTTCCTCGGTGACTTCGAAGCACTGCTCGATGCTGTGGCCGCCGTCCCGCAATACCTCCGGCTCGACGATGGGCACCAGGCCTGCCTCTTGGCTCATGGCCGCGAACCGGGCCAATGCGTGGGCGTTGGCGCTCAGCGCGTAAGAGGTGGGGGTGTGCTTGCCGATGCTAATAACCGCCCGCCACTTGGTAAAGCCGGCTCCCAGTTGTTCGTATTCCGCCAAGCGGTCCCGCAGCCCATCCAGACCTTCGGTCACCAACTCATCTGGGGCTTCGGGTAGGGGCACGGTGCCCTTGTCGACTTTGATCCCGGGGATGATTCCCTGGTCCGTCAACACCTTGACCAACGGGGTGCCGTCGGCGCCGTTCTGCCTGATGGTCTCATCGAACAGAATCACACCACTGAGAAACTCATTGACCCCCGCCGTGCGGAAAAGCATCTCACGGTAGTCGCGGCGTTTCTCTTCGGTGGACTCCACGTTGATGCTGTCGAAGCGCCGCTTGATGGTGCCGCTGCTCTCGTCGGCCGCCAGGATACCCTTCTTCGCGGCAACCAACGCCTGCGCAGTCTGTACTAGCCGTTGTTTATCCATGAATCACCTCTACTCCCCGTATTATCCTGGTTGTGTTTGGCGCCAAGCAATATTTCTAGCCGCCGTTAATCACCGACACTGTCGCTTCAACGACGTCTTTATTGCCCAAAATTAACGGAGTTCGCTGGTGCAATTTCTCTGGAACAACGTCCATGATTCTCCCGTAGCCGGTCGAGGCGGCCCCGCCGGCCTGTTCGGCCACATAGCCCAATGGGTTGGCCTCGTACATCAGGCGGAGTCGTCCTTCCTTCCGGTTCAGGTCTGCCGGGTACGCGAAAATGCCGCCTTTTAGGAGGTTTCGGTGGAAGTCAGCCACCAAGGAGCCCACGTACCGTTGGGAATACTGGTCCCGCAGCAGGCCGATGGCTTTTCGGGTGGCCTCGTCTAGGACCTTGTTGTTTCCCTCATTGGTACTGTAGTAAGGGCAATCGTCAGGGATGCGGATGTTGGGATGGGTCACCGCGAAGGTCCCGGTTTCGGGGTCAAGGGTGAACCCGCAGACGCTGTCTTCGGTTGCCAGTACCAACACGGTGCTCGAACCGTAGACCACGTATGCCGCCGCAACCTGCTGGTTGCCCGGCCGGAGCAATGATTCGTCGGTGACTACCTCGCCTGGGTCCTTCCGCCAGATGCCAAAGATTGAGCCGATGCTCACCGCGACGTCGATGTTTGAGGAGCCGTCCAGAGGGTCCATCAACACGATATAGCCGTCCGCGGCATCGGCATCGATGATGACCGGATCCTCGATCTCTTCACAACCGATGGCCGCCACGTGGCCCGACCCGGTGAGAGTCTCAACAAAGATCTCCGAACTTGCCGCATCCAACCGTTGGACGATCTCGCCCTGTACGTTGGTCTCCCCGGTGGCGCCCAATGCGTCGGCCAGGGCGGCCTGTTGCACTTGCAGCTGAACTCGCCTGGAACCTTCGGCGATGGCCATTATCACGGCGTCTAGGCCGCGATTCAGACCGTTGGCACGCCATTCCGAGGTTATGTATTCTTGAAGAGTGGTCCGATGTTGTGCTACCGCCACGCGTCACCTCTGCACTAATTAGCCTCAAATGGCCAGCTCTGGCACGGGCCGGGCGAGTCCCGGCCGATAACGATTGGATGGTATGTAAAGCTTGTCAGCCTAACCCGGCGTTTCCTTAGACAAATTCCGTAATTATTCCACTGGATTCATAGTTAAACCAGCGCCATTGCGGCTTAATCCGCCAGGCTCGCGGCAGGCGTGATTCAGGTTCCGGCAACCAGCCGCGCCCAATTCTAGCAGTACGAAATTTGCCCTGTCAATTTCCGTAGGATTTCACCGGTTGCGGATACGAAAATAGTTACCGCATAACGCGATCTAATCGCCAGCACAGGACCGCGACGCAGCCGCCCAGCCTTGCTGCAAGTTACTCGGGTCCACCGGTTCCAGACTGGGGCTGTTGCCTACGTCGTTG
>MUCI01000013.1 GCA_002816575.1 SAR202 cluster bacterium Casp-Chloro-G2 | reverse complement strand
CGCCACCGGCTGGGCGGCCTACGAGACCGCCGGGCGCATCAAACAGCAGATGGTCGAGCGGGCCGCTTCGATCTGGGATATCTCCGCCGACGACGTGGAGATGACTGACGGGGTCTTCCGGCACAAGTCGGACCCTGACCTGAGCTTCACGTTCAAAGAACTGGCCGGCCGGTTGGCCGGGACCGGCGGCGGCCTCTCCAGCCAGACCACCGTAGACCCCAAGGGCGCGGGCGGCGCGTTCGGCACCCACGTGGTCGACCTTGAAGTTGACCCCGAAACCGGCAAGGTCACCATCTTGGACTACACCATAGTCCAGGACGCCGGCAAAGCCATCCATCCCAGTTACGTGGAGGGCCAGATGCAGGGCGGCGTGGTGCAGGGCATCGGCTGGGCGCTGAACGAAGAATACTTCTACAGCAAAGACGGCCGGATGGAGAACTCCTCGTTTCTCGACTACCGGATGCCCACCAGTCTGGACCTGCCGATGATCAATACCATCATCGTGGAAGTGGCCAATCCCGGCCATCCCTACGGCGTCAGGGGCGTGGGTGAAGTGCCCATCGTTCCCCCGATGGCTGCCATCGCCAACGGGATCGCCAGGGCCACCGGCCTCCGCATGACACACCTGCCCATGTCTCCCGGCGCTCTGCTAGAAGCCATGTGGGCCAAAGACGGAGAACCAGCCGGCCTTCAAGCGGCCGACTGATCAGGACAAACTGAAAGCAGGTCAGGCTCCCCAACGGGCCTGGCCTGATTTTTTGCGAATGGACCCGATCGGCGATCCAGGCAAGCCGATTCAAACCAATCAGGAGGGCCACCATGACCAGAGTGCCTTACGCCACCAGAGAGAACATGGACGCCGCCGGGCAGGCGGTATGGGACGAGATCGAGAACAGCCGGGGCGGCGTCGCCCGGAACTACGCTGCCTTGCTCAACAACCCCCAGGCGGCAGGCGCCATGGCGGGGTTGGGTGGCTATGCCCGGTACGAGACGCCGCTTGACCCGCGAGTCAAAGCGCTGGCCGTGCTAACCGCCGCGCGGGAGGCCTGCGGGCATTACGTGTGGACCGTAAACCAGCCCGCCGCCAAGGCCGCCGGGCTGTCCGACGAAGTCATCGCCGCCATACGGGAGTACCGGGCGCCGGCAGGACTGGACGCCAAGGACGCCGCGGTGGTCGGGTTCGTGCTTGAGATACTGCGCCAGCACCGGGTTTCCGACACCACGTTCGAGGCGCTTAGGGCCATCGTGGGCGACGCCGGCATCGTGGACATTCTGGTCGTCAGCGGCTACTACCACAGCCTGGCCCACGGTCTGCAGGCGTTGGATGTCGACCTGCCCGAGGGCACCACTTCGGCTCTCACTTACTGAGCACGGCGGGCTGAGCACGGCGGGCAATATCTGGGCAAAAAAAGAGCGGCCGGTCCGCCAAGGCGAAGGAACCGCTGAAGGAGCGGGACACGACCGGTCGCTGAGTCTCTGATTCTATAGGGCCGCTTGGCCCCGGTCAAGATATGCAGGCACTACTAGGAGGGAACCCCATGGGAGACTACGCTTACCTGGTGATGATGGACATCCCCGCGGAGATGGAAGACGAATTCAACCGGGTGTATGACACCCAACACGTCCCCAACATCGTAAAAGCGCCGGGCGTCAACGGCTGTGTGCGTTACCGGGTGGAATCGACCAACAACCAAGGGATGGCCCGGTACGCCGCCCTCTACGACATCGACTCACCAGATATCCCCACGTCCGACGGCTGGCTGGCTGAATCGGAGAAGGGCGACTGGCCAACACAGATACGGCCCCACGCCACCAACCGGACGCACACAATCTACAAGAAAGTGGGCTAGTTGGTCAGAGCGGGCGTCCAGCGGGCCTGATTTAGGATCAGGCGGCGACGCAGGTGATGGTGCGAATCACGCCGGCGACTGACTGGACCTGCCCGGTGACGGCGTCGGCCATGGAGACCATGTCCTCCGCTTCCACCAGGGCGATGATATCGAACTCGCCGGTGATGATGTCTGCGGACGGCACACGGGGCATGGACCGGAGCGCCGCCAGGACATCCCGCGATTTGCCGACTTGGGTTTCGATCAAGATATATGCTCGTGCGCTCACTTGTTAACTCCCGCCAACTCCGGATCGCGCAGGAAAGCCCTTCTGTCTGGAAATCCGGCCTCGCCGGTAGCTTGGAGCGGCGCCTTAATCGGAGATGTAGGCGGTGCTGGTGACCTCAACCAGGTTGTTGGCGTCGCCGAAATTGACCACCACGGTGGTCCGGGCCGGACGGTCCTGGGTGAAGAACTCGGCATAGACCTCGTTGAAGCCCGGCAGGTCGTCCCGGTTGGAAACGTAGCAGGTGTTGGTCAACACGTTGTCGATGGACGAACCCGCGGCCTCCAGGATCAGAGAGATACGTTCCAGCGCATACCTGGTCTGCTCTTTGATGCCACTGCCGACCGAGCCATTGGTGGGGTGGCGGCCGGTGTTTCCGGCCACAAACACCAGGTTACCTAGCTTAGTGGCCTGGGACAGAGGCGCCGCGCCAGCGGTTACCTTGTCCGTGGATACGATCTCTTTTTTGGGCATCTAAACCTGCTTTATTCAGAAGTTTCAAAATGCGGGTTTGCCATTAAGGGACTCTCGTTCGGACCGATGTCGCCCCGACCCGCTGACGGAACCGCAGATGAGTAATTGCCCATTATATCCGTGGCTAACGGGGTGTCAATCCGCCGGTCTGGACGCCTCCATAATTCAGGCACAGATTACCAATTGCGCCGGTCTCACAAAAGCCATAGAATAGGGGCACAAAATGCGGCGCTCCATCTCAGCCGTGAGGTGCAAGGCCGCAGACGATTAACAAAACACGTATGGCAAGTCTCTGTGCGATCTCTACTGGCCTGTAGAGGCCAGTTGGCCAATCCTTTCAATCAACGTTAAAGGGAGCGATGCCAATTATGGATGCTAAAGACCTGAGAAACGTGGCCCTCCTCGGACACTCCGGCTCCGGAAAGACCTCTTTGGGCGAAGCCGCCCTCTTCGCCACCAAAGCAATCACTCGCCTGGGCAGTATCACCGACGGCAATACCGTATCCGACTACGAACCGGAAGAGATTAAACGCGGCGGCAGCATTCAGACCACCCTGCTCTCCATCAAGGCGGACGATTCCAAGATAAATTTCCTGGACACTCCGGGATACGACGACTTCCTGGGTGAGGTGGTTAGCGCCCTCCGGGTGGTCGAGGGAGCAGTCATCGTGGTATCCGCCCCCACCGGCGTGGACGTGGGGACCGAACGCTCCTGGAAGATGTGCGAGTCGGCCCAGATCCCCCGAATGTTCGTGGTCAACAAGATGGACCGGGAGAATGCCAATTTCTCGCGGAACGTGTCCGACATTCAGGCGACTTTCGGGCGCCAGTGCATCCCCTTCCAAGTACCCCTGGGAGACGCCCACGACTTTAGGGGCGTGGTCAGCATCATCGATCCGCCCACTGATATCCCCGCCGAGATCGCCGACGAAGTAGCAGCCGCCCGTGACCGCTTGATCGAAGCGGCTGCCGAAAGCGATGACGATCTGGCCGACCGCTACCTGAGCGGCGAGGAACTGTCTGCCGAAGAGGTGATCTCAGGAGTGCGGACGGCAGTTTTGGCCGGGCAGTTGGTGCCCATATTAGCCACTTCATCCACTCCCGTAGGCATAGGGATCGATGAGTTCCTTGAGACCACCCGCTCCTTCCTGCCCTCCCCGGTTGACGGCAATCCCGCGGTCCTCCTCAAGGGAACCGAACGGACCGAATACCGGACCGACCCGGTCGGCCCATTGGCGGCTTTCGTGTTCAAAACCACCGCCGACCCGTTCGTTGGCAAGCTGTCGGTGTTCCGGGTCTACCAGGGGAGCATCAAGAGCAACTCCGAAGTCTGGAATAGCAACCGGGAACAATCCGAGCGCATCGGCCAACTCTATCTGCCCAAGGGCAAGCACCAAGAAAACGTCACTGAGATCACCGCCGGTGACATCGGGGCCATCGGTAAGCTGAGTTCCACGCTGACCGGCGACACGTTGTGCACCAAGGACAACCCGGTGACCTTCCCCAGCATCAACCAACCGGTCGGCTACTTCCGGATGGCCGTCACCCCGGCGTCCAAAGAAGACTTGGACAAGATGTCCATGGCCCTCAGCCGGATCGTGGAAGAAGACCCGACCCTGCAATTCAGCCGCGACGCCAACACCAGTGAGTCGTTGATCACCGGCCTGGGCGACGCCCAGATCGAAGTGGCCCTGGAGAAGATCAAGCGCAAGTTCGGCGCCGACCTGCGGGTGAGAATGCCCCGGGTGCCGTACCGGGAAACCATCACCAAGGTAACGAATAGCGAATACCGTCACAAGAAACAGTCGGGTGGCCACGGTCAGTTCGGACACGTCTTGATCCGTCTGGAGCCCCAGGAGCGGGACCGGGGATTCGAGTTCACCACTGAGGTGACCGGCGGGCGGGTCCCCAAGGAATACATACCCTCGGTGGAGAAGGGGGTCGTCAAAGGCCTGGATGAAGGGGCGCTGGCGGGGTTCCCGTTGGTCGACCTTAAAGCGGTCCTGTACGACGGCAGCTATCACGACGTCGACTCGTCAGGCATGTCCTTCGAGATCGCCAGCAGCCAAGCGCTGAGGCAGGGTGTTGGCGACGCCGCCCCGGTGCTATTGGAGCCGGTGGTCAAACTATCCGTGACCGTGCCCGACGCCTACACCGGTGAGGTCATCAGCGACCTCAACGTGAAGCGCGGCCGCATCCTGGGCATGAACCCCGGCGACGGCGTAACGCTCATCGAGGCGGAAGTGCCGTTGGCCGAGGTGCAGCGCTACGCCCAAGACCTGCGCTCGGTGAGCCACGGCCGGGGCACCTACTCACTGGTGTTTGATCACTACGATCAGGTCCCGCCCAATCTAGAGTCCAAAGTGATCGAAGACGCCAAACGGGCCAGGGAACAGGAATTGGTCTAGGGGCCAGTCCTGGTCTAGCCGTAAAAAATGCCCCGGCGTGATCCGGGGCATTTTTTCATCTTCACTGGAGTTGGCTCAGTATCCCCATGAGGGATGGTACTCGCCAAACACTTCGCGGAACACGTCCATCATCTCGCCCAGGGTGGCGTAGGCCTTGGAGGCTTCCACCAGGTAGGGCATGGTGTTCTCTGAGCCTCGCGCGGCGACTTCAAGGTCCTTCAGCCTTCGGGCGACCTCTCGGTTGTCCCGGGTGCGGCGGACCTCATTTAGGCTGTCGATCTGCTTCTTCTCGCCTTCGCGGTCGACCCGCAGCAGGGGTATCTCGGTGCCCGCGCCGGTGTTGTACTCGTTGACGCCAACCGTGATGCGCTCCCTGCGGTCGTCTTCCATCTGGTACACATAGGAAGCGTCGGCGATCTCCCGCTGCAAGAACCCGGTCTCAAGCGCCGGCAGCACGCCGCCCACGTCGTCGATGCGTCTGAAATACTCGTAGCAGGCAGCTTCCAACTCGTTGGTCATCGCCTCAACGAAGTAGCTGCCGCCCAGCGGGTCCACCGTGTCGGTAACGCCGGTCTCGTGGGCGATGATCTGCTGGGTGCGAAGGGCTTGGAGGGCCGCCTCTTCCGATGGAAGCGCCCAGGCTTCGTCCTTGCCGTTGGTGTGCAGTGACTGGCATCCGCCCATCACCGCGGCCAAGGCCTGATAGGACACGCGGACCACGTTGTTCTCGGGCTGCTGGGCGGTCAATGTCTGCCCCGATGTCTGGGCGTGGAACCGCAGTTGCATGGAGCGTGGGTCCTTGGCCCCGAAGGTATCCTGCATCTCCCTGGCCCAGATGCGGCGGGCGGCCCGGAACTTGCCCACTTCCTCGAAGAAGTTATTGTGCGAGTTGAAGAAGAAGCTGAGCCGGGGCGCGAACTCGTCCACCTTGAGGCCCCTTTCCAGTGTGCGGCGGACGTATTCAAACCCATCGGCCAGGGTAAAGGCCAATTCCTGAATGGCGTTGGAGCCGGCCTCGCGGATGTGATAGCCGCTGATGCTGATGGGGTTCCAGCGGGGCACCTGGCGCGTGGCGAATTCAACGGTGTCGACCACCAGCCGGACCGACGGCTCCGGCGGGAAGATGTATTCGTTCTGGGCGATGTACTCCTTGAGAATGTCGTTCTGGATGGTGCCGCCCAGCCGGTCCAGCGGCGCGCCCTGCTTCTCGGCCAAGGCGATGTACATGGCCCAGATGATGGCCGCCGGACTGTTGATGGTCATGGATGTGGTGATCTGGTCCAGCTTGATGCCCTGAAAGAGAGTCTCCATGTCGGCCAGGGACGACACCGCCACGCCGCAGGTGCCAAACTCGCCGGCCGCGCGGGGGTCGTCGGTGTCGTAGCCGTAGAGCGTGGGCATGTCGAAAGCTACGCTCAAACCCGTTTGCCCCTGGTCCAAAAGGAACTTGAAGCGCGCGTTGGTCTCCTCCGGCCGGCCGAATCCGGCGAACATGCGCATGGTCCAGAGCCGCCCCCGGTAGCCGGAAGCGTGCACCCCGCGCAGATAGGGGTATTCGCCGGGCAGGCCCTGGTCCTCCAGGTACCTCTCCTCGGCGGTGTTTTCGGGGGTGTAAACCTGGTCCACAATCACCTGAGACGGCGTCTTGAACTCGGTCTTCCGCTGGGCGCTGGGGTCCTGCCTATCACGCCAAAGGGCGCTGCACTCCCGTAGTTTTTCGAAGTCTTTGGGGGAATCCAAGAGTCACCTCCGGGTGGCCGCCGGCTGGATCGATTTATAGTGCCTGGAACCCAGTCTAAGTAGAGGCCTGATTGGTGTCAACGGACCCAAGAGCCGTCGCCTAACCCAACCGGCGCCGCACGAACATTGCCACTTCATCGATGGACCGCTGACCCTCGGGGAGGATGGAGGCGAAGACCTGCCACACGTGGACCATGTCATCCCATATCTTCAGCGTCACATCCACTCCGGCCTGTTGCGCCAGGTCCGTCAGCCGGGTTGAATCGTCCAGCAGGGTTTCAGCGGAGCCGACCTGCACCAACAGCGGAGGCAGGCCATGCAGGTCGGCGTACAGGGCGGAGGCCCATGGATGCCTTGCGTCGGCGTCACCAAGATACGCCTTGGCCCTGGCCAGAAGCCCGCCGCGCTTGATGAAATCGTCCAGGTGGTCGTTATCATCCATCGACCTTCCGGCACACTCCAGGTCGGTCCAGGGCGATAGGCAGACCCCGGCGGCGGGCAGGGGAGTTCCTGCGTCCCGGCACGCCAGCAGGACAGAGATAACCAGGCCGGCTCCCGCGGAGTCTCCGGCGAGAACGATGTTACCCGGCTCGAAACCGTGACCCAGCGCCCAGTTGTAGGCGGCTATCGAGTCTTCCACCGCCGCTGGGAAGACATGCTCCGGCGCCAGCCGGTAGTCGACGCCCAAGGCGGCGGCGCCTGAGGCGCGGGACAGACGCGAGATTAGGTCTTGGTGGGTGGCCGATGAGCAGGTGGCGTAGGCCCCGCCGTGGAAGTAGACGATTAGCCGGTCTTGGGGCACGTCCGGAGCGGTGATCCATTGGCAGGGGACCCCGCCGCAGTCGATGTCGAACATGGTCACATCAGGCGAAGCTGGGAAGGAGCCGAAAGCTTCGTCCAGCACGGCCCGCGCTTCTTGTATGTCGGCGGGCGGCCGGGACCGGATGCCCCTCATGATGCCAATGACGCGGTCGAGTTGCGGGGAAGACGCCATTACCGGGTGCCCCCTTTAGGAGTCCGTGAGCCGGACGAAGCGCCGCTTGCCCCTTCTAATGACATCACCTCGATTCAAATCAGACACGGTGGATTGAACGGTTAATTTCGTCGACCCTCCATCGGGCTTTATCAATTCTATGCCGCCTTGGTCTAACAACGTTTTGGCCTCACGGTTACTTTTCGCAAGCCCAGAGGCCACCAACATCTGGAGCAGCATGTTGCCCGGGCTAAGAGACGCCTCGCCTTCCACAACTTCCGGAGGCCCGAATAACAATCCTTGCGCACGGTAGGCTCTAAAATTGAACTGCGGTATGTCCTCCGGCAGGTCGCGCCCCTGGATCACCCGCTCGAAGTGGGCCTGGGCGGCGTTGGCCGCTTCTTTGTCGTGGAACTGGCGGGTCACGTCCCAGGCCAACCGCTTCTTGGTCTCCATGGGATTGAGACCTTTCTTAAAATCGCCTGCGAGCGTGGTGATCTCAGCCATGGGGAAGTCGGTCAGGTACTCCATGTAGGAGATTATCTGTTCATCGGAGACCGACATGAGCTTGCCGTACATATTCTCGGGCGGCTCGTCGACCGCCACGTAATTGTCTAGGCTCTTGCTCATCTTCATAACGCCGTCGGTGCCCACCAGGATGGGCATCATAAAACACTGCTGCGGGGTTTGCCCCATCATGCCCTGCAGTTCCCGGCCAACCAGCAGATTGAACATCTGGTCGGTGCCGCCGAACTCGACGTCCGACTTGATTTCCACGGAGTCGTAGGCTTGGAGCAGCGGATAGAGCAGTTCGGTGATGGCGATGGGTTTCTGGTCGGCGAAACGCTGGGCGAAGTCGGCCCGTTGCAGGAACTGGGCCACGGTGAAGCGGCCGGTCAGTTCAATGACCTTGGCCAGGTCAAACTTGCCGAACCACTCACTCTGGTAGATCACCTGGGCCCGGGTCTGGTCCACCACCTTGAAGAACTGCCTGAGATAGGACTGAGCGTTCTCCAGCACCTGGGCGTGGGAGAGCATGGTGCGGGTGGCCGATTGGCCGCTGGGGTCGCCGATCTGGGCGGTCCAGTCGCCGACAATCAAGATGACCTGGTGCCCAAGTTCTTGCAGTTGGCGCAGCTTGCGGAGTCCGACCACGTGGCCCAGATGGATGTCGGGACGGCTGGGGTCGAAGCCCATCTTCAGGCGCAGCTGCTTGCCGCTCTGAAGCAGCCGGACGAACTCCTCCCGGGAGATGATCTCGCTAACGCCTCGGGTGATAACCGATTCCAGGTCTTCTGGACTGATGGCGCCGGGGGTGGTCATGCTAACGGATCCGGTCTTGGTTCAGGACTTTCCGGCATTCGTCGACATCCTGATGGATCTGCTTGACCAGCGCGTCCAGGCCGTCGAATCTCTCCTGGTCGCGGACCTTCTTGATGAACTCCACGCCCACGGTCTTGCCGTAGAGGTCTGCGCTGAAGTCCATGACGAAGACTTCCACCAGCCGCTGGGTCAGCCCAAACGTGGGGCGAACGCCGATGCTGGTGGCGGCCTGATGGCGCTTGCCGTCGATGGTGGCCCAGGTTGCGTAGATCCCGTCGCCAGGCAGCAGCAATTGGGAATCAACCTCCACGTTGGCGGTGGGGAATCCCAGGGTGCGGCCCCGTTGGTCGCCGACCACCACGGTCCCGGTCAGGGAATGATACCGGCCCAATAACTCAGGGCAGACATCCATGTTGCCGCTGGCCACTGCTTCGCGGATGCGCCGGCTCTTCACCGGCTTCCCTTCGATGTCCAATGGCTCCACGGCCTCGGCCCAAAAGTCCAATCGCTCGCCCTGTTGGCGCATGAATGCCAAGTCGCCCTGCCGGTCTCGGCCCAAGGCCGAGTCGGGGCCGAGGACCAGCCCTTTCATGTTCAGAGACTCGGACAGCATGCCGGCGAAATCCGCCGCGGATACATGGGACAATTCATGGGTAAACTCAAGGCAGACCACCAGTTCGATGCCGGCCTGTTTGATGAGTTCGATACGCTGGTCCAGCGTGGTAAGGTAGCTAGGTTCGGTTCCGGGCCGTAGGACGGTTATGGGGCGGTTGGAGAAGGTGACAACTGCAGGAATGTACTGGTCTCCGGCCAATTCGACCACACGGTGCAGTAGGTGACGGTGTCCCTTATGAACGCCGTCGAAGACCCCGACGGTGACGACGGTCCCTTTGCTGGGCGCGGCGCTGGCCAAAATCTGGCGAAAGGTCATTCCTGATTAGTTCCAATTAGGCGGTATTCCCCGGCCTCGCGCTGCTCATTCGTCATCGGGCTGGTCCCGAAGCGCCTGCGGGGTGTTCGGCCCTAAGACCGGCAGGCAACGATTTGGACAGGTTGCAAAACAGCGATTTTTGAGCGTAAAACAAGGGTATCTGGGTGCGCCCGATGTTAGCACAGGCCCCTATTAGCGTCAATATTGCCAGGCGAGGCCGGCAGGCGGTCTTAAGGCATCAACGGGCTTGGTTTAGCATCCTAGCTAACTCATCATAATATAAAAATAATATAAAATTAGTCAAAATTCACGGCCAATTTACTAGGAACAGCGCTTCACATTATGTATAATTCAGCCCTATCAGGCACATGCGAACGCCATGGTTAACGGCATGCGTGTAGCAGGTGGCATCGCAAAAGGCCGGCGGCTCAAAGGGGCCGTCAGTCCCGGTACCCGCGCCACGACCGAGCGGGTGCGGGCGGCCATTTTTAACATTTTAGACCCTGTTCGGTACCAGGAAGGCAGGGTGTTGGACCTCTTCGCGGGGTCCGGCAGTCTGGGCATCGAGGCTTTAAGCCACGGAGCGGGCTGGGCGGACCTGGTGGAGTGGGACCGGCGGCAGAGCGCCGTCATAACCAGCAACCTGGAAACCACCGGCTTCGCTAAGCAGGGCCAGGTACACCGGGTGGACGCGGTCCAGGCCCTCCGGACACTACCGGGACGCTACGCCCTGGTGCTATTGGACCCACCCTACAAGATGGGCGGATTGGACGATCTGATGGAGAAGATCGCTTCTCAGTCAGGGCTGATTGTCGATGGTGGCGTGGTGATTGCAGGGCACTCCAAGCGTGAGGATCTAAAGGAAAGATACGGACCCCTACGACTAACATCACATCGCCGGTACGGAGACAACGTGGTCGATTTTTTTGTTTACGAGCAAGTTCAAGATACAGATAACCCTAAGCAAGACGGACCCGAGGTAATAGAGAACCAGAAAACGGAAACTCAGACGAGATCCTCCGGAGACCTGGCTGGTGACCCATCATGGTAACCGCTCTATATCCCGGTAGCTTTGATCCGGTGACCGTGGGCCATGTAGACATCGCGACAAGGGCCGCCAGACTCTTCGATAAGGTGGTTGTCGCGATCTACGAGACGCCCTCAAAGAACCTGCTCTTTAACACCGACGAAAGAGAGCGGCTGATGAAGGAATCGTGTTCACACCTACCGAATGTGGAGGTTGTGAGGTTCTCCGGCCTAGTGGTGCGGTTCGCCAAAGACATCGGCGCCGAAGCGATAGTGCGAGGCTTGAGAAGCGGCTCGGACTTTGAATACGAATTCGACATGGCATTCATGAACCGGAGGTTGGAGCCTGACGTTGACCTGGTCTGCTTCATGACCTCCCAGGATTACATGTTCGTCAGCGCCAGTTTGCTCAAGGAGGTAGCCAAACTAGGGGGAAACATCAACGAGATGGTCCCGCCAAACGTTGCCAAGGCAGTCTATTCAAAATTCGGATTACCGGTCTTAGAAGGGTAGTGGCCGGGGAGGGTAGCAATCATCGATATCATAAACATCATCGACCGTTTGGAAACATTGGTCGAAACCAGTAAATCGGTCCCGGTCAGCGGGAATATTCTCTTGGACAAGAGAAAGATTATGGAGTTGGTGGACCAGCTGCGTCTCACCATTCCCGAGGAGATTCGCGCGGCGGAAGACGTGTTGTCTCAGAAAGACCAGATACTGAACACCGCCATCAACGACGCCCGCCGCACCAAGTCTCAGGCCGAAGATGAACTTCGCAACCGCCTGAACCAGAGCGAAGTGGTGACCCAGGCTGAATCCAGGGCCGCGGAAACGGTCAAAGAAACGGAACAACGCATCACCCGGATGCTCCAGCAGTCCGAGGCTGAGGCGCTATCCCGCCGGACCGAGGCCGACGCCTATGCCCTGCGCAGCTTGCGGACCATGGAACTGGAGCTGGAGAAGCTGGTGGGTTCGGTGCGAAAGGGCATACAGGTGCTGGCCGTTCAGGCCGCCGGCAGCATGAACTCCCGCCGCTACGAAGAGGAAGACGTCCCCGCCGGTATGACGCGCTAGCGCCAGGCATCTCGGTCAGCCGTCGCCGGGCTTTCCCTGCCGCGAACCAAAGCAAACCAAAAGGGAATGGATCAACGAGCCGCGGATACCGCCCCGAACGGGGAGGCTAGCCGTGGCTCGTTCTAGTCTGGGGCCGGGTTCCGCCAACTGAGGCTGAAAGCCAGTTAGCTGGCGTTGGACATCATCCCCTGGAAATAACCCCGCATCGAATCGTTCAGTTCCCCCAACCGTTTGGCGATCAGGTGGTTCACTGTTCCCTCCGGGTAGGCCCCGGACTCGTCCGCTACCCCGGCGGGCCGGCCGGTAAGTATCTCAAGTCCTTCGTCGATGGTTTTGACCGAGTAGATGTGAAATCTCCCGTCCCGGATGGCCTCCACCACGTCGTCCCTGAGCATCAGGTTCTTTACGTTTTGGTGGGGGATGATTACGCCCTGCGACCCGGTGAGCCCGGTCGTGGTCCGGCAAACGTCGAACATGCCCTCCACCTTTTGGTTGACCCCGCCGATGGGTTGGATGTCGCCAAGTTGGTTCACCGACCCGGTCACCGCGATGTCTTGGCGCAGCGGCAGACCGGACAGGCTGGAGGATATGGCGTATATCTCGGTGGAAGATGCGCTGTCACCGTCCACTCCATCGTACGACTGCTCAAAACAGAGGCTGGCCGACAGTGTTAGCGGCCGGTAGTGACCGAATTTGGCGCCCAGGTAGCCGCTCAAGATCAAGACGCCCTTGTCGTGGGTACGGCCGCTCATGGATGCTTCCCGCTCGATGTTTATGAACCCTTCCCGGCCGGCAAAGGT
The DNA here is from genome assembly GCA_002816575.1 of SAR202 cluster bacterium Casp-Chloro-G2. Lineage (GTDB taxonomy): Bacteria > Chloroflexota > Dehalococcoidia > Lucifugimonadales > UBA3495 > UBA9611. Next base: position 17,031 of record MUCI01000013.1, on the reverse strand, counting down.
CTGTGCGGTGATCCGAGTCGGACGGCCAAAGCTGAAGTCACCCAGGTCGTAGACCGCCAATCCGTTGATCTGGCCCACCTCTTCACCGGTCACATCCAGCAACAGTGAGCCGTCGGCCACCATCTCCATCAAGCGCTCCTCCACCAGATTCAGGCGGTAGATCTTCTGGTTCACCGCCTGCCGCACGTGATGGTCTTGCACCATGTGTACGTCGTCTTTACGTGCCCAGTAGTCGGCTTCGATCAGCAGGTCTTTGATCTGCCCGAACCGGGTGGAGAGTTTGGTCTGGTCGGAGACCTGGCGAGCGCCGAACTCCAAGACGCGGGCCGCGCCGCCGGTCTCGAAGGGCAGCAACCCTTCATCCTCGCAAGTGCGGCAGATGAAGGCGCAGTAGGCCATCATGTTCTCTTCGTTAAGGTCCACCCGGTAATCAAATTCAGCCTTCACCTTAAACAGGTCCCAGAAATCTTCGTTGTCGGCGGAGGTCAGCAGGCGGTAGATGCTTTCATCTCCGGTCACGATAACCTTCAGGTCCAGGGGCACGGCCTCCGGCCGAAGTCCCTGGGGAATGAACAGTCCGGTCTGCTCGGCAGGGTCTTCCAGGCGCACCTCGCGGTTGCGGATGGCCCTTTTCAGGCCCTCCCACGCTCCCGGCGCCATCAGCACGTCTCTGGCGTTCAGCACCAGGTAGCCGCCGTTGGCCAGATGGGCTGCTCCCGGCTTGAGCATTCTGTGGTCGCTGATATAGGCGCCCATGATGGCGCGGCGCTCGATGCGGCCGAACAGATTGCCCCAGTTGGGGTTTGCCTCGATTATGATGGGCAGTTTCTCGACGGCGGTGTTGTCCACCAGCACATTCAACTCAAAAGGTAAAAAGGGATTGATTCCCAGAGCAGTGCCGGCGCCGACCGGACCGGGGGGCATCGTGCCCAGCATCGGGGTTGGTCCCTCCTTCTCCTTGAATTGACCGAGGTTTTCCAGCACGTATTCGCCTAGAGCAGTTAGGAATTCCTGGACCTCTGGAATGTCTTGGGAAAGCGCGCGCAGTTCAAAGAAAACCTGCTCGACCAATTGGGCGCCGGCATCGCGCTCCAATTCCTGCATCCGCTGGGCCGAAGCCTTCTCCAGCACCCTGATCTTGGCCATGGTCTCCTGGGTCTGCTGCATCAACTTGGCCCGGACCGCGTCGATGGCCTGCTTCGGTTCAGGTTCCAGCGCTTGGTACTCCTCTGGGGTCATGGGGCGTCCGTCGGTCATTGGGAAGATGGTGATCCCGTTGGGAGTAAGCTGCACGGCGAAGTCAGCCTCTTGCCCGGAGCGCTCCAAGTCGTTCATCAATTCCTGGGTCGCCTTGCGGTCGGACTCCTCTTGGGTGCGGGCCTGGGCCTCAAAACCCTCACTTCTCAGGACTTTGGGAATCTCGTCTTGGAGGGTCTTGAGGGCCGTGGCGAGCTGCGCCCGGTAAACCTTGCCGGTGCCGCGGGGAAGGCGCACCGACTTTGGCCGATCAGGGTCCTCAAAGTTGTACACATAGGCCCAGTCACTGATGGGACGGCGTTTCTCTTGGCTGTCCAGGCCATCGACTATGCTCTGCAGATGGGCTTGGATGGCGCTGGTTTTACCGGTCCCGGTGAGACCGGTGACAAAGAGGTTGTAGCCCGGCTTGTCGACTTCCAGCCCGAACCGGATCGCGTCCTGCGCCCGTTCCTGGCCGATGAAATGGTCAAGGGGTGTCAATTCGTCGGTGCATTGGAACGAAAAGACTTCCATATTCTGGTTCCAGGTGGTTCTGTCCCACTCCACCCGGAATCTATCCGCCAGCGCGCTGGCAGCCTTCGTCCCAGCATTCGTCGCAGCTTCGGTGCCTGGGTCAGTCGTTGTATTTTGCTTCTTGCGTCTAGGCATCTTGTCCTCCGGTGACACGGGCGTAACGGGTGTAACCGATGCTGCCCGAATACGATCTGCTTCGAGAGGTTATTATACCCTCGAGATACCTGGGAGCGTCCGGGCGTTGGGCGCAGTCTGCCGCCGGCCGTCATCGGCGGAGCAGGGGATTAACGGGCCAGTTGGCGGGCCTTCCGAGCTATCAATGATGGAGTTCCCGGTCTTATCCATAGGATTCCTCCCGCGGGGCCAAGGTGCGTGGCCTGGGCGCGGGACCAGCCCAAATTCTTGGCAACCCGCCGCCTTCACTGGGCATGCGTCTAGGCATGGCGCACGCGTGCGTCGGGTTGACACACAATTTGCCCGAGGACTACAATTTTGCCAGAGCGCCGGACAAACCTCGGAGGCCAACAACTGCATGCTCGAAATGACCGTAGACAGCATCCGGGTCAGCCCCATGAATTACCAGCGCGTCGTGATTCTGCGCGAAAAGCTATCCGACCGCTATCTGCCGATCTGGATCGGGCCCGCGGAAGCTGACGCCATCGCGGTCAAACTCCAGGATCTGAGCGTGCCCCGGCCCTTGACCCACGACCTGCTGGGGACCATCATCGACTCCCTGGGAGGCTCGATAGACCACATCTTGGTCTGCGACCTTCAGAACGACACCTTCTACGCCAAGATCACGATCATGAGCAATGGCGAGGCCAAAGAGATTGACTGCCGGCCCAGCGACGCGGTGGCCTTGGCGGTCAGGGCCCAGGTGCCAATCTACGCCAATGAAGAGGTTATGGACAAGGCCGGTATCCACCTGGACAAGGAAACCGGCAAGCCCCTGACCCCGGAGATGACGAGCGGAGATACCAACCCGGAAGGGGGAACTCCCGAGGTCAAGCCGGAAGAGATAAAAAGCATGTCTGCCTTCACCGACTTCATTGACTCTCTGGACCTTGAAGATTTTGGCAAGCAGTCAGGCGCCCGATAACTAAGCGCAAGAATTGATTCAAGATTAACGGCCCCGTCACCAGTTTGACGGGGCCGTTTTTCATTCAAACTGCTAACGTAATTCGTAATGTTAGCCTCAATTGACATATAGAATACCTAGTGATATTATTCACAACGCTCTGGCGGAGACATGGAACGGAGGCTCCTGGCGTTACGCCTAACCGGGCTTGGATGGTACGTCGCAACGTGCATCGTTGTTGGTGTGGTTGGCGGTGTGGCCTTGGACAAGTGGCTGGGTTTCAAACCTTTGTTCACACTGTTGGGAATCCTGCTCGGCACAACTGCAGCTTTCTACGGTCTCTTCAAAATGATTCAACCGCTGATACAACCGGCGGCGCCCGCCGGAAAGTCCAGCGCCTCGCAAGACAAGCCCGGGGACGGTGCGCCCCCCAACGGCGAGAAACCCCAAAGCACCGATAGTAACGACGACAGAAACGACGACGGAGGGAATCCATAGTGGGTTCCGGCACAGGAAAGTACATCGCACTGGGTCTGATAATCGTAATGGCGTTGGCCATTGCCGGTCTCATCACCGGAGCCATCGGCGCCGGACTCACCCAGTCAGAAGAAGCCAAGGCCGCCGGCGAGACTGCCGAGGGTCCCTTCATACCCAAACCGGAAGTGCACCTGCCGGCCCAAGTCGTATTCCCCACCTCCGACCGCGACCACTACCGTGATTTCCTCGAGGCTGAGAAAGCTGAGAAGAAGTACGGCGAGGCATCCCTAACCCACGACCAGGAAGAATTGGTGGAAGAAGGCCCCTATCAAGGCAGCAACTTCATCATCACCAACACTATTCTTTCTTCGTTCATCGCCAGCATCGTATTGGTCCTGCTCTTTGTCCTGGGTGCGCGCAAAGCCGCCTTGGTGCCGGGCCGGTTCCAGAACTTCGTCGAGATAGCCATCGAAGGTCTGCTGAACTTCGTGGAAGCCGTCGTTGGGCGACAGCACAGCCGCCTGATATTCCCGGTGATCGCCACCATCTTCCTCTTTGTTGTTGTTAACGCCTGGATCGGTCTGCTGCCCATCTACCCGTCACTCGGATTTAAAGCCGGCGACGCGATCCAGATACATCTGCTCCGGCCCGCGGGCACCGACATCAACATGCCTCTGGCCCTGGCCCTGGTGTCCTTCATCTTCGTCGAATGGCTGGGCCTGAAGATGCTGGGCCTCAGTTACATCACGAAATTCATTCGGATAGGCAGCCTTAAAGAGGGCCTGAAAGCGCTGTTCCAGATGCGCTTCCTAGACGCATTCCAAGGCCTGCTGGACTTCTTCTTCGTCGGACCGCTGGAAGCATTCTCCGAACTGGTCCGGTTGATCAGCTTCACATTCAGGTTATTCGGCAACATGACCGCCGGCGAGATATTGGTCTTGGTGTCCGCCTTCCTGGTTCCATTCATAGCCACGGTGGGCGTTTACGGACTCGAGCTGCTGGTGGGCTTCATACAGGCTCTCATCTTCTCCGGCCTGACCCTGGTGTTCGCGGCGATCGCCATCACGGCTCACCACGGCGAGTCTCACAGCGAGCAGCACTAGGAACAGGCCACCCCGCTGGGTTGCCAGTCGGGTTCCCGGACCTTCCAACGACAGTTATAATCATCGGGCGCGCGTGTCCCGGACCGTGCCCCGGAACAAATCAGGGACGTTAGCGTAGAGGAAACGTAATGGATGTATTGATCTTAGTCATGGTATTGGCCGTCGTTGGCATCGCGGCCGCAGCGCTGGGTGGGATATTCGCGATCTACGCGTCCCGCCAAGACTAGATAGCTAACAAGAGAACCACGGAACAGAACCGCACGGAACTAAGGAGATAAGGAAGGACGATGGACGCTATACTCGCTTTGGCAAACATTCCTCTGGCTCAGATTGAAACCGAAGCCGCTAGGCTTCTCGGTTCCGGTATCGCCATCGGTCTGGGACTGATCGGTCCCGGCATCGGCATCGGTCTCTTGGGCGCCGCCGCCATGAGCGCGATCGGCCGCAACCCCGAGGCCACCGGCAACATCCAGACCAACATGATTCTAGGCATCGCCTTCGCTGAGGCTCTGGGCATCTACGCCCTTGTCGCGGCCATCATGATCGGTTTCATATTCTAAGTTGGGTTTCATCAAGTCCGGGGCCTTTGGGTCACGCCAGGCCCCGGTATTGTCGAACCCCAATCTCATTCAAGTGAAGTAGGTTGATATGTTAGAGACATTGGGAATCCACTTCCCAAGCCTCGCAATATACCTGGTCAACTTCCTGCTGGTACTGCTGTTGCTGTATCTGTTTGCTTACAAACCGATATTGCGGCTGATGGACCAACGGGCGGAACGCATCCGGGAAAGCCTGGACGCCGCCGAGAAGGCGCGGGAAGACGCCGCGTCGTCCCAGGAGGCCATCCAAGAGCAGATAACCGAGGCCCGGCGTGAAGGTCAACGCATCATGGACCAAACGCGGGAAGCGGCGGAACGGTTCCGCACCGAGGAGATGGACAAGGCGCGCCAGGAGGCTGAGGCCTTCGTGCAACGGGCTAGGGCCGACATCCAACGGGAGCGTGACTTTGCTCTTGAAGATGTCCGGGCTAGCTTCGGCGACCTGGCCATCACCGCAGCCGAACGGGTGATTCGGCGCTCCCTGGACCGCACGGCCCATGAAGAGCTGATCAACCAGGTGCTGGAAGAGGGCGAATCCCTGAGAAGGGGTTAAGCGACGCAATGGCTAAACGACTCTCAGGAAAACGCTACGCCCAGGCCATATTCGACTTGGCCCAAGAGAACAACCAAGTTGAAGAGTGGGGCGAGGACTTGGCCGTGGTGGCCGAGGTGTTCGGCGATGCCGGATTCACCGCTCTGATGAAACACGCCGACATGCCCGCCGCCGACAAGCTGGCGGCTACGGCGTCGGTCTTGGCCGGGGTGAACCCACTGGTGCGCAACCTGGTTGACCTACTGGTGACGAAGAACTCGGTGGATGCCATCTTGGACGTTCACGCCGGTTACACCGCATTGCTGGACCGGCACCTAGGCCGGCAGCGGGTGGAGATCACCACCGCGGTGCCCCTGGAAAGCGCCGAGGAAACCCGCATCCAGAAATTCGTTAGCAACCTGATCAACCAGGAGGTTGTACTGACGACCCAGGTCGACGAGTCGATCCTTGGTGGGTTGGTGATTCAGATCGGCGACCGGCTGCTGGACGGCAGCACCCAGGCCCGCCTGGACGGCCTACGCAACCGCATGCACACCGAGATTGCCGCCTCACGGTAGCAGTCTTTACCTGTAGCGTTGATTTTAAGCGTTCTTGATATATACGGAATAATACCGGTCTCCCAGTCTGAGAATGGTCTGGGAACCACAAGCGATCGAACAACAAGCATGGGAAGGCGGTCGAACCGCCCGGCCTAATCGTTATCGTAAGGAGTACCTCTGATGGCGACCAGAGGACAGGACATAGTTTCACTGATCAAACGCCAGATTGAAGAGTTTGGCGGCGATTTGGCCCTGGTGGATGTGGGCACGGTGGTCCAAGTGGGCGACGGTGTTGCCAGCATCCAAGGACTTCAGGGCGTTCGTTCCAACGAGCTTTTGGACTTCGGCAATGACGTGCTGGGTCTAGCCTTGAACCTGGAAGCGGACATCGTTGGCGCGGCCATCTTGGGCGACCCCAACGCCGTTAAAGAAGGCGACCGGGTACGCTCCACCGGCAGGATAATCGAGGTTCCTGTTGGCGAAGCATTGATCGGCCGGGTTGTCGACCCGCTGGGAAGGCCTCTGGACGGCAAAGGGTCGGTCGAAACCAGCGACACACGGTCCGTTGAGAAAGTGGCCCCCAACGTGGTGTCTCGTCAGTCGGTTGACCAACCGGTGCAGACGGGCATCAAAGCAGTGGACGCCATGATTCCCATTGGCCGGGGCCAGCGTGAGTTGATCATCGGCGACCGTTCCACCGGCAAGACCGCCATCGCCCTGGACACCATCATCAACCAGAAGGGCGGCGATATGATCTGCATCTACGTCGCCATCGGCCAGAAGCAGGGCAAGGTGGCGCAGGTTGTGGGTTCATTGGAAACGGTCGGAGCTATGGACCACACCATCGTGGTCACGGCCGGCGCCGCCGAGTCGGCGCCACTGCAATACATCGCTCCCTACGCTGGTTCGGCCATGGCCGAATATTTCATGGACCAGGGCAAAGATGTCTTGATCGTTTATGACGACCTCACCAAGCACGCGTGGGCCTACCGCCAGATGTCGCTGTTGCTGCGCCGCCCCGCCGGTCGTGAAGCCTACCCCGGAGATATCTTCTACCTGCACAGCCGCCTTTTGGAGCGCTCCGCCCGTTTGGACGAAGCCAGCGGCGGCGGGTCGATCACTGCCCTGCCAATCATTGAAACCCAGGCAGGCGACGTTTCAGCGTACATACCGACCAACGTGATCTCGATCACCGACGGCCAGATCTACCTGGAATCCGAGTTGTTTAACTCCGGCATCCGCCCCGCGGTGAACGTGGGACTTTCCGTGTCCCGGGTGGGCGGCGCGGCACAGACCAGGGCCATCCGTAAGGTTGCCGGTCAGCTCCGGCAGGCGTTGGCGCAATACAGGGAACTTGCTACCTTCGCCCAATTCGGCACCGCCGACCTGGACGCCGGCACCCGCGCCCAGCTGGCCCGGGGTCAGTTGGCCACCGAGGTTCTAAAACAGGCGCAATACGTGCCTTTGTCGCTGGCCGATGAGGTGGTTGTGCTGTTCGCGGTGAACGAAGGCCTGATGGAAGACATCGAGATGGACAAAGTGGCCGCGTTCCAAGAGCAACTGCTCCGCTACGTGAGCAGCACCAATCCCGAAATCATCAAGAGCATCACCGAGACCAAGGACATCTCCGACGAGGTGTCGGCCAGTCTGAGCAAGGCGATCAACGATTTCAAGCCAACGTTTAATCCGTAACCGTTGCCCGGTATCGCCAGATTAATTCGGAAGATATGAGATAGATGCCTAGCGTAAGAGACATTCGCCGGCGGATTCGCAGCGTTGATAACACGGTAAAAGTGACCAACGCTATGTCGCTCATCGCCGCGTCAAAGATGCGGCGGGCCCAGAACTCGGTGGTTGACGGACGACCCTACTCGGTCAAGATTCAAGAGATCATCGCCCATCTGGCCGCCCAGCCGTCCGACGACGAAGCCGCAGCCCAGCCGCTGTTGGCCATCCGCCCGGTGGAGAACATCACCGTGCTGATGATCAGCCCAGACCGGGGCCTGTGTGGAGGCATGCATGCCAACCTGAACCGTCAGGTGGGCAACTTTATCCTGGCCCAGAGCGCGCCGGTGCAAGCCATTGCCGTAGGCCGGAAGGGACGGGAATTCATGGCCCGCACCAACCAGGACTTGAAGGCCACGTTCACCGACCTAGGCGAGACGCCGCTGCTGGTCGACACGCACGCGATCTCCCACATAATCATCGACTCCTACCGCGATGGAGAAGTTGACGAGGTCTACTTGGCTTACACCAAGTTTGTCTCCACGATGAGCCAAGAGCCGGTCATTGAAAAATTGCTTCCCATCGCCCCCGCGGAACTGACGTCGTCGGAGAGCGTGGGTTACATCTACGAGCCCAGCAACCTGGCCGTGCTCCAAGACCTGCTGCCCCGGTTCATCGAGATGCAGGTCTACCACGCCATCCTGGAATCCATAGCCAGCGAGCAATCTGCCCGGATGGTGGCCATGCGAGCCGCCACCGACAACGCCAGCGAGCTTGCGGAAGACCTAACCCTGGTGATGAACAAGCTGCGGCAAGAAAGCATCACCAACGAACTGCTTGATCTGATCGGCGGCCAGATAGCCCGAGACGGCTAAAGGCCCCGATAGCCAGTAACCATTATCAGGAGAAGCCAATGGCCACCGGAAAAGTCGTCCAAGTAATCGGAACCGTGGTAGATATAGAATTCCCCGCGGACGAACTGCCCAATCTGTTTGACGCCCTTGAGTTGGACAACGTCGGGGAGAAGTTGGTGCTTGAGGTGCAGCAGCACGTGGGCAACAACTGGGTCCGCTGTTTGGCCTTGGGCGCCACCGACGGTCTTGCCCGTGGAGTGGAAGTGACCGACACCGGCGCCAGAGTGAGCGTCCCCGTTGGCCCGGAGACCCTGGGCCGCTTGTTCGACGTAACCGGCACGCCGCTGGATAACCTGGGACCGGTGGAATCGGCGCAACGTTGGTCCATCCACCGTCCGCCGCCCCCCTTCGACGATCAGAACCAGACCGTCGATATCCTGGAGACCGGGATCAAGGTCTTCGACCTGATCACCCCCTTCATGAAGGGAGGCAAGATCGGCGCGTACGGCGGGGCCGGCGTGGGCAAGACCGTTATCATTCAGGAACTGATCCGCAACATCGGCGCCGTTCACCAGGGTGTGTCGGTCTTCGCCGGTGTTGGCGAGCGCTCCCGTGAGGGCAACGACCTGTGGCACGAGATGCAGGACTCCGGCGTGCTGTCCAGCACCGTGTTGGTGTTCGGGCAGATGAACGAGTCCCCCGGCGTCCGCGCCCGGATCGGCCTGACCGGCCTGACCATGGCCGAGTTCTTCCGCGACGAGCAGAACCAGGACGTGCTGCTATTCGTCGACAACATTTACCGGTACATCCTGGCTGGCATGGAGGTCTCGGCGCTGCTGGGACGGATGCCCTCCGCCGTGGGTTACCAGCCCACCCTGAGCACCGAGATGGGCGCGCTGCAGGAGCGAATCACCTCCACCAGAAGCGGTTCCATCACATCGTTCCAGGCCATCTACGTTCCTGCCGACGACTACACCGACCCCGGCATCGTGACCACATTCGGCCACTTGGACGGTGTCGTGTCCCTGGAGCGGTCATTGGCTGCCCAGGCCCTCTACCCGGCGGTGGACCCACTGGCGTCCTACTCCAGGATCTTGGAGCCAGGCATCGTGGGCGAAGAGCACTACAACCTGGCCAGACAGGTCCAGCAGGTGCTGCAACGGTACAAGGACCTGCAGGACATCATTGCCATTCTCGGTATCGAGGAACTCTCGGAAGAGGACAAGCAGACCGTGTTCCGCGCCCGTAAGATCCAGCGGTTCCTCACCCAACCGTTCTTCGTCGCTGAAACATTCACCGGCCAGGCTGGCAAATACGTTCCCCTGAGGGAGACGGTACGCGGATTCTCCGAGATTCTCTCGGGCCAGCACGACGACCTCCCCGAGCAGGCGTTCTACATGGTCGGCACCATCGACGAGGCAGTCGAGAAGGCCGCCGAGATGCGGACAGCCCAGCGATAGATCAAGAACCACGCCCGCCGAAAGGCTTAGGAACTAGCACGAATCATGCCAATGAAATTGGAGATAATCACCGCCGAACGCGAGGTCTATTCCGACGACGTGGACATGGTGATCGCGCCTGGATTCGACGGACAGTTGGGGATACTGCCCCGGCATGCCCCGTTGATGACCATGCTCAAGCCCGGTGAGTTGACCGTCCGTAAGGGTGGAGAAGACATCTACGTGGCTGTGTCCGGCGGCTTCATGGAAGTTCTGGGCAACAAGGTGAGCGTCCTGGCCGACACCTGCGAACGCTCTGACGAGATCGACGAAGAACGAGCCCAACAGGCCATGCAACGGGCGCAAGAACGGCTGGCCAACCGGGGTGGCACAGAGGTAGAGTTGGAGCGGGCCATGCGCTCACTGCAGCGCGCTCAGGTCAGGGTTAGCCTGGTTCGCCGGAGACGGTCCCGCGGTCAGGGACAGCAATCTCCTCCCAACACCAATCCCTAAGCAAAGACCACTCGGAATAAAAAGAGAAATGCCCCGGCATCAGCCGGGGCATTTCTCTTTGGCCGATGTCCCGCGGCCGCGTCAGTCGTCGTTGATGTAGTAGGTCATGGACTGAAGGGACAGTACAGGGTCAATGTTACGGATGCGGATGCCCTCCCGCACCTGAGGCGTTATCGGCGCGTAGTTCAGGATCGCTCTGACGCCGCAGGCCACCAACTGGTCGACCACGTTCTGAGTGAACTCAACCGGTACGGCGACGATGGCGATGCTGATCTTTTCCTCCTGCACCACGCGGTCCAACTCATCCATGCTGCGCACGGCCAATCCGCCAACCGTTTCGCCGATGAGGTCGTTGTTCAGGTCGAACGCCGCCACCAGATGGAATCCGTCAGGATTGAAGCCGGGGTAACTCAAGATGGCCCGTCCCAACCTGCCAACCCCAACCACAGCGACGTTCCAAGGGGAGTTGATCCCCAGTATCTGCCGCAGCCGGCCCAGCAGGTCGTGTACGCTGTACCCGCGCCCCTGCTTGCCGAAACGCCCGAAATAACTGAGGTCCTTGCGTATCTGAGCGGGGGTAACCTGGAGCTTTTCACCCAATTGCTGCGAGCTAACCACCTCGATCCCATCGTCCAACAGCCGGTTCAGGATCCGCACATATTGCGGAAGACGGCTGATGACGACCTCGGGCACTTCCGAGCGAATCTGCCGGGAATCAGAATTGGAGGGCATGTCGTTTCAGTTCCTTCACCGACAGCATACCGTTCGTAAAATCACTAAAACAGTCTGCCAGAAGGTGAACCCAGGCTTCCAGATAAGGGATGGGTAGCGCAGATTCGGACTGCGCCTATCTATAATCTATAATGTGGGTCCGATCAGAGTCAAGAACACGCCCAATCATCCAGTACTCGATTCAGACACGGCGGCGCACCCGACCAGGAGGCCAAATTGCACATTGGCGTTTGCCGCATGATGCTACATCTGCCCGAATCGGCCAGCCTCAAGGACAAGCGGCAAGTGGCCCGTTCACTGTCCGCCCGGATCCGCAACAGATTCAACGTGGCGGTGGCGGAAGTCGAAGACCACGACCTGTGGCAACGGCTGGTCCTGGCCGTGTGCTGTGTGAGCACCGATCCCGCCCACGCCAACGAGGTCGTCTCCAATGTGGTGGCCTTCGTTGAAGATTCCAACCGGGACCTGGAACTGATCGACTACGAGACTGAGATAATTCCAGGGGTCTAGTCCCTGTCTACTCGATCTCAGCCAGGAAGGACTCTATCGCCCCGCAATACTGCTCCGATGCTGCCTCGTAGGTGTCGTTGTGGCCCGCTCCCTCCAGCGTCTGAAATTGTTTCGGCTGGTTCGCCGCCTCGTAGAGCTTTCGGCCCTGAGACAACGGGACCGTGTCGTCCTGGTCGCCGTGAAGCACCAGCACCGGAGCGTTTATCTTTCTCACTCTGGCTACATTGTCGTAATGGTTCCTAAGCAGCCAGGCAGCCGGCGGAAATGGCAGCGCCAGGCCGGCCATGTCCCGCACCGAAGCGAATGGTGAGACCAGCACCAGGGCTGATGGAGGCTGGGTCAACGAAAGCTCCACCGCCACTGCCGCGCCCAAAGAATGCCCCAGGTAGACCATGCGCCTGGAATCAAAGCCGGGCCGAGACTTCAGGTGATTCAGGGCGGCCCGGGAGTCCAAGTAGGTGCCCCGCTCCGAAGGTTTTCCGTCGCTCTCGCCGAAACCCCGGTAGTCGAAGATAAATATGTCATCCCCAGTCTGGTGGTGGGCGAGGGCGAGTTCGTCGACCCGGTAGCCGAGATTGCCGCCGTTTCCGTGGAACCAGACCCAGGTGAAAGGCCGGTCAACTTCGGTGACGGGATCCTTCCCTGGGATGAACCAGCCGTGCAGAGTCAGGCCGTCCGACGTTTGAAATCGGATGTCTTCGTACTCCAGTCCGGCGTCATTCGGGGTGTACAGCAACTCGGCCACGGGGGAGAACACGAACCGCTTTTCCAACTGCGACCAAAGCACGATGAAAGCAACTCCATAGGCCAGTAGTGCGCCGACGGCAACGGAGGTCAGGACCGACCGGGCACGCCTGATGATGGACCGGTCCGCGGACCCCACCTGGCGCGGGTTACCCGGAGGCCGAAGCGCCGCGGCTGGCCAGCAATTCGGGCAGGGACTCGGAGAAATCACGCTTGATCAGCACGGCGTCGCAGCCCAGGTCTCGGGCCTTCCGCAGTGTCCCCGGCTCGCCGTGGGGTCCGTAAGCTACGACCTTGGTTCCGGGGATGCCGGCAGAACCCAAAGCTTCAAGGGCTTCGGTCCAGACCGGCTCGTCCATCTCCAGGTCCACCAAGACCAGGGGAACGGTGCGGCCGGCCATGGCTTCCATGAGCTTGGCCGAGGTGGATGCGCTCACCAGGTCGAGCCCGCCCGCGTCGGCGGCAGCCTCGATCCGCGGCATGAAGAACAGATTACTGGTTAGGACCAGCACCGTCTCTTTCTCAGCCATCAGTCAGCCCCTGGAAGAACCGGGAGGCTGGTCGGAGAAGGGCTTAGCGGCCACTGCCTTGGGATAGCTCCTCTGCTCTTGCTTGATGGCGTCCAAGCGGCCGGCAACGTCGCGGACCTCAGGGCGGTCCGCCTGGCAATTGGGGCACCACACCAGTTCCTCGGTGGTTAGCATCATGTTGTCTTTCTTTATCGTGACTGTTTCGATCTCCGTACCGCATACGCCGCAGGACCGGATCACGTTAACTTCATTTATTGGCATCTAAGCTCCGAGGCCGGCGTCATAGCTCCAGGCTGTCGGCCAGAATCTCCAGCACGTCTTTCGCTTTCTTCTCACCGGCCAGACCCTTGGCTTGGATCCCTTCTTCCATCATCTGGGCACAGAAGGGACAGGAAACGCCCACGGTATCGGCCTCCGTCTCCAAGAACTGGTCGGTGCGGGCGTGGTTAACCCTGGTGCCCTCGCTTTCCTCCACCCACATGTGCCCGCCACCGGCGCCGCAGCAAAAACCGCGTTCGCGGCAGCGGGAACCCATCTCGACCAGCTTGAGCCCAGGGATGGCCTTGGCCACGCTGCGGGGTTCGTCGTAGACGCCATTGTGCCTACCCAGGAAGCAGGAGTCATGGTAGGCCATGGTCATGTCCATCATCTTCACCGGTTTGATGTTGCCGGATTTGATGAGTTGGTCCACCAACTGGCTATAGTGCAACACCTCAAAGTTGCCGCCCAGTTGGGGGTACTCGTTCTTCATGGTGTTGAAACAGTGGGGACAGACGGTCACCACCTTCTTCACGTTGTAGCCATTCATGGTCTCGATGTTTTGCTGGGCCAGCATCTGGAACAGGTATTCGTTGCCCATGCGGCGGGCCGGGTCGCCGGTGCAGGTTTCCTCGTCGCCCAGAATGGCAAAGTCCACCTTGGCGGCCTTCAAGACCTTGGCCATGGACCGGGCTATCGCCTGGCTGCGCTGCTCCAATGCCGGGGTGCAGCCAACCCAGAACAACACTTCGGCATCGGGTTTCTCGGCCAGAGTGGGAACCTCCAGTCCCTCCGCCCAGTCGGTGCGGGAGAACTGGGTGCCGCGCCAGGGGTGGCCGCGTTGTTCCATGCTCAGCAGGGCGTTCATGGCCGACTCGGGGGCCTTGGACTCCTCTAAGAGCAGGTAGCGGCGCATGTCCATGATGGTCGGCACATGCTCCACAGTCACCGGGCATTCCTCCATACAGGCGCCGCAATTCAGGCAGTCCCAGATCGACGTCTCGGAGATGGCGCCGTTCAGGATGGGTGACGGCTCGACGTGGTCGGCGTTGCGCTCGCCCTGATGGCCGATGGCCACCATGTGGTCCTTCAAGTTCTCCACGATGTGCATGGGTGAGAGTTGCTTGCCGGTTAGGTTGGCGGGGCAGGCGTCGGTGCAGCGGCCGCACACGGCACAGGCATATCCGTCCAGCAACTGCTTCCAGGTAAAGTCCTGAACGCGCCCGGCGCCAAATTTCTCGGTGTTTTCCAGGTCCATCAATGGGAGCGCTCCCCGGGGCTCCAACGACCGGAAGTAGGCGTTCACCGGGGCGGCGAACATGTGCATATGCTTGGTGAACGGGATATAGACGGTGAATACCAGGATGATTGAAAGGTGGGTCCACCAGAATACGCCCTGCAGCGTGTTGGCGGCGGATATACTCAATCCCCAGTCGGAGAACAGCCCACCCAAGGCGCTGCCGATGGGCACGTCGGCCTCCGGGCCAATGCCGCCCTGGGCCACCCAGAAAGAATGGGTCAGCAAGGTGGACGCCATCAACCCCGCGATCAGGACCACGATGATGATGGCGTCGGAGTGGCGGGTCAGGTCGTAGCTCAGGCGGCGGGGCGTGAACAGCCAGCGCCGGGCGAAGGCCCAGACTAGGACGACAAGCAGCACGGCGGACAGGATGTCCAGATAGCTGCTATAGACCCTGACTCCAGTCTCGGTGAGTAGCCATTCGGGGAAGCCACGCCAAGCGGACCCGGCGAAGATGAAGATTCCGTAGCTGAGCATAAAGGTGAGGAATCCCCAGAAGATGGTGGCGTGGCCGATACCGGCATAATCGCCGTATTTCACCCGCTGCAATACCTTCTGTTGGCCTAACGAGATGAGCAATGCGCCCTTCAACCGCTTTAGGGGCTGGTCGAAACGGGCGGTCTCCTTGCCCTGCAGCACCAGGCGGACAACCCTGAAGTAAAAGACGTAGTTGAAGATTGCCAGAGCCAACCCCAGCAACACGAAGACCCCAACCCAAAGAGGCAGGGCGCCAATATCTCCTGGAGGAACCAAACCTACACCTGCTTTGGGGACGGCGGACCGTCCCGGCGATAACCTATATTTCCGGACTACTCCGGCGAGCCCCAGTTTATCACGTGGCAATCACGGTTAACCAAGCCGGGTCCGTGCCCAAATGGCCTCGTTCGGCAAGGGCTTGGCCAGCTGGTTTCGATTCATAGCCCCGCGCGTGCTGAGGACTGCCATCTACCAAACACCAAGTAAAGCGCCGCGCTCCGGTCATATCCCAGGCGTCAGCCGAGGAATCTCGTCGCCGCTGGAACAACATCCGTCAAGAGCAACGAGACCCTTCGCTGTACTCAGGGCGGCATCAGCTGGAGGCGCATCCGGTCCGAAGCGTCAAACGTTTGGACTAGCTCGGACCTGGCTGCATCCCCCCGCCTAGAAATCTTTGATGCGGGGGATGACCTCGCGGCCCAAGAGTTCGATCTGCTTTAGGACCTGCTCTTGAGGCATTCCGGGCCACTGCATCCGGCAGATCATATGGTTCACACCAAGCTCGCCGGCATAGCGCCGGAACTCATCAACGATGTCGTCGGGCGAGCCAAGCAAGAACCGGTCTTTGGCCAGGTCCTGATAGGGAACATTGAAGCTTTCTTCGCCGGGCAGCGCTTTGTCCTGACCCCAGGCGGCGTATGCCTGGTATTTACCCTCTAAGAACGGCTGACTCTCGATATAGGCGGTCTCCCGGTCCTCGGCCACGTACATCTCCCGCATCATGGGCAGTTCTTCCGGCACCGGTTGATTGAACTCGTCCAGGGCCGCTTTGTACCGGATCCACTGGTCGGCCACCATGGGCACGGTGGCATGAGGGTTGATCAGCCAAGGGGCGCCCCAGCGGGCGGCACGGCGGATGGCCACGTCGTTGTTGGCCGCGACCCAGATGGGAGGATGTGGGTCCTGGACCGGCCGGGTGGCGATCTTGGTTCTGGGCACCGTGTAATACCTGCCCTTGAACTCAACCTCGTCTTCGGTCCAGAGCCGCTTGATCAGGTCCATGGCCTCGTTCATACGGCCGACTCGCTGTCCCCGTTCCACACCAAATGCGGTGTATTCTTCGTCCCGGTAGCCCAGACCGACACCGAAGACAAACTTGCCATTGGTGATGCAGTCCAGGGTTGCGATGCTCTCGGCCAACTCGACCGGGTTGTGCAGGGGCACCAAGATCACCGTGGCGGCAACCCGCATGTCTCCAGCCTCGGCTGCCAGCCGGGCCAACAGGGGGAACACCGTGCTCATCTGGTATGGCGCGGCCAGGTAGTGTTGGCCCGTGGCGATCAGGCTGAATCCAGCATCCCGTGCCGCCCTCACCTGCTCGGCGCTGTCTTGGATCTTCTGGGGCATGGACTCGCCGGGAAGGTACTGATTCGTAACGAAAAATCCTAGCTTCATCGGGTCTCCTCTTCCGGATTGGCGGCTGGCGGTTTAAGCGGCGGGAAGACGCACACTGGCGTCACACAGGCTCCGTTGCAAATAATTAGCTGGTCGGATAAGGTCTGGGATCATCTCTCCTCAAGGATGCCAAGGCCATGACATCAGACAACCCTT
>MUCI01000012.1 GCA_002816575.1 SAR202 cluster bacterium Casp-Chloro-G2 | reverse complement strand
TTTTCCTCCATGAGTCATCCTCCCCACCCCTAAGATGACTCTTATCCTACCATCGCCACCTAGCCTCCATTCAGATGCGATTGCCCTGATGTGGCGTCTCCGGCTGGTCCGGGTCTTGGGCCGGGCGTCCGGATCGTCCAGATCAGAAACCGGTTTTTCGGGCCGAGCTACCCAGAGCTTGGGAGCGCCGGCACTGGTCGTTCCCAGCAGGCCAATCAGATAGGCCAGGTAGGTGGGATGCCGGAGCGGCGACGGGATACTCTGGCTGCGACGGGCTACGAGCACCTGAATCTCGGGTGATTCTTAGGCGGAGTTCTTTTGCCTGGCGGTTGCCGCAGATCTACCGCGCAAGCAACTAAGGAGCCGGATGCCCGAACCGGCCGATACCGGCCAGATATCAACAGCGGGCCTGGATTTCGCCAGCCGTCAGATTCGGGATGCCCCTGTAGCGGACGCCGGGCCGATGGACGAAAAAGCCCCCGCAAAATCGCGGGGGCTTTTCATATTTCGTCGTGTCTGAGGGTCCTAGCTGATCGATACCGGCTCGGGATCGCCGGTCAGCATCTCGTCTAGGATCCGCTGTAGGGCCATGGTGTGGCTGCAGACATCTCTGGTGGCGAAGAAGTGGCAATCGCAGCGCCAAGCGCCTTCTTCCAGGCGTACATCGTACTGATTATGGTTGCCCTGGAATTTGGCCGTGAAACTGGTGATGTTCACTCGGTCTTTCTCTTCTGCGTACTGCCTCGCCTTCTCAATCTTGCCGATAATGCTGGAGTCCATCAACACCTCCTATCATCCGACAGTGGACGCGGTGTGGGTCCAAAGATTCGCGTCCGTCAGCTAAATTCTAAGGATGTCAATGCCCGCGGTCAAGCGAGATTATGGCAATAAGATTCCATTACTCGGACACGTTTTTCGCCGGCCGGACCGCCCCGAGACCAGTCCGGGGTCTGTCCAAAACCGTTGACTGCCCATGCCTGGTCAAATACAATTCAAGCCAACCGTCTCAGGCATCGGATTCCGTAAATCCGGCGCCGAATTTTCGCACAATCACCCCGGCGGCAGCGGACTGGTCCGGCCCGGAGAGGCAAAACAACTTTCGAGCTGATCAACCGGAACCGGGGAAGCATCCAGGAAAATAGAAAAACAAACAGGAAAACAATGAACGGCGACCAGATCAGAGACTCATTCATAAGATTCTTCGAGAGCAAGGGGCATCAACACATGCCCTCAGCCTCGCTTATACCCGCCGGAGACCCGACGCTGCTGTTCACCAGCGCCGGTATGGTGCCATTCAAGCCATTCTTCATGGGCGAGCAGACCCCGCCCGCCAAGCGCTTGACCAGCAGCCAAAAGAGCTTTCGGACCACCGACATCGACGAGGTGGGCGATCACAAGCACCTGACCTTCTTCGAGATGCTGGGCAACTTCAGCATCGGCGATTATTTCAAAGAGGGCGCCGTCGGGTTCTGCTGGGAGCTGGTCACCGAGCTATTCAAGCTCGACCCGGACCGCCTCTACGTCACCATCCACCTGGACGATGAGGAAGCCTACGCCATCTGGAAAGACCAGATCGGCGTTCCCCCCGAGCGCATCTACCGCTACGGCAACAAGGACAATTGGTGGGGACCCGCCGGGAACGAAGGCCCCACCGGCCCGTGCTCCGAGGTCCACTATGACGGCGGCGTGGAGAAGGGCTGCCACGGTGGCCACATGGTGCCGCCCGAAGAGCTGACCGCCCAGTTCCGGAAGGAGTTGGCAACGGGCGAGTCCTTGCCCATCCCCGGCTGCCACCCCAACTGCGACTGCGAACGCTACGTGGAGCTGTGGAACCTGGTGTTCATGCAGTTCTACCAGGACAGCGAAGGCGGCCGCACCCCCCTGCCCGCCCCATCCGTGGACACTGGCATGGGTCTGGAAAGGGCGGCGGTGATCCTGCAAGGCAAGAACAACATCTATGAGACCGACCTGTTCGCGCCCATCATCGACCGCGTCGGGCAACTTACGGGCACGACCTACGGCTCGGATATCGACATCGACTATGCCATGAGGGTGGTCGCCGAGCACGCCCGCGCCGCCTCGTTCCTGATTGGCGACGGCGTGGTGCCGGGCAACGAGGGCCGGGGCTACGTCCTGCGCCGCGTCATCCGCCGGGCCATCCGCTACGGCCGCCAACTGGGCCTCGACGGGCCGTTCCTGACGGAAGTCGTGGAAGCCGTCATCCCCCGGTTCAGCGCCGTCTACAAAGAACTTTCGGAGAACCATGACTTCATCATCCGGGTGATAACTCTCGAAGAGGAACGTTTCGGCGAAACCGTTCAGATTGGCGTCCAGGTACTGGAAGAGGTCCTGATACCTAGGCACCAGGACCTTCAAATTGCCGCGCGTTCCAAGTCCATTCCCGAGCGGTTTGAACTCGACTTAGTACATGCCTGGGACGCATTGTTCTTCCCTGCTCTCACAGTCGTTTGGCGACAAGCCAAGGAGTCCCAGGTCTCTGGAGTGCATCCGGAACAAGTTGCGCTTGCTGTAGGAATGCTGTCCGGTGCCGAGCTTTTTATCCTTTACACAACCTACGGATTTCCTCCCGAGTTAACCGCCGAGATCGCCAAGGAGCACGGACTGGAAGTGGACATGGAGGGCTTCGAGCGGGAGATGAAAACCCATGCGGAGCAGTCCCGCTCCTCGTCCTCGTTCTCCGGCGGCATGGATATGCAGACCTCCTACTCCAGCCTGGGCCTGGGCGCCAGCCAGTTCGTCGGCTACAGCCTAACCGAGCAGCAGTCCACCGTCGCCGCCATCCTCGCGGCCCCTTCGACCGGCCCAGGACCAGCGGTATCAGTGGACCACGCGAGCCAGGGCCAGCAGGTGGAGATCGTCATCAGCCAATCGCCCTTCTACGCCGAGGGCGGCGGTCAGCTTGGCGACCGGGGGCTGATCAGCGGCCCCAACGGTGTTGTCTTGGTGGAGGATACCCAGAGTCCGGTGGCCGGGTTGATCGTCCACCGGGGCGTGGTCCAGCAGGGCGACATATCTGTCGGCGAAACGGTCACGGCAACCGTCGAGTTGGAACGCCGGCTGGACTCGTCCCGGAATCACAGCGGCACCCACATACTCCACGCCGCGCTGCGGTCGGTTTTGGGAGCGCACGTCCGGCAGGCCGGGTCCCACGTGGCCCCGGAACGGCTCCGGTTCGACTTCAGCCACGTTAGCGCCCTGACCCGCGACGAACTGCAGGCGGTCCAGTCATTGGCCAACGACAAGGTGCGGGGCAACTTGGCAGTCACGTCCCACGAAACGAGCTACAGCGAGGCCGTCCGCGAGGGCGCCCTCGCTTTCTTCGGCGACCGCTACGGCGACGTGGTGCGGGTGGTGACCATGGCCCCCGGACCCCATTCAAACCAAGACGCTTTCAGCGTGGAGGTCTGCGGCGGCACCCACGTGGCGGCAACCGGACAGGTCGGCACTCTGGTGGTGCTGGGGGAGTCCAGCATCGGCGGCGGCATGCGGCGTATCGAAGCGGTTACCGGCCGGGCCGCGGTGGAATTATTCGTGCAGCAGACCGACCGCCTGGAGGCCATCTCCCAGAAACTTCAGACTCCGGTATCCGACCTGGAATCCCGGCTGGACAGTTTCCTCCAGGAGAACGAAGACCTCAAGAAACGACTAGAAGGCTTCCAGAAGACGTCGCTTCGCGGTGAGGCCGAGGAACTGCTGGCCAAGTTACAGGATGTGGATGGCGTTAAGGTGGTGGCCGGCCGGACTTCCGCTGGAGGCGCCGACGGCATGCGCGAGATGAGCGACTTCCTCCGCGACAAGCTGGGCAGCGTGGTGGTGGCCCTGGCCGCTGTGGTAGACGGCAGACCCATCCTGGTCACCATGGTCACCCCCGATCTGGTGGCGCGGGGCCTGCATGCCGGCAACATCGCCCGGGACACCGCCAAGGTCATGGGCGGCGGCGGCGGCGGGCGGCCCGAGATGGCCCAGGCCGGTGGGAAGCAGCCCGAGAAAGTTGACGAAGCCCTGAGAGGCGTTCCCGATCTGGTGCGCCGGGGCCTGTCCTAGCCTCTGCATGGCCGGCCAACTCAGATTGATCGCCCTAGACCTTGGCGAACGCCGCATCGGCCTGGCGTCCAGCGGCCCAGGCGGGCTGGCATTACCCGCCGGACACATCGTGCGCGGCAAACTTGCCGACGACGTCCAATCGGTCATCAAAGCCGCCCAAGAGCGCCGGGCCGATGGCATCGTGGTTGGCCTTCCCTACACCCTGGACGGCGAGATCGGGACATCCGCCAAACTCGCCCGGGGATTCATCCGGGCGCTGCGGAAAGAGACCGCGCTGCCGGTACACGAGATGGACGAGCGTTTCACCAGCGTCGAGGCTGAGGGCCTGCTGCGCGAATCGGGCGTTGAACCATCCCGCGAAAAGGCCACGGTTGACGAGACGGCGGCCATGCTCATCCTGCAGCGGTTCATGGCTGCTCAGGAGTCTTGATTTAAAAGCTTCAGCCGCCCCAACTCTAGGCCTCCCCACGCACGGTAGAAAGCCAGTCCCGCGCCCGGGGCTTCGCCTTAAAAGTATGGGTCGAACATAGTTTAGGCTAGAATCCGTACTACTAAATTGTCACCCTGAGCATAGCGAAGGGTCTGCCAAGTTGACGGTCGGAAGATTCTTCCTCGCTTCATTCGTCAGAATGACAGTTTTGAGGCAAAGCCCGCGTACGGCGGAAGGCTAAGGTTGGACGGAGTCGAGACGCTCGACGAAATCGGAGGTGGGGTGCCATCGGGTAAGCCTTGCCAAATCTTCCGAATCACTCGGCTTCGGCATGCTTGGCCGCCGGTTCCAGGGGAAGTCCGTAGTAGGGCGGCGCGTTGAGCGGACCCAGATTAGGGTTCGGCTTGTGGGTCAGGTCGCCGCTAACCGAGTTGGCGAAGGGAAACTCGCCGCGGCCAAAGTCCTGGTCCTTCCCCGCCTCGGCGAACCGGTTGAACCGCCGGATAGTCTTGGCCAAGCCATTGCCGTCTACGCCCCCTTGGGCGGCGATTGGCATATCATACAGCAGCGTCGACCGGCGCTAGACCGGGGTTTGGCGAGGCTGTCCGGACTTAAAGACGGGCTGTGCAGGCTCCAATAATACTTAGTGAGGGAACAAGCCATGACCACCGCCAACGGGAAGGCCGAGACGGTTATCAAGAACGCCAACATCATGACGATGGACCCGGCACGGCCCAAGGCCCAGGCGTTGGCCATGGCCCACGGCAGGTTCGTCGGCATCGGCAGCAACGAGGACATGGAAGGGCTGGTGGGGCCGGGAACCAAGGTATTTGACCTGGGCGGCAAGACCACTCTGCCGGGGTTCATCGATGCCCATATCCACGTGCTGAACAGCGGCGTCCGCCACGTGATGGCCGCCGATTGCGATCTGCCCACCCTGACCCAGGTCCAAGCGGCGCTGCGGGAGCGGGTGGAAAAAACCCCGGCCGAGGAATGGGTGCAGGGCTTCAAGTTCGACGATACCAAGACCGAGCGGACCAGCTCCAACGAGGGCCGCCACCTGTACCGGGACGACCTGGACGCGGTGAGTTCCGCCCACCCCATGCTGGTGGCCCACCGCGCTGGGCACGTGTTCTACATGAATTCGGCGGGCTTGGCAGCGGCCGGGTACAACGACGAATCGACGGACCCGCCGGGCGGACGGCTGGGACGCCACCCGGACACGGGCCGGTTGAACGGCATGGTCTACGAACGGGCCATCGACCACGTGCGGTTCGGCCTGATTCCCACCGAGACTGAGGAAACGCGCCGTGAGGGCCTCAGAACCATCTGCGGCATGCTGAACCGGGTCGGCCTGACCAGCGTTCACGACGCGCGGGTGACCGCCGACGAGTTTCAGACTTACCAGGACGGGCGGGCCGCCGGCGAGTTGAGCCTGCGGGTCTACGCCCTGATGTGGTACCCCCAATTTCCCGCCCTCCGGGACGCCGGCATCAAGACGGGTCTGGGCGACGACCGGCTAAGGGTGGGCGGAATCAAGATGGTGGCCGACGGCGCCATCGCCACCCGCACCGCCTACCTGTCCCAACCCTACGAGGGCTCCCAATGCGACCACGGAATCCTGGCCATGGAGAAAGATGAGATCGAAGCGCAGGTAATGGCTATGCACCAGGCCGGGTTTCAGGTGTGCATCCACGCCAACGGCGACGTGACTATCGACATGGTGCTGACCGCCTACGAGAGGGCCCAGAAAGCGTTTCCCCGCTCCGACACCCGCCACCGCATCGAGCACTGCACTCTGGTGAATCCCGACCTGTTAGGCCGCATGAAAGCCCTGGGTGTTATCGCCACGCCCTTCTGCACCTACGTGTACCACCACGGTGAGAAGATGCGCTACTACGGGGAGCAGCGGCTGGAGTGGATGTTCGCCCAGAGGTCGTTCATCGACAGCGGCGTGGTGTCCACCGGGGCCACCGACTACCCGCCCGGGCCCTTCGAGCCGCTATTGGGGATCCAGAGCTGCGTCACCCGCACCGACAGCACCGGCAAGGAATGGGGCGTCAACCAGAAGATATCCGTCGAGGAAGCCCTGCGGCTATACACCGTGAACGGCGCCTACGCCTCGTTTGAAGAGGGGATCAAGGGTTCCATCGAAGTGGGCAAACTTGCCGACCTGGTGGTCTTGGGCAGCGACCCGACGCAGACCGACCCGCTGGGCATCAAGGACATTCAGGTGGAGCGGACCATCGTCGGCGGGGACACGGTATACGGCGGTTAGAGAGCCAAGGCCTAGAGGTAGACCCTTTCGAAGTCGTCTGACAGGGCCGACATATTGTCCATGTCCCAATCGAATGACAGCACCACCGACCGGTCGGAAGTGGCTTCCAAGATGCGTTTGCCGTTCTGCGTGACCACGCTCTCGGCCAGACTGTAGTCAAGTTCGCCGTCCTCGTTGCCCGAGCGGTTGCAGACCATCATGGGCAGACCGGTGTCAGCCGAACGCGCTTCCCATTCGCCGTCCGGGCCGCAGTGGCCTGGCCCCCATGACACAGGTGACACCAGCACCTGGGCGCCCTTGTCCTTGAACACCTGGGCGATCTCGTTCTTGTAGCCGTCGGCGCAGATAAGGATACCGGTGCTGATTCCGTCGCAATCGATGGGGTCGATCTTCCAGCCGCTGGTGGACCATGACTCGGCCCCGCCCAGGGCTTTGACCTTGCGGTGCTTGCCGATTATCTTCCCGTCCCGTCCGATGACGAAGACCGTGTTGTACATCTTGTCGGTGGCGGGGTCGCGCTCCGGGTGGGACAGAAACACGGTCAGGCCGTGCTCTTTGACCAAGCCGCGGAACCCGTCCATCCAAGCGTCTGGCTGGGGTGTGATCCAATCGGTGCCGATGGTCTTCATGAACAGGTAGCCGGGGATGCACAATTCAGGCGTGATCACCCACTGCGCGCCCTGCCCGGCGGCAACCTTTACCCCTTGCTCCACCAACTTTCGGTTGTGGTCGATGTCGCTGGTGACCGGGGCCAGATGTAAGAACGAAACCCGCAACTTATTCATGATGGGAGATTATAGCATCCAACTTGCAACGTGCCATCTGGCCTTGACTGCCAGGTGCGGTGACTTCAAAATAGGAGGCGAGGTCTTGATCAACAGACCGCTCCCCCTTTTTATAAAGCCCCGTAGTGTAGCGGTAACACGCCAGCCTTTGAAGCTGAAATCTCTGGTTCGAACCCAGGCGGGGCTGCCACCTTTTTTCTTCCGGGTTCTTCATACTGCCAACGTATGTATTGAATACGATACATCGTATCGTTTATAATACAATCACCTAGAAGATCGTGGTTTGGCGACCGACTACCGCGTGTGGTAATACCGTAGCGACATGAAAGACCGCGGGCGACGTTATCCAAAGGTAGACTGAATCACCATGAACCAAGTGCTGGTAAAACATGCAGAGCGGATAATGACTTCTGCAGAGATTCAGGCTAAAGGAATCGAGATTTCCTTCGCGGATGGCCGTCGAGGATTGGTTCCCTATTCCGAGATTCCCGGGGTTGATTCAGACGTTAAGATTGCCGATGTCGAATTGCCGAACCCTTATTTGATCGTTCTATGCACAAAATCTGGTGAAACGGTCAGTCTCTCTTGGGACTTCGTTCGCCACTACTCCGACGCTGATTACCGTCCAGGAGTTGCAGCGACAACTTTGGCTGGCCGAAAAGCTTTGGGGGCCAGGATTAAGCGATTAAGGGAGTCGGTTGGTTCGACTCAGCAGGGATTGGCACGGGCGGCTGGTATCGGTAGAGTCACGTTGGTTCGGATCGAGAAAGGAGAGCAGTCTCCCAGATTCGACACCCTTGCGTCGTTGGCCCGGGCACTGGAACGGCCGATAGAGGAGTTGGTGCATAGCGGTCAAATTGGACAAGAAATTGCGGGCATACCCGTAGAAGTGCCTGGGCCGGGCGGACCCGATTTTGAACCGATCCAGATACGCGGCGAATCTCTGTCGAATACTGTATTGCAAGATAGACGGTAAGTTTGCCCCTGTACTTTCTTGAGACCAGCGCCTTGGTGAAACTGTACGTTCAGGAACTGGGCACCGAGTGGCTCCTACAACTCGCTTCGCCCGCTGCAGGGAACCAGTTGGCGATTCTGTCCGTCGCACAGGTGGAATTTCATTCGGCCGTTCGGCGGCGGATGCGGGACGGAGACATTGACGAACCGGCGGCGGAACAGATTCTGGGGAATTTCGGCTTCCATGTATCCACCAGGTTCCTTAGGCAGCTTGCCAATGATGCCGTGCTCGATCTGGCCTGCAAGCTTATCGGCAGATATCCGCCGCGGGCCTATGATGCTATTCAGCTCGCCGGGTGCCTAATACTGTGCTCAGCGGCGCCTGAGCCACCGGTCTTCTCGTGTGCTGACCGCCGACTCTTGGAGGCTGCTGCGAACGAAGGACTCGATTGCATGGACCCAGCGGAATATCTCTGACCCGTTCGACTCCATCGCTCGCTTCTCCAGCCGACCGCCACATTGACCCCGTATCTAGGCCGCGGGTATATTAACCCAACGATGATGGGCGGGTGTCCGAGTCCGCCGAGACGAGGTATTTCACGGCGTGTTTGCGTTGATCCTGGCCGGCGGGAAGGGCGAAAGGCTCCGCCCGCTCACCGATACCCTGCCCAAACCCATGGTCCCCGTCTGCGGTAAGCCCATCTTGGAGCATCAAGTTGGGTGGCTTAAGGAGGGCGGCGTGACCGATGTGGTCTTCTTGGCCGGATACCGCTCGGAAGCGATCAAGGACTACTTCGGCGACGGCAGCGCCTTCGGGGTCAACGCCCATTACTCCGTCGAAGACTCACCGATGGGCCGGGGCGGGGCCATCAAGATGGGATTCCCCGTGGTTCCCGAGACCGAGGACACCGTTGCCGTGCTGAACGGCGATATCATCACCGCTGAGACCCTCGAGAACCTGTCCGTCCGGCACAACGAATGTCTGACGTCCAACAGTGCCCACCTCGCGACCATCATGGCCGTACCCATGGTCAGCCCCTACGGACTGGTGGACATGGATGAGGCGGACACCGTGACCGGGTTTCGTGAGAAAGTGGAGATGGAGCACTGGATCAATGGCGGGATATATCTCTTCCAGCGTTCCATAGCCGCCGAATTCCCGGACCTGGGCGACCACGAGACCGAGACCTTCCCCCGGCTGGCACGCGCCGGACAACTTGCGGCGTTCAAGTCGCGCAGTTTCTGGCGCAGCGTGGACTCTTTCAAGGACCTGCGCGAAGCGGAAGACTATGTTGGCGGCCGGTGACCGCCTGACGCGACCCGGTATGAAACCCGGTGCGCCCGGGTGGCATTGAACCGGCGAGGACTCAAATCCGTATAGGCATTGTGAGTACCATGGCCCAGAGCGAAGCGGCAATGGCAGACACGCCGGACGGCATATCCGGGGCCGTATCCAACGCGGTCGCCCGGATCAAGGCCAACATCGAGCGTGTGCTGGTGGGCAAAGGCGACGTCATCGAGTTGACCCTTGCCGCAGTCCTGAGCGGCGGCCACGTCCTGGTGGAAGACGTTCCTGGAATCGGCAAGACCACCCTGGCGCGTTGCCTCGCCGACTCCCTGCAATGTTCCTTCAAGCGAATCCAATGCACCCCCGACCTGATGCCTTCGGACATCACCGGGGTCCACTTCTACAATCAAAAGTCCAGCGAATTTGAGTTCCGGCCAGGACCCATATTGGCGCAGGTGGTGCTGGCCGACGAGATCAACCGGGCCACCCCCCGGACCCAGTCGGCGATGCTGGAAGCCATGGCCGAGGGTCAATTGACCGTGGACGACATGACCATCCCCCTGCCAACCCCGTTCCTGTTGATCGCCACTCAGAACCCCATCGAATTGGAAGGCACGTTTCCCTTGCCAGAGGCCCAGTTGGACCGATTCTTGGTCCGGATCCGCATGGGCTATCCGGATGAAGCGGAAGAGGGGGAGATGCTGGCCCGGTTCAATGGGGCAAACCCCATGGCCGACCTTCAGCCGGTGTATGACGGCACGGAGTTGCTGGACCTGCAGCGCTTGGTCCAGCTGGTTTACGTGGACCCCGTGCTGAGCAACTATATCGTCAGGTTGGTCCGGGCCACCCGCCAACATGAAGATGTGGAGTTGGGCGCCAGCCCTAGGGCGACCATGGGCCTGTATCGCTGCTCCCAGGCGATGGCCGCCATCCGAGGACGTGGATTCGTCGGGCCCGACGACGTGAAATTCCTGGCCCCTTACACCCTGGCCCACCGGATCATCATCAAGTCTCAGGCGCGGCTGCGGGAGCGGTCGGCCGAAAATGTGATTTCCGACGTCCTGTCTTCCGTCGAAGTCCCGGTGTAAGACGAAAATCCCGGTGTAAAACGAAAGCGCCGGTTCAAGAATGTCCCGGCTTAGGTTCCCAGGCTAAAGGCACCAATGCTCAACGATTTTTGGATCCTGGTCAGCGGCATCATGATCTTCATCGGCCTGGTGGCCAGTGAAGGTCTGCTCCTGGTGGTTGGCTCGTTGGTGATCGTTTTGGCCATCGCAGCCCGCATTTGGGACCGCTACGCCTTCCATTCCGTGAGCCACGAGCGTTACATCGGCCGCAAGCGGGCCTTCATCGGCGACACCGTGGAGTACACAGTCTCGCTGGATAATGACAAAGTTCTGCCGCTGATCTGGGTGGACATCCAAGACTCCTTTCCCGACGGACTGGACCTGACCGGCGCGACCATGCGGGGTTCCGTTATGGAGTCCAACCGCCAGCACACCATAACCACATCCCTGCTCCCGTATCAGAAAGCCACTTGGAAATACACCATGAAGTGCTCGGAGCGCGGCTACCACCGCATCGGCCCGGTCCGGTTGCGCACGGGTGACATCTTTGGGTTCAGCTCGGCCGAAACACGCTACTCCGGATTCAACCATATCCTGGTCTATCCCAGAGTGGTGGACGTGGAAAGACTGGTCTTTCCGCCGGAGCATCCCCTGGGTGATGTGAAGGGCTCCAAGCCGCTGTATTTCGATACCAACCGCGTGGTCGGCCAGCGGGATTACCAGTCCCGAGACCCCCTGAAACACATCGACTGGAAGGCCACCGCCCGCGCCGGGCATCTCCAAACCAAGGTCTTTGAGCCGGTGATATCGCTGAACATGCTGATCGTCATGAACGGTTCGACCCGCGACCACTCTTGGCAGGGCAGCAACCGACGCCTGTTCGAGCGCACGGTCACGGTTGCGGCCTCGGTGGCGGAGTTGGCGGACCGCCGCGGTTACAGTTACGGCGTGGTCAGCAATGCGGTGGCGAGCTACTCCGGAAAATGGATCAACGTTCCCTTGGGCGCGTCGTCAACACAGCTTTCAATGGCCCTGGAAGCGCTGGCCATGGCGGCCCCGTACGTGGTTGCTCCACTCTCGGAGGTGGTCAACTCCAGGCGCGAATCGTTGCCCGCCGGCACGACGGTCCTGCTGGTTACTCCGGCCTTGGGGGACTCGCTGATCAACGAGATTGCGGGGATGCGGGACCACGGATTTCACGTCATGGTGCTTTACACCGGAGACGGGATTCCCGAGCGCGACCTGGGCGGCATCCAGGTGATACCCATGGCTGGCATCTTGGACGAACTTCCGGGACACGGCGTTGACGACAACGGCGGGCTGGAGCCAAGCGACCCCGATGCCCGGTTCCGCCGCCCCCTGGACCGGGTGCCCACGGGTGGAACATGAGCATGTCGTGGCGGAACAACTCAGTCACCGCCGTGGCAATGTTCCTGGAGACCTGCGCGCTCTACCTGGCATTCGCGGCGGTGTCGGCCGTGATAGACCAGCCAGGGATATTGCTCCCGTTCTGGCTGGTTCTACTGTCTTTGGCCTGGTCCTTCGGCTTCATGACCTACATCCTTTCGGTGAACGTTAATCCGCGTATCAGGGGCGTGATCGGCGCCTCAGCCGGGCTGCCGTCGCTGCTTTTCCTGGTCCATATGAATACCGGGGCCGGGTTCCTGCCGGTGGACACGTTGATGTCCGGCGATGTGCAAGCCACCGTGGGCATCGTTGGGACCCTGGTGTGGCTGATGGTCATATGGTGGCGGGGCAGCACCATGGCCCGAGAGGACATAACGCTGGACGCCGTGCGCTCCGCGTTCCTGTGGGGTTTGGGCGTGCTTTTCATCACCGCGCTGGTGGATAGCATGGCGGAAGAGAGGGTGGTGAGCGGCTTTCTGGTGATCGGCTTCTTCGCCGTTGGGCTGCTGGGCCTGTCCCTGGCCCGCTTCTCCTCGGAGAGCGGCGAAACCCATGTGATGTCCCGGGAGTGGGTGATGCCCATCCTGGTCAGCGTGGGAGCGGTTGTGGTCTTGGGGCTTTTCATCAGCGCCATCGGTCTGGGCGGCCTGGACGATGTGACCAGGGATACGCTGAGCTTTGGCGGCACCGCCGGGTTCTGGATACTGCGCCCGCTCATGCTGTTGATGGGACTGTTCGCCGGCGTGGTCGTGGGCTTCGTAAACTGGTTGTCGGGTATGTTCGGCGGCGGCGATTTCACCGGACTGATCAACGCACAGGCCGAGCTGGATGCTTTCCACCAGAGGCTGAGAGAGCAGAGCGAGGAGAAAGAGGCCTCGACGGCCCTGATCACGGCGTTGAAATGGACCGCCTTGATCGTGGCCGGGTCCATCGCCAGTTTCGTGGTCTACCGGCTGTTCCGGTCCCGCCGGTACAAGAGTCCGGAAGGCGATGTGGAAGAAACCAGGGAGTCCCTTTTCACCTGGAGGCGGGCCAACGATGACCTGTCGGGCATGCTGGCCGGATGGTGGCATCGGATGTTCCCGGTGCAGGACAGAGATCCCCATGGAGACCGGCAACCATCCACCCCCAGGGAGTTTTACCACGGCTTCTTGGCGCTGGCCGCACGGCTGGGACACCCCCGGCGCGATTGGGAGACGCCCAACGAGCATCAGCGCGGCATCTGGGGGCTACTGCCGGTCGACCCTGTCTACCGGATCGTGCAACGGTTCCAGCGCTCCCACTACGGAAAAGATGAGGCGGACAACGCCGGTCTGCAAGCCCTAGGGGAGGACTGGACCGAGTTGAACGATTTCTTGAAGCGGGAAGAACTTTAGTCCGGCTGACCAAGGCTTAACCTGGCTAAACCTGGCGTCCGGTGACTAAGCGCGTTATCCGGTTAGCTCTTGTTGCCGGCCCGCAGCGCGTCGATCACTTCTCTGATCTCCTCGAACCTGACGTAGCGGATGTTTCCATCGAAGTTGGACGAAGTGACCAACGTTCCCAGGTACTCGCCGTATATGTTGAAGACCCCGCCTCCGCTCATGCCGTTGGTTGCGGCTGCGTCGACCTGGCCTACGGAGTATTCGCCGGGAACGATGGTCCACAATGCCCCGATACGGCCAAAAGTCACCAGCGGGGTAATGGTTGATATGGAAGGAACGAATCCGATCAGCGCCACCTGGTAGCCGATGTCTTCGACGGACCGCTGGGATAGGTCGGCGAACACTTGGTTGGAGAACGGCAGACTGACGGTCACCCCTTCGGCTGGGTTGTCCAGTGTAAGCAACGCCAGGTCCCGGTGAGAGTCGTAACCGGTTACGGTAGCCCCTTGGTAGCCCCCACCGTCGACCGAAACTTCCACTCGGCTCGACCCGGTGATAACGTGCTCGGCGGTGATGATCTCAGTTGGTGATATGCGTACGCCGGAACCCTGGGAAAATGGGAGGTTGACGAACGTCACCGCGCTGCGCAGATCGCCGATAAAATCGCTGAAATCGGGCGGCGGCTTGCCCGGCAGGCCAACCGGTCCTCGGGGTCCGGTGAACCCTGGGAACCCCCGTGGCCCGGGATCGCCCTTGGGACCCGGTGGGCCAACCGGTCCGGGTTCTCCCTGGCTGCCTTGTTCCCCTGCCGGGCCCGCTATTCCGGCAGGCCCGGGCGCGCCGGTTGCCCCCTGGCAGGCCATGAGAACAGACGCGCCAACCACGGCCAAAGTTATGAGCGCCCCGCGGAATAAATATCCGGGGCCGATATTCGCAATCTTCGGATTCAAGGGATACACTGGTCTCCGGCTGGTGACCGTCGCGGCAGACTACAACGTCCTGCTGCGGCGTTTTTGTTTGACTTATCCCGATACGGTGGTAGACCAGGTTTAGATGTACCGACTCGCAACTAGACTTCCCTTCTTCTACGGCTGGGCCATCCTCTTCGCTGCCGGCAGCACGATGATTGTACGCAACTCGGCCGCCAGCCTTACCTTAGCAGTCTTCATCTATCCGATGTCCGAAGACCTGGGCTGGAGCCGGACCCTGATCGCCGGGGCGGCCAGCTTGGGCGGGCTGCTGGCGACCGGGGCCTCGCCGTTGGTCGGTTGGGCGCTGGACCGTTACGGGGCCAGAGTCATTCTAACGGGCAGCATCCTGGTCTTGGGTATCGCCACCGTGTCTCTGGCCTGGGCCACGGTGCCCATCGCATTCTATCTGGCCTATGCAACCATCCGCGTGCTGTTCTCCAGTCCCTTGAACCTGGGTTCTTCGGTGGTAGTCTCGCGCTGGTTCGTCAGACGCCGTGGGCGGTCCACTGGGATACTGTTCTCGTCCCATTCCATCGGCATGATCACGTTTCCACTGATAGCCGGGTTGGTCATCAAGTACCGGGGCTGGGAGGACGCCTGGATCGTTCTGGGAGCTTTGGTCTGGATATTGGCCTTGGGCCCGGTCTCCATGCTGGTCCGGCAGAGTCCAGAGTCGGTTGGCCTGCTGCCCGACGGCGACCCACCAGGCGAGGCTCGCGCCGGCACGGAGGCCGCCACCGCGCCCGAGGAGCCGAGTTGGACCATGCGGGAGGCCGCCCGCACTCCCACGCTCTGGCTTTTGGCCCTTTCCACCGGATCATTGTATCTGTTGCAGTCCGGAACCAACATCCATCAGGGGGCATATTTCCTGGACCAAGGCCTGGGAGTGGGGGTGTCGGCCACCACCTTGAGCCTGAACGCGGTGTTCACCGGGGCCGGGAGCCTATTCTGGGGTTGGGTCGTGGAAAGGGTTCCCGTTCGCTTCACCTACGCCGGGGTGGCGCTGCTGATGGCGGGGGCCCTGATATTGTTTCCCCTGGCTGACACTGCCATCGAGGCGTTCTTCGTGGCCTCGGTCTTCGGCGCGGCGGTGGGCGGGATCTTGGTGGTGCCGGTGGTGGCCTACGCCAACTACTTTGGGCGGCGGTCGCTCAGCGCCATCCGGGGGGTGACCGAGCCGTTCGTGTCGCTGGGCCAAGCCATCGGCGCATTATTCTCCGGCATCGTTTACGACGTAACCGGCAGCTACAGATCAGCCTTCGTAGTCCTAGCCATCATCGGCTTTGTCACCATCGGCATGCTGCTGATGACGCGGGCGCCCAAACGGGCCGTTGTGGCGGTTATCGCGCCTTAGCAGGCTGGACTGACAACATCTTATTCACCGGTGCTATCGTAATATCAAAACGTGCCAATCTGACGTTTTAAAGCAACTAAAGGTCAACTGATTACTTCATCTTGGGACAGTCGGTCAAGGTGATGATTCAAATTGAACGAAATTCCAGAGCCGAGAGCCAGGGCCTTCGTTTCGTATTCAAATGTGGACCGGATTATCGGTGCCCAAGTTAAAGACGTTCTGGAATATGTCGGCATCGATACTTTTCTAGCTCATGATCACTTGCAGGTGTCAGAGGAATGGCGTACAAGAATCCTTGAAGAGTTAAGTCAGTGCGATATTTTTGTTCCGCTATTTAGCAGACACTTTTTGGAATCTCATTGTGCTCAACAAGAAGCTGGGTTTGAAGCTGGGTTTATCGTATCGAGACAGAAGTGGCGATTGCCCCATTATCGATTGACGGAACTATTCCAACGGGATTCTTGACTTACTTGCAGAGCCGGCAAATCCCTAATGAAGGGGTAACCCAGGAATTGCTAGTCGCCCCCTTGCGCGTCGAATCCCGAGGTTGATTATTCCGAGATTGATTAACATCGTCGCAGGAGCTAGAACTTACCGAGAACTGATTCGTGCCCAAGGAGCTAGCGTTACATCGGATACATTACGAGTGCTCGAGTACCAGATTCGAAATGATGAATCGTTCCGCGAAGACGACCTTCCACCGTTTTAAGGAACGCCTCTACCGGAACTCTGGCAGCACCTCTGACGCGATGGTCTCCATCAGGCGTTTTAGGGCCGGGACGTCGCCCGAGTTTAGGGCCAGGACCATGTGGTCTACGCCTGCGTCTTGGTAGGCTTTGATGGAGCCAACCATCAGGGCCGGGTCGTGACCGGGCAGGGTGGTCCGGCTGGCGGCGCGGTCGCTGGATGGCCTGCCGTGGACCTCGACCTCCACCCTGGTCGACCAACTCATGGCGCCGGGGTCCCTTCCCGCGGCCAAGGCGGCGTCGCTGATCTCCTGCTTCCCCAGCGCGTACCCTTCCGCCGAGACGCCGGTGGGATGCCAGCCGTCGCCCCGGATGGCGGTGCGTTTCATGGCGCCGGGACTGGAGCCGCCAACCCACACCGGGATGGTCGGCTGCTTGGGCTTGGGTGAGAAGTAGAGGTCCGAGAAATCCCAACGCTTGCTCTGGTACTTGGGCAGGTGGTTGGACCACAGCTCCTTCATGATGTCGATGCACTCGTCGGTCAGCGAGCCCCTCTGGCGCATGGAGATCCCCAGGGCCTCAAAC
This sequence comes from SAR202 cluster bacterium Casp-Chloro-G2, assembly GCA_002816575.1. Taxonomy (GTDB): domain Bacteria; phylum Chloroflexota; class Dehalococcoidia; order Lucifugimonadales; family UBA3495; genus UBA9611. The sequence continues at coordinate 12,960 of MUCI01000012.1, read as the reverse complement.
TCCTCGGTCATGGCGCCCACGCCGACGCCCAGGGTGACCCTGCCGCCGGATATCTGGTCCAGCGTGGCGGCGTACTTGGCCAGCTCCACCGGATTGTGATAGGGCAGCACCAGGACCGACGTTCCGAGCGTCACCTTCTTCGTGGTGGCCGCCAGGAACGACAGGGTGGACATGGGGTGGTAGTAGGGTTTGTCCTGCAACCGCTCTTTGATGTAGCCGGTGTTGAACAGGTGGTCCATCACCCAAACGGAATCGAAGCCCAGGCTCTCGGCCATGGGTCCGAAGTCCAGTACCTCTTGCGGGTCGTCGATTCCCCAGTTGTTGGGGATTGTCACGCCAATCTTCACGGGGCGCTCCTTGGTGGTTTGATAGTTGATTCCGGAGGTTAGGCCACGTCCGGGGCTAGGCCGTGTTGGCGGCTTCGATGATCCGGGCGGTCTCGATGGCCGCCACGGCCGTGTTGGCGCCCATGTTGCCGGCCTTGCCGCCGGACCGGTTCAACGCCTGTTCCATGTTCTCGGTGGTGAGCACTCCGAAGATCGCCGGGATCCCGGTTTCCAGGCCGACGGAGCTGATGCCGCTGGCCGACTGGCCGGCTACCATGTCGTAGTGGGAGGTCTCGCCGCGGATGACGGCCCCCAGGCAGATGATGGCATGGAACCGCCCCGACTTGGCCAGGGCCTTGGCCACCACCGGCAACTCGAAAGACCCAGGCACCCAGCTTACAGTGATGTCTTCGTCTCGGACTCCGTGACGGACCAGTGTCTCAACGGCTGAGTCCAGCAATTTTCGCGTGATGATCTCGTTGAAACGGGCGACGACCACTCCTATCTGAAGTCCCTGTCCGTTCATATTTGCCTTTAATTCTTTGGGCACGCTGATTTCTCCTGGTGCAGGCTATTTGTGGGTTGGGCTTGGCCCTGTGCGGGGTCCGTCGGTTGGCGCATGCCGCACTGGATGATCTTTTCGACGTACTCCGGTTCTGAGACCAGGCCGGGGATGTGGGTGTGCTCGTTCACCACGGTGTGGGGGACCGCCCGGAAGCCGTATCGCTGGCCTAGAGCCGGGAATTCTTCGATCTCCACCACGTCGGCGGTGATGTGCTGGTTCTCCAAAGCCAGGGCGTGGGCCAGCCGTGCGACGGACGGGCACTCGCTGTTGCCCGGTGTAACGAAAACCTGGATATGCACCGGCTGGTTGATTTGACGCAGCTTCTTCCGCGTGTCCATGCTCAGCGGGCTGACGCCTCGCGACATGGTTTTGATGTTCTCTACGACGACGGTCGATTGGTAGCCCATGGGCATGCCGAAGAACCGCAGTTTTGGTCCGTATTTAGGGCCGAACGCGATGGCCGGCACCTTGGTTATACCCTCTTCTGAGGCCAGTTCCGGTTGGGCCAGGATGTCCACGATCTCCAGGTGCAGCTTCGGCGACAGGGCTGTCAATTCTTCCAGCATCTGCTGGGCTTGAGCGCAGTAACGGCACTCACCTCCGGGCAGGGCGATGGGCGATGGGCGCTGGGTGAACAGGCGCAGGGTGACCTCAGCCTTAAGGTCCTTGCGGAAGGTCCTTTTCAACTGGGACTTGTCCTGGGCGGGAATTATCGCCTGTTGGGTCATGCGATCTCGAACGCCAGGAATCCGGCGAGTTAGTCTCGCGCGGGTTCCCGAATGCGGAATCTTGAATGCAGACCAGTTTACACGGGACGGTGAGGGTTATCCAGCTTTGTCCAACAGGTCTCGGATGGTGAACAGGCGTTGAAACAGCGTGAAGCAGGAGACTACGGCGATACCCAGCAGGAACCACTCTATCTGACCGGTGATCAGCCCGGCGCCCAGCAACACGACCCGCTCGGGCCGGGTCATCAGGCCCGCTTTGGTGAACACGCCCAGGCCCTCGCCCCGGGCGCGGAGATAGCTGACGCCTTGGGAGAATATGAGGGCCAAGAGCAGCACGATGACGAAGAAGACCTGCCGGTCGTCGCTCATGTCTGCCCGGAGCGCGTAAACCCCCAGCCCAACGAACAAGGCGGCTTCGCTGAGCCGGTCAAACACGGAATCCAGCAGCGCTCCGAAGGGGCTGACCTTGTCCGTGAGTCTGGCTAGCGCGCCGTCAAGCAGGTCCAGTCCGCCGCCAAAGAGAAAGACGATCCCTCCCGCCAGCATCCAACCGGAGCCGACCAGATAGGCGGCGGCGACCGCGATCAGGAATCCAAGGATGGTGATGCCGTTGGGGGTGAACTTCAGCGCGCGGAAGAATCTGGCGCCCGGAAGCTCGATGTAGCGGAGGACCGCCGACCTAAACTGTTCTCGTCCCGGTAGCGTCATTCTGAGCCTGTATGCATGAGTTGTAGTAATCTTCCACTTTGCCGGCCACCACTTCCCACCGGTAGTCCTCGGCCGATTTTTTGCCCTGTCCACCCAGCTTTTGCCGCAGCTCAGGGTTGCTGGCCAGCCTGCCCAGCGCCTCGGCCAGTGCGTGGCTGTCCTTCTTGGGCACCAGCAGTCCCTGTTCGCCGTCGGTGATGATGCCCCGGTAGCCCTCGATGTCCGACGCCACGACCGGTTTGCCCGACGCCATGGCCTCCAGCAGTACGATGCCAAAGCTCTCGGCGCCGGTGGCTGGTGAGCAGAAGATGTCGGCGGTGGCGTAGTAGCGCGGCAGGTCCTCGTAGGACGAGCGCCCCACGAACTCAACGTCCTTCAGGTTCTGGGAGCTGATGATGCTGTAGGACTCTTTGTCAGGGTTGCCCGGCCCGACGACGATAAGTCTGATGTTGGGTATGTCCCATTTCAGCTCGCCATAGGCTTCCAACAGATACCGCAGCCCCTTCCGTTTCTCCAACCGGCCCACGAACAGGATGTTGATCTTGCCATCTTGGTACTCGGGCAGCGGCGCAACGTCGCCGGAGAAGCGGTAGAAATCAATGCCGTTGGGGATGATCTCGTAGTCGCCGGGGAATGTGTTGTTAACATAACGGCGGGCAGCCGGGGAGACGGCGATGCTGCCGTGGAGACGTTTCTGCCAGCGTTTGATTATGGGATGGGTCACGTTGTAGAGACCCTGCCTGGCGTAGGAGGCGTGGAACGTGCCCACATTGACGGTGTGGGAGAATTCCAAGACGCAGAGGGGCAATATGGGCGCCATGGGCTCGTGCAGATGGATGACGTCGAATTTCTCCCGTTCCAGCAACGCCCGGACCTTGGGATAGAGCCACCACGATAGGGAAACCCTGGCGATCGAGCCGCCGCTGGGCAGGGGCACCGACCGCCCCAATGGTACGAGCAGATCGGCGTCTTGGCATTCCCTGGAAGGCGAATGCGGCGCCAGCACCTGGACCTCATGTCCGGAGCGTCCAAGCGCCCTGGCCAATTGGGCGACATGGGCCGTGACCCCACCCGGCCAGGTGAAATCGTAGGGTGAAACCATGGCGATCTTCATGTTGCCAATGCGGGTGCTATTCCGGGTGCCACTCCAGGTGTCACTCCTGCCCCCATCGCCGTCCGAACGGTCGAACCCTTTATGCTTCCTCGGTGCTGGTCGGTTCCACAGAGGTCTGTTTGGCGCTTTGCTTGGCGGTCGGCTTGACGGGTTGGTCGGCGATGAACGCCTCGACCATATCCCGGGCATGGTCGTCGGTGTACTGGAAGGGGGGCGATTTCATGTAATAAGCGCTGGGTCCCTCGATGGCGCCGCCCTGTCCACGGTCCAAAGCCAGCTTGGCGCAACGGACGGCATCCACCACCACGCCGGCCGAGTTGGGGCTGTCCCATACCTCAAGTTTGAGTTCCAAGTTGATTGGGGCGTCGCCAAAGACGCGGCCCTCCATGCGGATGTAGCACCATTTGCGGTCTTTCAGCCACGGCACGTGGTCGCTGGGGCCGATGTGTATCTGGTCCGCCTCTATGATCTCGTCCATCTGAGAGGTCACGGAGGTGGTCTTGGAGATCTTCTTGGAGGTGAGCCGTTCCCGTTCCAGCATGTTCAGGAAGTCGGTGTTGCCGCCAAAGTTCAACTGGTAGGTGTTATCCAGGGTGACACCCCGGTCTTCGAACAGGCGGGTGAGCACGCGGTGGGTGATGGTCGCGCCGAGTTGCGATTTGATGTCGTCGCCCACGATGGGCACGCCGCGCTCTTCAAAGCGGTTGCGCCAGTACTCTTCACGGGCCAGGAAAACGGGGATGCAGTTGACCATGCCGCAGCGGGCGTTGAGGATCTGCTCCACGTACCACTTGGTTGCCTGCTCGCTGCCCACCGGCAGGTAGTTGATGACCACATCGACCTCCCGCTCCTGCAGGATGCCGGTGATGTCGGCGGTGGAATGGGCCGATTTTTTCACGATGCCTTCAAGGTATCGGCCCACGCTGTCATGGGTCATGCCCCGTTCGACGATCACCCCGGTCTTGGGGACATCGGCGAATTTGAGTGTGTTGTTCGGTGGGGCAAAGATCGCCTCGGAGAGGTCTTTCCCAACCTTGTTCTCGTCGATATCAAATGCAGCGACAATCTCTATGTCTTCGATTCGGTATCCACCGATGCTGTTGTGCATGACCCCAGAGACCTCGACGTCATCGGGCACCTCCACGTATTTGTGGACCCCCTGGACGAGCGACGAGGCACAGTTTCCCACGCCAATGATGGCAACCTTGATTTTCCCCACGGATTTGGCTCCTTTTTCCCTTACCCTGCGTCGGTTTATTGACATAAACCGGGCTGCTGCATTTTAGCAATTAGCCTTGGCAGTCACAAGGGGCGGTGTTTCGGATTGCGACGGTTATCTTGACGAAACGGACAGCGAGGAGCCGCCCAAGTATCGATTCAACCACTTGCCGGTCTCGGATTGACCGGTTGCTTGCCTTTGTTAAAAGAACCGGATGATCCCTGTACGGTCATCATATCTGAATCGAACGCCCAATGTCTCAGGAACGCGGCCTTCTTGAAGGCGTTCTTGGATCGTTTGCTCGATCGTGGCGGCGGCCTCGTCCGGCGTGGCGGCGTTTCGGATTACGTTTGCCAGTTCCTCGATGGACATGTTGTCGGTGATGCCGTCGGTCGCCAGCAGCAGTTTGTCTCCTGCTGAGGGAGTGGCCTCCACCTGCGCCGGCTCGCCCAGGTTCTCGGATGCCCCGATGGCCCTGGCCACGCCCACGTGGAGGAACCCGCCGGCGTTTCCGGAGAGCCGTTGGTGGCCGTCTTTGTTTATCAGGAATACCGGGCTGTCCCCAGCGGTGATCACCTGGAGTTTGTCGCCCCGGCCCAACACCGCGGAGACCGTAGTCAGCAGGAAGCGTCCCGACCCAACGCTGTAGAAGTCGGCGTTCATCTCGGTTAGCAGCTTGACCACGTCCTCGGCGTTGTTGAATTCCGCGGCGTCCAGGGCATCTCTCAATTCGGTGCTGGCCTGCTCCCCTCCGTGGCCGGTCACACCGTCCAGAACCACGTCCAAGAACTCGCCGTTCCCCAGGTCTTTGCTGAGGAAGCTGTCCTCGCCGTGGGCTGAATTGTCCTGCATTGTGATGAATGTGCTTGCCAGCATTGGCACCAAACCTCGGCTAATTTATTTGATTATGCGAGCGGGCTAGTTGGGGAGGCATCGTGCCTAGTCCTCGTAACCAGCCATCTCAGATTCGGGATCGAACAGGAATCCACGCCAATAGTCTTCGTGCAGCCAGCGGGAGGCGTCCAGCCAAGACTGGCGGGCTTCGGCGGCATCGGCCAGCGCCGAGTTCCGTTCCGCGGTCCGGTCCAGGTAAGCTGTAAGGTCGGTCCGGAAATCGCCGTAGCTGGCGTATGACCGGCCTCGGATCTTGTCTAGGACCACCGTCCCAGCCGCCACAACCGGCGGCGGGCACTCAGTCATGTCCCTGGCCATCTCGTCCAATTCCTGCCCGATGTTAATTATGGGCCGGATGCCCCGTGGGTCACGATAACCCTTAGGGTCGGCGGGTGGGGCCACCGGTGTTGTGTAGAACTTGAGTATCTCCAAACAGGCGTCGTTGATGTCGAAAGGAGGCCGGCCCCGGGGCGCTTCGTCGTCCAACCTGGCCACGGCCCCCGTGTCAATCATCACCATCCGCCCATTGCCCGGTTGGTAGAAGATGTTCTGAGGCCGCAGGTCTAGGATGACGTAGCCCGATTGCAAGTAGGCCTCTTCCAGGTCCAGCAGTTGGTTGTGGACCGGGTGGGCCGGGATACAGGCAGGCCGGACCAGGGGAAACAGGGCGAACAGGTTCTGCCCGGCCCCGATGGGCACGCCTTTGAATTTGGACATCATGTCGCCCAACAGGGGTATGCCCTTGGCCCTTTCCTCGACGATGACCTGGTATTCCTTGCCCAGTTCGTCGCCAAAGAAACCGTCGTGGACCGCTCGTTCGGTGTAACCCAAGATCGGCGATACCAGGGGCGTGGAGATGCCGACGTCCTGGTACGCTTGGAGGACCTTTTCGGTGCGGGCTTCGATGGCTTCGTGCTGGTTCCGGCTGATGGCTTGGGGCACCGGACGTTTGATGGCCACCTGATGGCCGGTTTCCCGGTCTACAGCCGCCCTCACCTCGTAATCGGCGCCGACGCCAAGTCTCCCGGTGATCTCGTACCGGTCTAGGTCAACCTTCTCCAAAGATGCCGCTCCAATTGAATATAAGGCTTGGGAATCAACCGGGAGAATTCCGGGCCGGAACACCTTCGGAAAAGCCTGACGAATCCCGGCGTTTTGAGTCCAAATCGCCTGCCTAGTGACCGATTGGATGGTACGCCCTGCCCTGGGAAAATGCAATACAGGTCTGAGCCTGATATCGTGCCTGAGGCCGGGCGGTAGACCTTGGCCGAAGCCGGTCCGCCCAGGGGCGGTTATTCGGGAGTGGGGACCGGGTTGACGGGCGCCCGGTAGAGAAGGGTGACCCATTCCTCTTGGGGCCACTCGCTGACCAACGTGAATCCAAGCGGTTCCACCGCGTTCGCGACCTCGTCCTTCTGGATGATGAGCAGCCCGGACGCGATGAACAATGCTCCCGGCTTCAACGCCGCGAGGATGAAGGAACAACGGTCGGCCACGCCCCGGGCCGAGATATTGGCCACGGCCAGGTCGAACTCTTCAGGACCGGCAGTGGGATGGGGCACCGACCCCTGGCCCAGCTTGACCTGCTTGGTGATGCCGCACCGCCGGAAGTTTCGCCGGGCGGCGGTCACGGCCTGGGAATCGATGTCCAGCGCGGTTACCTGGCTGGCCCCCAGCTTCATGGCCGCGATCGTCAGTATGCCGGAGCCGGTGCCCAGGTCGAGCACGGTCATGCCGGGTGTGACGTGCTGCTCCATGGCCTGGAGGCAGGTGTCGGTGGTGGGGTGATACCCGGTGCCGAAAGCCAGACCGGGGTCAAGCTCGATCACGATGTCGTCGGGCCCTGGCTCAAGCTCCAGCCAGGTTGGCTTGATGACCAGGCGCTTGCCGATGCGCAGAATCTTGAAATGAGACTTCCATGAGTTCTGCCAGTCTTCGTCTTCCGGCAGGTCCCGTACCTGCAACTCGCCGATGGGTTCCACGGCCGCCACCAGCCTCACTCCAACATCGATACGGGCCATTCGCTGGCGTGAGCCGGTTGTGATGTAGGTGCGTAGGAGCACCTTTCCTTTGCCGTCCAACTCGGTGCTGAGTCCCCTTCCGTAGCGGCTGAACAGGTAGGAGATGGGTTCCACGTACTCATGGGGTACGGTGATGCTTAATTCTTGCCAGGCCACTGGCCCTCCACTCGCTGGAATTTCGTGATGCTTGACCGGTTAAAAAGTAAAAAGACCCGTAGGACCGGCGGTCCCAGGGTCTTTGTTTATGTCTTAGACCATTAACTGCGCCAGAGTCAACCTAGCACTTCTTTTATCTTGCCGAAGATACCCTTGTCGGCGCCGTCCCCGTTCCCGTTCTTGGACCCGTTGAACGACCCAGCAAGCTCTTCGAGCAGTTCTCTCTGGCGGTCGTCTAGGGAGCCGGGGACTCTTACATCCACCGTTACCAGCAGGTCACCCCTGCGGCTGCCGTGCAGATGGGGCACACCCTTGCCCTTGATCCGAAACTCGGTCCCGGGCTGGGTGCCTTGGGGCAGCTCCAGTTCCTCGTCTTTGCCGTCCAGGGTTGGTATGGATTTGTTGGCGCCCAAAGCCGCCTCGGCGATGTTGACCGGAAGATCGTAAAGTATGTCTGAGCCATCCCGCTCGAAGAACTGGTGCTCTTGAACGTCGATGAACACGTATAGATTGCCCGTGCCGCCGCCCTCGCTGCCGGCATCGCCCTCGCCGGTTAGCCGCACCTGCATACCGGCTTCAACCCCGGCCGGGATGGTAACGGCAATCTTGCGGGATTTTCGTTCCTTGCCACCGCCGCGGCAGTTGGAGCAGGGGGTCTTGATTATCGTGCCTAGTCCGCGGCAACTGTTGCAGGCGGTTACCTGAGTGAACTGGCCGAACACGCTGCGTTGGGCACGCCGCACTTGGCCGTTGCCCTTGCAGGTGCTGCAGGTTTCCAAAGATGTGCCCGGCTCATTGCCGGCGCCGGAGCAGACACCACAGTCTTCCAGGCGGGTGATTTCTACCTCGCGCTCCGCCCCGAAGATGGATTCTTCAAAACTCAGGACTACACGCTGCTGGAGATCGCTGCCGCGCTGGGCCTGGCGGGCGCCGCGGCCGGCGCCGTCCCCGAAGAACGAGTCGAAGATATCGCCGAACCCTCCGAAAACATCGAACCCATCGAAGGGTTGGTCCGCCCTTCCTCCGGCGCCAACTTTCCCGAATTGGTCGTACTGCGCCCGCTTGTTGGGGTCGGAGAGGACTTGATAAGCCTCGTTTATCTCCTTGAATTTATCTTCGGCGCCGGCGCTCTTGTTGCGGTCGGGGTGGAACTCCATGGCCTTCTTGCGGAAAGCCCTGCGGATGTCCTCTTCTCCGACGCCCTTGCTGACGCCTAGGATGTCGTAGTAGTCGTTGTTAGCCATCTATGAACACCTATCGTGTTCTAATCTCCAAGCTCGATTCAGATTCCAAGCCGCCAGGAAAAATCTGTTCTGAAGCGATTGGGAATCGGATATCAAACCATTATAGGGCAGGCCATGTGACCGCTCAATAGCAAAGACGCCTGTGGCTGGCGTGGTTGCGTGTGACGGACCGGTCCTAAAACCGCCTGGCCAGGCGTGTCCGGTCTCGGAAATGTCCTGTCGAATCGGTTAGATAATTAGTATCGGAATCGTTGATTCCACCTTGACACCCTTTAGGCATCTGGGTAGGATGGTATTTAGGAGCAAAAGCTCCTTTTTTAGGCACACTAGGCGGAAAGGAATAGGTGATCCCAGTGGAGATTATCCTCGTGATCCTAGCCGTCCTGGCGGCCGCAGCGATTGGTGTTGCCATATGGTTCGCTCTCAAGTCTAAGAACGAAGCCGCGCAGGCTCAATCTGCCGGAGAGAGCGCCAAGGGTATTATCACCCAGGCTGAAGAGGATAGCAGAAAAGTCCTCTTGGCGGCCCAGGAAGAGGCTTTAAAACTACGTAACGCAACTGAATCAGATCTAAAGGAACAACGCCAGGAAGTCCAACGCATGGAGAACAGACATCTCCAGAGGGAAGAACAACTGGAACGGAAGGTCCAAGCTCAAGAAGAGAAGCAACTCGAACTAGCTGCACAGGAGAAGGAGGTAGAGCAGGCCCGGCGGGAAGCAGAAGAACTCAAGGCGGAACAATCGCGAGCCTTGGAACAGATCGCTGGGTTGAGCGTGGATGAGGCCCGTGACCAGGTTGTCAGGCGCGGCGAGGACCAGGCCAAGCACGAATTGGCCAAGCGGTACTACGAACTGGAGAAAGAATACAAAGAAAAGGCCAACGAGAACGCCCGCAAGATAATCACGGTCGCGATCAACCGTCTCGCAACCGACGTAGTTTCGGAAGTGACCACTTCTACCGTGTCACTGCCCAACGATGAGATGAAGGGCCGTCTCATCGGCCGGGAAGGACGTAACATTCGCACTCTGGAAGCCCTCACAGGGGTGGACGTCATAATCGACGATACTCCCGAGGCTGTGACCGTTTCCTGTTTCGACCCGGTCAGGCGTGAGGTAGCGCGCCTTGCCCTGGAGAAATTGGTCTCAGACGGCCGGATCCAGCCCGCCCGTATCGAAGATATGGTCAACCGGGCCCAGGAAGAGATCAATACGACGATCATGAAGGCGGGCGAACAGGCCACCTTCGACGCCGGCGTGAGCGGTCTGGACTCGGAGTTGATCCGGTTACTCGGCCAGCTCAAGTACCGGTACAGCTACGGGGAAAACGTGCTGAAACATTCCATCGAGGTCTCACTGCTCTCCGGCATGCTGGCTGCTGAAGCCGGCGCCAATGTGCAGGTTGCCAAGATAGGCGGTCTGTTGCACGACATCGGCAAAGCGGTCACCCACGAGGTGTCCGGCCCCCACGCCGAGATCGGCGCCGAGATTGCCCGGAAGCATGGCATCAACCATAGCTCCTACCGGGGTATCTTGGAGCACCACAGCGACGACCACGAGACCATCGAGTCGTTCTTGGTGGCCACTGCCGACGCCATCAGCGCATCCAGGCCGGGCGCCCGCAGAGAGTCACTGGAGCTGTATGTGAAGCGGCTCAAGGACCTCGAAGAGGTCGCCACCAGCTTCAGCGGCGTGGAACGGGCCTTCGCCATCCAGGCGGGACGCGAGGTCCGGGTCATGGTTAAGCCGGACGACTTGGACGACATCAAATCCGCCACGCTGGCCCGCGACATAGCCAAGAAGGTGGAGGAAGACCTGGTCTTCCCCGGTCAGATCAAAGTGACCGTGATTCGGGAGACCCGGAACGTGGAATACGCCAAATAACGGCAGTTTCCAGCAAGAAATAGGCAGGTGTTTTGGGACCCAGGAGCGGGGCAAGCCGGCTGCTGGGTCCCTTTTTAGTCAACGGGGTGGGGGTGATTACTCCCCGGCGAGTGGTGGGCGCCTTTAACCCAGGCGTGGATCAGCCCTCGGTGTTTATCAAACCAAGGAGAACCGGTATTTGCGTATACTGATGATTGGCGACGTGATCGGAAAACCGGGCCGGGAGACGGTCCGCGCCATTCTGCCCGATCTGAAGCGCGAAAAATCCATCGATGTCGTGATCTGTAACGGTGAGAACACGGCCGGCGGGTTCGGCATCACCGTCGACACGGCGGGAGAGCTTCTGGAAAGCGGAGTGGACGTGCTCACTTCGGGCAATCACATCTGGGACAAGAAAGAGATCATTCCCCACATGGAAGACGGTCTTCCGCTGATCCGCCCGGCCAACTACCCCGACGCACCGGGCCGTGGCTACATCCATTACGGCGGCGTAACGGTGATCAACCTGATGGGCCGGGTATTCATGGGCTCGATCGACTGCCCATTCCGGGCTGCCGACGCCCTTCTGGAACAACTCGAGCAACAGGGCGGGAGCAAGGTCATAATCGTGGATTTCCATGCGGAAGCAACGTCGGAGAAACAGGCCTTGGGCTGGTATCTGGATGGCCGGGTCAGCGGGGTTTTCGGGACCCATACCCACGTGGGGACCGTGGACGCCAAGATACTCACCAAGGGAACGGCCTACTTGACCGACGTTGGCATGACCGGCCCCATGAACTCTGTGATAGGCTCAGACAAAGACGCCGTGTTGGAGCGTTTCCTCACCTCCATGCCCAACCGGCTCCCGGTCGCTACCGGGCCCTGCGTGTTGAACTCGGTCTTGGTGGACGTGGACGAAGATACAGGCAACGCCTTGCTGGTGGAACGGATAGACAGGACGGTGAATTAGCCTGGCTGCCATGATTAAATATCTGAAATACGGGACGGTAAATTAGCTTGGCCGCGACTATAGACCTACACCTGCACACCCTGGCGTCGGATGGCCGTCTGACCCCCACCGAACTGATTCAACTGGTCGCCAAAGAAGGGCTGAAGACCATCTCCATCACCGACCACGATAGCACGGAAGGGCTGGCCGAAGCCTACGAGGCGGCCAAGGAATTCCCCGACCTGCGGATAATCCCAGGCATCGAGATGAGCGCCGATATACCCGGCGATGAAGTGCATGTGTTGGGCTATTTCTTGGATTACCATGACCGGGAATTCCAGGCGCAGCTAACGGAGTTCCGCCGTGGGCGCGTTGACCGGGCGCAGATGATGGTCGAGAAACTGGACTCCCTGGGTGTCCATGTCGAGTGGGGGCGGGTCCAGCATTTCGCCGGCGACGGTACTGTTGGGCGGCCCCATATCGCCCTGGCCATGGTGGAGGCGGGCTACTGCAAAGAACCCAAGGACGCTTTCGACGAGTACCTGGGCCGGAATGGACTGGCTTATGCCGAGCGTCCCAAGATGACCCCAGCCCAGGGCGTTGAGATGATCAAGAAGGTCGGCGGCGTGCCTGTTTTGGCCCACCCGACCTTCATGAACGATATGGAGGCTGGAATCTCCAATCTGAAGCAGGCCGGCCTGCTGGGCATGGAGGTCTATTACGCCCAATATGACGATGACACGGTGCGTCATCTGGCGCGGTTGGCCAGAGAGTACGACCTGATCCCCTGCGGCGGCAGCGACTATCACGGACTGGGCAACTCTGGAGAACCGCTGCCCGGCACCCTGGGCCCGCCGGAGGAGACCATCCAACTCCTGGAAGCCGCCGCGGAGAAGGTCAAGTTAGAAATAGCCCAACACGGCTAGGTTCATTGGATACCAATAAGTAGCACCCGGAAATGCGCCAGAAGACATAGCCAGAAGACATAGCCAGAAGACATAGCCAGAAGACTTAGCCAGAAGACATAGCCAGAAGACTTAGCCAGAAGACTTAGCCAGAAGACTTAGCCAGAAGACTTAAGCCAGAAGACTTAAGCCAGAAGACTTAGCCAGAAGACTTAGCCAGAAGACTTAGCCAGAAGACTTAGCCAGAAGACTTAGCCAGAAGACTTAGATGG
>MUCI01000011.1 GCA_002816575.1 SAR202 cluster bacterium Casp-Chloro-G2 | reverse complement strand
ATTGGCAGGAGCGGGAGGATTCGAACCCCCGGCCACTGGTTTTGGAGACCAGCGCTCTGGCCAGACTGAGCTACGCTCCTGCGATGTGTGGCGTCCCGCCGGTGGCGGGTGACGCCGGGCCTTTTGATGGGTGACGCCGACATTGATCGGCGGCGGACCCTTGGTGGGCAGCGCCTTCGCTATCGGGCGCCGACCGTGATTGTTATGGTGCCCCTGGAGGGATTCGAACCCCCGACGCGCGACTTAGGACGCCGCCGCTCTATCCTCTGAGCTACAGGGGCATTTTGGTGGAGATAGAGGGACTCGAACCCTCGGCCTCGGCATTGCGAACGCCGCGCTCTCCCAACTGAGCTATATCCCCTTTAGCCCAAGAGGCCGCCCGTTTGGGCACTCTCCAGGGTGCATCCGTTCCCACACGAGTGTGGGTGTCCACTCAGAATCGTAAGGCCCCCGCCGAACCACTGTCAAGTCGAGCGTCGCCCGCCAGGCTCCCCGTGGTCCTCGTTTGGAGGTGGCGCCTGGCCCCGCCAAAGCAGCGCCGTATCCAGGCCCGTTGACGCTCATTTACGGCGCTGCTAGAGTGAACCCTTACTCGGCGTGCGGATATTTTACCTTAGATGAAACTCCATCCGCCCAAGGGGGTTGGCCCATGACATCCACCAAGAATGAGCGAGTGAAAGACCCCATTCTGGTGGTGGTGCAACTGACCGGCGGCAGCGACTACCTGAACATGGTTGTCCCCCATGGCGACCCCCTGTATTACGACAACCGTCCGGTGGTCGGCATCCCCGCCGATGACGTTCTTCCCATCGACGGCCGGTTCGGGTTCAACCCTGTCTTGGGCGCGGTCAAAGACCTGTACGATCAGGGACAGGTGGCGATCGTGAATGGCGTGGGCTACCCCAACCCCAACCGTTCCCACTTCCGGGCCATGGACATCTGGCACACCTGCGAGCCCGAGAAGATCGCCACGGAAGGCTGGCTGGGCCGGGTGATCCGGGACATCGACCCCCACGGCGAGAACGTGCTGACCGGCGTGAACTTTGGCCGCGGCCTGCCCAGGGCCTTGGCCTTAACCGGGGTCCCCGTGGCGTCGGTGGCCGCGCTGGAGAACTACGGTGTCTTGACCGGCATCCCCGACCGGGAGCAACGCGCCAGGGCGTTGGACGTCTTCGCCAGGATGTACTCCCCCGCCATCGGGACCGGCGCGGCGATGGACTACCTGGGCCGCACCGGGCTGGACGCCCTGAAAGGGGCTGACATCCTTCGCACCGCAACCGAGACCTACTCCTCAACCGTGGAATACGCCGCCACGTCGATCTCCCAGAGTCTGAAGGGGATCGCCCAGGTGCTGCTGAAAGACCTGGGCACGCGGGTGTTTTACACCTCCCAGGGCGGCTACGACACCCACGCCAACCAGGCGCCGGTGCAGAACCCGCTGCTCGGTGAACTTTCGGACGGTATTGGCGACTTCTTTGCTGACCTGAAAGAGCACGACGCTGCCGGCAACGTAATGATGATGGTCTTCACCGAGTTTGGACGCCGGGTCAAGGACAACGGTTCCGGGTCCGACCACGGTTCCGGCGGCGGCTGCTACATTATTGGCGACCCCGTCGCCGGAGGCATGTACGGCGAGTACCCGTCGCTTAGAGGGGAAGACCAACTGGACGGCGACCTGCACTTCAATGTGGACTTCCGCAGCGTCTACTCCACCATCGTCGAGAAATGGCTGGGGCTGGACGCCAAGCCGGTCATCGGCGGCAGCTACGAGCAACTGGCATTCGTCTAAACCTGGCGGGCGGGGACTAACATGAAGATCGGTATCGGGCTGCCGGGGAACGTTCCGGGCGTCAAGGGCGACTTTATCTTGGAATGGGCCCAGCGCGCCGACGCCGGGCCGTTCTCCACCCTGGGCACCATCGACCGGCTGGTCTACCAGAACTACGAGCCATTGATCATGCTGGCCTCGGCAGCGGCGGTCACCACCCGGGTCCGGCTGATGACCGGCGTGATGCTGGCGCCCCTCCGCAACGTGGGCGTGCTAGCCAAGCAGGCCGCCAGCCTGGACGCCATGTCCAACGGACGTCTTACACTGGGTTTTGGCGTGGGCCGCCGTCCCGACGACTACAAGGCGGCGCCCGCCCAGTACAATAACCGGGGCCGGCGCTTGGAAGAGCAGATCGTCACCATGCGGCGGATCTGGAACGGCGACGATGTGGATGCCGCCAACGGTGTTGGGCCCATCGGGCCGCCGCCGGTGCAGCAGGGAGGTCCGGAGATACTGATCGGCGGAGGCACGCCGCAGGCTATTGCCCGCGCCGGTAGACTGGCCGATGGCTTCCTGGCAGCCGGCACCAACCCGGAAGCTGTTGCAGCGGCCTACCAGATCGCGCTGGCCGCCTGGGAATCAGAGGGGAAACCGGGCAAGCCCCGCTTGGCCGCCGTCTGTTCCTACGCCCTGGGCCCGAACGCGGCTGACGTGGTGGGCGGCTACATCCGCCACTATTACTCGTTCCTGGGTCCGGTGGCCCAGCTGATGGCCGCAAACGCTGTGGCGTCCACCGAGGCGGTCACCGGCCTGATACATGACCTGGAGGGTATCGGAATGGATGAACTGGTTTTCCTGCCCAGCGCCGGCGATATGGACCAACTGGACCGCCTGGCCGACATTGTCGGGTAGGGCCACCGCCGTTCGCTGCCCCTGAATGGCGGCTTTGCTAATATAAAGGCACTAAAACGTCTACGGATGGTGAGAGATTACATGGCAGAGAACGAGATTGCGGTATTCGGCGGTGGGTGCTTCTGGTGCACCGAGGCCGTTTTTACCCAGATAAAAGGTGTGACGTCGGTGGTTTCCGGCTACTCCGGCGGCCACGTGGAGAATCCCAATTACTACCAGGTGTGCGAGGAGACGACGGGGCACGCCGAGGTGGTGCAACTGGAGTTCGATCCCGAAGAGATCACGTTCCCGGAGATGCTGGAAGTTTTCTTCGCCACCCATGACCCCACGACCCTTAATTACCAGGGCGCCGACAAGGGCACCCGTTACCGGTCGGTGGTGCTCTACACCAGCGAGGCGCAGAAGGACCAGACGGCGGCCTACATCAAAGAACTGGACGCATCCGGCGACTTTCCGGCGCCGGTGGTGACCCAGATCGCCCCGTTCGAGAAGTTCTTCCCGGCCGAAGCGGAGCACAAGCAGTTCTACGCGAATAACCCCGGCAGCATGTACTGTCAGGTGGTCATCAGTCCCAAGGTGGCCAAGGTGCGCCAGAAGTTTGCCAAGAGCCTGCGCTGACCGCTAATAACCGAACGGCGTAAATAGCTAGTCCGCGGCCACGGAACGCCCCGGGTTTTAATGTCCGGGGCGCTTTGGCCCGGAGCGCGGCCTCGTCAGTATTGGAACTCTTCCCGAACGGGACTGAAGATGTCCAATGCGACCGCCTTCACCGCATGGGCCTTGGCGTAGTGTTCCACGTCTCCGGGGATGATATACATATCGCCCGGTTTCAAGAGTTTTACCTCGCCGCCGATTCCCATCTCCAGTTCCCCCTCTAGGATGACGCCTCCCTGCTCGTGGTGGTGGGTGTGCAACGGCACCACGGAACCAGCATCCACTTCGACCAGGGACAGGAGCATGTTCTCCCCCCAGAATGTGCGGGTACGGGCGCCAGGCACCAACGCCATGGGATTCCGGCTCGAAGCGTCAATGAAGTAAGACATCGTTTACCCTCAATCTGTCGCCGGCTAATCTCCGACTGACTTGGCGGCATGCGCCTGGTCCACGCAGGCGCATGCCTATTGTTTACCCAGAATCACCCGGCAGGCAAGGCCTCCGACTAGCTGAACCCCTGGCCGCTTTCGTTCATGCTCACGTAACGGAGCCCGCTGCCCACGATGAGATGGTCCAGCACCTCGATCCCCAGCAGTTTGCCCGCCGCGACTAGGTCTTCCGTAATGGCGATATCGTCGTCGCTGGGCGCTGGGTTGCCCGAGGGGTGGTTGTGGACCACGATCAGTGACGGAGCGTTGTTCCGTACCGCCGGCCGGAATATCTCGGACGGGCGCACCACTGAACTGTTGACGTTTCCCACGTAGATCTCATGGGTGTTGAGCACTTCATTACGCGTGTTCAGCAGTATAACCCGCAGGTGCTCCTGGTCCAACAGGCCCATCTCGCCGGTGACCAGGTTGGCGGCGTCCTGCGGCGTGCTGATTATGATGCGCTCTTCCGGGGCCAGTGAGATGAAGCGGCGGCCCAACTCCAACGCGGCCAGCAACTGACAGACTTTGGCTTCGCTCAGGCCCTTCTCGCCGCAGAGTTCGGCAAAGGCGGCTTTGCCCAGCCCGGCCAGACCGCCGAAGCGGGTCAGGAGCCGGGACGATAGTGAGATCACGTTCTCGCCGGAGTACCCTGTGCGCAGCAAGATGGCGATGAGCTCTGTGTTGCTCAGGTTCCTGGAGCCGTATTCAATCAGTCTTTCCCGGGGTCTTTCGCCGGTGGGCATCTCGTGGACCGTGGGCTGGCGTGGCCCGGCATTTCCCTTGCGGGCGGTTGAATCTTTGGCGAAAGTTTCAGTGCCGGTTTTGCCGGGCTGATGGGCCGGGGTCGTATGGCTGGGTGCGGAGGGAAGCGTCATGGCGTCAATTTCCTCGAACCAGGTGTCGGGTTGCTGGCGTGGGGGAATAGATCAGCCGGAACCATGACGTCTACAGGATATAGCCCCGGCCTCAAGGAGTAGACCAGTACATTTCAGCCGAGACGCCGGTTTATTTCAAGAACCTAATGTCATCGCTGGGGTTGAGCGGCGGTCTCGACCGCTTCCACGGGGTACAAGGCTCTCCAGGCGTCGATGCCCCCGGCCAACGCCGATACTTCCAGTCCCTGGTCCCTAAGCTGCTGCGCCACACGGACGCTAGTTGCATCGTCGGGTCAATTGCAGTAGGCGACCAACTCCTGCCCCAGCGGAAAGTTAGGGTCTGGGTCAGTGGCCCACTCAACGGCTTGGTCCGGAAGCACCCGCACGGAGCCAGGGATCCTCGTGCCCTGTTGGTTGTAGCTGGACCGGGTCCGCACGTCGATCACCAGCGGTAGGTTGGGTTGGGAGAGCCGGGAGAATAATTCTTGGGGTGTTATCAGGGGAACGTGGTCCTCGTGGTCGCCGAAGAGGCCGGTTACGGTGCTCTCACGCTCCTCTTCCAGAGTCTCCTCCGCGGCGGTCCGGCCGTACCATACGCCCACCGGGGTCGCCGTTCCGCCGTGGATGGCCACCGAAGCCATGACTACCACGCCGACCGTGGCCAACAGCAATTCGGAGCCAGGAATGCCCGCCTGGACTACCAACAGGGCCAGCAGCAGGGAGTTGAGTCCTCTCGGCCCGAACCAACAGATGAAGGCGTGGGCCTGCCAACTCATCCGGGCTTTGGCCAAGACGACGCCCAACACCGCCGGGCGTATGACAAAGATCACCAAGCCCGCC
Source organism: SAR202 cluster bacterium Casp-Chloro-G2 (assembly GCA_002816575.1). Classification (GTDB taxonomy): domain Bacteria; phylum Chloroflexota; class Dehalococcoidia; order Lucifugimonadales; family UBA3495; genus UBA9611. The sequence continues at coordinate 24,720 of MUCI01000011.1, read as the reverse complement.
AGGACCAACGTGGGGACGACGTCCACCGTGCCAACCATGTCGGAGAGCACCACACCGAACAGCACAAAGGCCAAAAGCATGGCCATCTCGGAGGTGACTTCGCCGTATTCCAAGAAGCAATCACAGAGGGACTGGTTCAGCAATACCACGGCCAGTCCGGCCGCGAACGCGCCCAGGAACCCGTCTCCGCCCGCAGCCGTGGCTGCCGAGTAGGCCGCCAGCACCAGCCCCACACCGTAGAGAGACTGATGCTCCGGCCGGATGGTCATCTTGAGGTCGATCCAGTTCATCAGCCACGAACCAAGTCCACCCACGGCGAACCCGATCACAGGTCCCAAGACCAGCAGCTTGATCAGGAACACGCTCCAACCGCCGGCGCTGCCTCCCTGGTCGGTGGCCACTGCGATCAGCACCAAGACCACCGGGAGCACGACCAGGTCGTTCATGCCAGCTTCGATCTTGAGCACCTGTCTGATTGGGCGGGGGATGCGCTCGTCGCGCAGGATCTCGCGAAGAACTACGGGGTCGGTGGATGCCAGGACCGCGCCGCCGATGAACGCCAGTATCCAGCCAAAGTTGAGGAATAGGCCGAAGGGAAGAGCGCCGACGGCTATGATCAAGGCGGTGCCCGGGCCAAGGATCAGCGCCGGGACCACCCACCGCTTCCCCAGCTCGTCCACCTGGAGTTTGACCGCGTCTAGGAAGAGGACCAGGGCCAAGGTTAGCGTCGCCACCACTTCCAGTACGGGGGAATGGGGGCCGACTTCCAGCGCGGCGAACCCCCGGCTTCCCAGCAGGAACCCCAGGCCCAGGAACATCAACGGGAACGACAGCGGCGACCGCTCAACCAAGCCGGACGCCAGGGCGGTTACCGTAAGGACGATGGCAATCACCCCGAGAACTAGAACGAAATCGGGCAACCGGCACCTCAACCAGATTATCTGTTTAGACCACGCCACTGCCGGCCAATCAACCGGCGGTTACGGGGCTAGAACTTGGAGTACTGGCCTTCGTCCTTGGTGATGAACTCCAGCACCACGGCGTTGCCGGCCTCGGTTTCGGCGATGCCCCTCTTGATGGCGGGGATGATGTCCGTTGGGTTGGTGATCTTCTCGGTGTAGGCGCCCATGGCCTTGGCGACCTCGGAGAACTCGCCCGACAGCGTCTTTACGTTGTACTTCTCCAGCGCCACCGGGAACCGGCTGTTGTCGTAGATGGACATGTAGGCGTTGTTGATGATGATGGTCATGGTGGGAATCTTGCATCGGACCGCCGTCTCGACGTCCAGCCCAACCGTGCTGAAGGCCAGGTCGCCCATGACGTTGATGCACAGCTTTTCGGGTTCGGCCAGCTTGGCGCCCATGGCCAGGCCCAGGCTGTAGCCCAATTGGGTGGACTTGCCCCAGCCGATGAAGCTGCGGGGCGCGCGGGCCTCCCAGAAGGGAGTCAGGTACTCTCTGGCGCTGCCCGACTCGTGGGTGATGATGGTGTTGTCCAGGTCAACGGTGTGCATTAGGTCCCAGACCACCCGGTAGGGGTTCAGGGGAACCTCGTCGGAGGTCAACTTGGGCATCCACTGGGCCAGCCAATCTTTCTTGACCGCGGCGATGTCGTCTTGCAGGGCCTGGTTGTTGGGCCGGGCCGCGCCGGCTTGGCTCTTGAGTTCATCCAGTACCTGCCGCAGCACCAGCTTGGCGTCGCCCAGCAGGGGGTATTCGCACTTGCCCTCGCGGCCGATGGCGTCTTCGTCGTTGGTCATATGAATCATGGTTTTGCCCTGGGGCATGGGCTGGGCAAAGTTGGTCTTGGTGAAGCTGCAACCCACGCCGAACACCAGGTCGGCGCCCTTCAGGTATTTATTGACCATGCCGGTGGTGCTGGGACCGCCGGCGCCGAGCGCAAGCGGGTGGGTCTCGGGGAAGGCGCTCTTGCCCGAAAGAGAGGTCATCACCGGGGCCTGGAGGAACTCGGCGATCTCGATCAACTCGGGCGTGGCTTCGGCGTATAGCACGCCCTGTCCAGCGTGGATGATGGGATCGCCGGCAGCCAACAGGGCCTTGGCGGCGCGGCTTACGTCGGCGGGGTCGGCCTGCTGCCGCACAACGCGGGGCGGTTCGTAGTTGAATAGCTCCTCGGGTAGTTCGGCAGCGGCGACGTCCGCGGGAATCTCCAGCAGGACCGGGCCGGGTCTTCCGCTGCGGAGCTTGGTGAAGGCACGGCGCATCAGATCGGGGATGCGCTCGACCATGTTCATCTCGTCGGACCATTTGGTGATGGTCTCGTAGCTGCGCGTGGGGTAGAAATTGGGGTGGACGCCCCGTTTCTCCCGGGCCATCCCGGCGGGCAGCAGCAGGATGGGCACCGACTCAGAATATGCCTGAGCCACGCCGCCGAAGCCGTTCTCGGCGCCGGGGCCGTTCTGCATCATGAACACGCCCGTGCGCTTGCCGTTGGTGACCCTGGAATAGCCGTCGACCATGTGGATGCCGGTGCCTTCCTGCCGGAAGATGATGGGGCGGATGCCGGCGATGGCCGCTGCTTCCAATAGGGGCTGATAGGGCACGCAGCCGATAAATTCCACGCCTTCCATCCGCAGTATGTTGGCGATGGCCGTGACTCCGTCCATGATCTACTCCTGCCCGAAATTCTGATTACGAGACGAACCAAGCGCGGCCCAAGTGGGGCTGCGATTTTAGGCCAGTGTAGATTGCACGCCTACGGGTGTCAATCGAAGGGGAGATTGAGGCTGGGAGCGGGATGCTAGAACTCTGGCTCGAAGCTCCAGGGGATGAAGCGGGCCGGCGCGATCTTGATCACCGGGCTTTCGGCCAGGTCCATCTCCCGGTATTGGGGGTATTTCTCGCGGAGCATCTTGATGGACCGCGTCCAGTCCGGCCCCTCTTGAATCAGCTCGGCGTCGCCCAAAACCATCACGTAACGGAGGCAGGCCCAATCTTCTTCGTAGTGGTCCACTGTCAACGACACCCTGGGGTTGGCCAGGATGTTGCGCACCCGGCGAAGCTGCCGGAGGGGAGTGGACTTGGGCTTGGCGTCCAACACTGAAAATATGGACTCGCCGTCGAAGACGTAGCAAACGGGAACGACGTAGGGTTGGCTATTGCCGTGGGCGTCGACGTTGGCGGTGGCCAAATGGGCGACGCGCGCCGAACGCAGGAAACGGTCCTGGGCCGGGGAGAGCTTGTGCGAAGACAGATCGGGCATGGGAGTCTAGAGGGCTAGGAGTCCACGCCGAATCCGAGTGGGTCTTCGTAGGCGTCTAGGGTCTCCAACTCGATTCGGGCGGCATCCTCAACGGTTGCGTCGCCGTCCTTTGCGCAGGCCATGAGTACCTTCCTGGCCAGCGGGCCGCCGATCTGGCCCAGGGCGCCGATCCCGGCCAACTGGACCTCGGAGTCGTCATCTTCCAAAAGCAGGATCAGGTGGGGAACGGCCTCTTCTTCGCCCAGTTCGCCGCAGGCGTGGGCCGTTTCGTAGCGGATGACCGGGTCTTTATTCTCCAGCTCTTGCAGCAGGATGGGAAGCCATTTGGCCTCACCGCTGCGGCCCATGGCGAAGATGGAACTGGCGCGGAGGTCGGGGTCCAGGCTCTCATATGCCAGCGTGATGTGCTGGTTGATCTCCATGGTGTTGAATGGCGCCAGGGCCTCCAGGCAACGCCTTCGGACAGGCAGTGGTTCTTCTTCGTCTTCCAGCACCTGCATCAGGTTGTCGTGGATCGTCTCTTGGTCTCTGGCCAGCAGCTTGCCTTCCTGGGCCAACTGGGTGAATCGGCCCAGAGCGCTGGCCGCGGCGGAGCGTACCTCGTACCCTTTCTGCGAGCGTAGGACATCAACCAGGCCCGGGATGACCGAGCGGTCGTCATGCTCCCAGAGGCCGTCGATGGCGATCTCCAGAAGGGGTTCATCGTCGCCCCTGAGGCACAGTTTGAAGATGGCGGAAAAGTCCAGGTCGGGGTTGTCTTCGGCGTGTTCGACCATTGCGGACGCGATGGACCGCTGGCGGTCGACGGGGATGTGGAACCAAGCCGAGGCGAAGGCGCCGAGTTCCTCCGGGGAGAGGTCAGAGATCTCGTGGAAATCCACGGCGGATATGTGGCCCGTTGGGTCTAAAGCGTTTTCGAGGAAGAATTCAAATGACATATGTCCTCAGTTTCGGCCGTCGGGTCCGGTGGCCTTTCTGGTTTAAAAATGCTTCACTCAGGCACGTTTTATCCAGTATAGCATAGCGAAACGGGACAAAAACAAGAGCTGGTTCAGCCAACTTTGGTCCGCCGAATCGCCACCGGAATCTCCAGCAGCAGGTCGGATGCCGCGGTCCCAGCGCTGCCCAGCCGGGAGACCATCTGACGGCCGGCCTCACCGTGGATATAAACGCCGCAGCAGGCGGCCTCCGACGGTGACAGGCCCTGGGCGGCCAGTCCCGCTATAATCCCGCTGAGAACATCGCCGGTGCCCCCGGTGGCCATCCCCGGATTGGCGAATGGAGCCACCCGGACCATCCCGTCGGGCTGGGCGATCACCGTGTTCGCGCCCTTCAGCGTCAGGCAAACGTTCCACTTGGCCGCATACTCGCGGGCGACGGCCACCCGGTTCTGCTGGACCTCCGCGTTGGACAGCCCGGTTAAGGTCGCCATCTCTCCCGGATGCGGCGTGAGGGTGATGGGGCCTTGAACACGCTCTGGCCAGCCGTAGATCCGGGCCAGGTTATTCAGGCCGTCGGCGTCCACCAGCACGGGAACGCCGCGATTGGCATTGTTGAACAGTAGGGCTTCAACAAACTTCGTGACGCCGTCAGAGAGACCCAGTCCGCATCCAACCAGGATGTTGCTGTACCGCCGGGAGCCGTTGAAGATCACTTCGGCCGCCTGTAGGTTGACCCGGCCTTCACTGTCTTCGGGCAGGGGCAGGTGGATGGGCTCGGTGGACTTGGCGGCGGCGATGGGGTAGACGCTCTCCGGGCTTGCCAGGGTGGTCAACCCCGCGCCGGACCGCACCGCCGCCTGGGAGGCCAGATAGGCCGCGCCCACATAATTCCGAGAGCCGGCGATGACCAGCACGTGTCCGAATGTGCCCTTATGGGAGTTAAGTGGCCGCTGGGGCAGGCGGTCTGCAACCCAGCGTCGGTCCAATAATTCCAGATCGATCTCAGTTTCTTCGGGCAGGTTGGGCGGCACGCCAATGTCCAGCACCCGCAGCTCACCGGCGTGTTCGGTACCGGGGAAGTTGAGCAGACCGGCCTTTGGGTAGCCCAGGGCCAGCGTGATGTCGCAGGGCACCCCGGAGGGGTCAACCTCGCCGGTGTCGGCGTTCAGTCCGGTGGGCAGGTCCAGGGCCAGCAGATTGGGCGGGGATGCCGCCGACCGGGCTCTGGCCAGGCTGAGCATGGTCTCTTTCACCGGGCCTTCCAGCGGCCGGGCCCGGCCGGTGCCGAGAACCGCGTCTATCACCAGGGCCGACCGGGCCAACAGGCGGCCCAACTCTCCGGCCTCAGCGGCTCCGATGACGCGGACTCCGTACTCAAGGGCCAGGTCCATCTTGGGGTCGGGATCAGGGCGGCCCGAGACCACGAAGCAGGTTACCTCGGCGCCCCAGCGCCGCAGGTGCCGCGCGGCTACCAAGCCGTCGGCCCCGTTGTTGCCGGGCCCAACCAGTGTCAAGATGCGCCGGCCGGCCGCTCCGCCAAGCAGGTCCCGGGCCGCCACGGCCACGGCCAGACCGGCGTTCTCCATCAATACGCCGGTGCTGACTCCGGCCTTCTCCGAAGCCTGTTCGATGGCGGTCATCTGGGCGGCGGTGACGATCTTCACGCCCGTTGCTCGTCCGGCCCTGGCCGCTGGGCAACGACGAAGGCCACGGCGTACTCGCGGGAGTGGGACATACTGAGGGATAGCTCGCTGATCTGCAATCGTTTGGCCCTTTGCCCGGCCCGCCCGTGGAGTTTCAGGCTGGGTGCGCCGCTGTCGGCCCGCACGACCTCGATATCCTTCCAGCCGACGCCTCGGACGCCGGTCCCCAGCGCCTTCATGGCGGCCTCTTTGGCGGCGAACCGGCCGGCCAGGTTGGGCGCGCGGCCACGGCAGTATTCGATCTCATCAGAGGTGAAGACCCGGTTCAAGAACCGTTGGCCGTACCGGTCCAACACCTGTTTTATCCGGGGAATCTCGATTATGTCGACGCCCGTTGTAAGCATCGTTAGATCACCGGGAGTGTTGTTTGGCTGATAGGTTAATTAGGCCGCGTGTGCCCGGGAATCTGAAGATTATCCAGGATGCGGGAAACCGAATAGCTGCGGTTCAACACGTAGAAATGAACGCCGGGCACGCCGGCATCCCAGAGACCGCGCACCTGCTCGGTGGCGTACTCCACGCCCATGTCGCGGGCGCTATTCTCATTGTCGGCGTACTTGTCGAGCAGGACATCCAGTTGCGGAGGGATGTTCGACCCGCTCAGGGAGGTGAAGCGGCGGACCTGCGCCGAGTTCAAGACCGGGAGCACTCCAGGCACGATGGGCACCTGGATGCCGGCGGCCCTGGCGCGGTCCACGAAGTCGAAGTAATACTGATTGTCGTAGAAAAGCTGGGTGACCAGGAAATCGGCCCCCAGGTCGACTTTCTTCTTGACGTATTCCAGGTCGGCCGTCAGGTCCACAGACTCGGTATGTCCCTCCGGGTAGCAGGCGGCGGCCACTCCGAATTCGTAGTTGGACTTCACGTGTTTCAGCAGGTCCGAGGCGTGGCGAAACCCTCCCTCCACCGCCACAAACTCGGTGGAGCCACGGGGCGGGTCGCCACGCAGGGCGATGATGTTTTCGACGCCCGCAGCCTCCAGCCGCGCCAATACGCGGTCCAGTTCCTCTTGGTTCTGACCAACGCAGGTCAGATGGGCCATCACCTCCACTCCCAGGTCGTTCTTGGCTTGGAGGGTGATCTCTTCGGTGAACGCCTGGGTCGACCCGCCGGCCCCGTAGGTCACCGACACGAAGTCCGGGCTGTAGATGGCCAACTCGCTGATGGCCTCAAGCACATCTGGGATGCCATCAGCGCTTCTGGGAGGGAAAAATTCAAAGGAGACGGGGCGTGTTTTGGCCAGGATTTCTTTTATCTTCATGGGTGATATCCAATGACCGCCGGCTGATCGATCGAACGGGCGGAACGTGTGTTTTGCTGCGTACGGATGCTGGCACCGGGAGACTGAATCATAGCATCGGCCCCGTGCGGTGTCGAACCAGGCAGGCTCGACTGGCCTTGGGAACCATGCCTAAAACTCGGGTTGACGCTTCTCCGTGAAGGCCTGGATGCCCTCCGCGGGATGGGGCGAGGTGGTCATGTATCGCACGAAGGCCAGGCTCTCCAAGGCTATCCCGTCATTCACGGACAGCCCCATGCCCCGGAGCGTTACCGATTTGATCAACGCCAGGCCGGCGCGGCTCTTGGTGCGGAGCGGCCCAAGCAGGGTTTCCAGTTCATCGTCCAAGCCCTCCAGAGGCACGGAGCGCAGGGCTAGGCCCCAAGCCACCGCCTCGGCGCCGGTGATCCACCGTCCGGTGGTGAGCAGTTCCATGGCCCGCTGCAGCCCCACGCGCCGGGGCAGCCGCTGGGTGGAGCCGCCACCGGGCATCAGGCCAAAGTTCACATGCTGGTCGCCGACTCGGGCGTCTTCGGCCACCAGCGCCATGTCGCAGGCCATCATCAGTTCCAAGCCACCGGCCAGCGCGAAACCGTGGACCACCGCGATGGCGGGGACCGGCAGGCCCTCGATCTGGCAGAGAACGTCATTGATCTGGGCCACGTATTCTGGCAGCAGGCCCGGTTCGTCGAAGGTGGACTGGAAGTATGCGAGGTCGGCCCCGGCGCAGAAAGCCCGTCCCTCGCCTCTGATCACCAACGCCTTGATCGACTCGTCATTGCCTACTTCAGCCAGTCCGAATGAGAGTTCGGCCAACACCTCTGGGCTCAGGGCGTTCAAGGCGTCCGGGCGGTTGAGGCGGATGGTCGCGACACGGTTTTCTTTGTCCAGTTTGATGTTGTTATACTCCACCGGAAACCTCCTGCAGTGTGAGGGAACGTCAAACTTAATATACCAGACGGCATGTGGAGCACGCCTGGCGGGTGCCTGAAGCATGGCCACAGAAGCAAATGAAAGCTGCGTGATCACGGTGCGGGTCCATCCGAAGTCCTCCCGCAACCAGGTAGACGGTTACGAGCCGGGCGGCGCCGGCGATGCGGTGCTGCGGCTTCGGGTGACGGCCCCGCCTACGGGGGGCCAGGCCAATGCCGGGGTGATCGCATTGCTGGCCAAGACCTTGGGGGGCAGTAAGTCCAAGGTCCGGATAATCCGGGGGCACAGCTCGCGGGACAAAGTCGTTTCGGTGGATACGCTCACCGGTCAGGAAGCGCGGCGCCGGATCGAGGCAGCGGTCAAAGGCTGATACCCAATCCAGGGAGAGAGTAGATTGCAGAACATGAATTTTGGTTGGGTCTTGCAGGATGAGCTGGCGGGGTCACAGGGGCCGGCCAGCATCGATGACTTGGCTTATCTCCACGCCGTGGGGGTCCGGGCCGTGATCCGGATGGAAGAACGCACCATCGCCGCCGACTCGGGCAATCTGGTTGACCTGGTCGACATGTTCGAACCGGTCGAAGACTTCACGCCGCCGACCCTGGACCAGAACCGGCGGATGGTCGAATTCATCGACCGGCAGATCGCGGACAAGAGGCCGGTGGCGGTCAGTTGTTACGCGGGTATCGGCCGCACCGGCACGGTCTTGGCCTGTTACCTGGTGCACCGGGGGCATTCGGCGGAGAATGCCATCAAAGAGGTGCGGCGGCTCCGTCCTGGTTCGATACAGACTCCGGAGCAGGTAGCCGCGGTGTACGAATACGAAGAGTGGTCCAATAACGCCCAGGGGTGACCTGGGTCTAGGCGGCGGCCGCCTTCATGGACCCGGCCACGGCCAGCTTCAAGACGCCTTGGTCCGAAACCGACCCATGGAGCATGGACCGGGTGTCACCTACCTCGTTCAACTCGGTGTATTTACCGCACTGCAGGCACTTCAGGTAGGAGCCGTAGGAATCCTTCTCCAGGGTTAGGTCTCCGGCGCATTTTTGGCAGGCTTTGAAATACATCATCTTTTGGTTCCTCTTTACGGGAGGGGTCTTACCCAACTCCCTCGTGCTAAGTTGGATGCCGCTTTTCTCTCCAGGGTTCCTCTGCTATATTCAGACGAGACTCAGATTCAGTGAACCAACGGCGTCATATTCCTCTTGACGCAAGAGGACCAGAATTTGTTCCAGCTAACCATGGGGAGTTGACTCATTGGTCCAGATCAAGCAGGAATTCGTCGACGATATGGTGGCCCACGCCAAGGCCGATCTGCCCAACGAGTGCTGCGGAATACTCGCCGGACCGAGCGGTCAAGTTGGGAAGGTCTACCGGATGTCTAACGTGGAGGCCAGCCCATTCCGGTTCTCCATGGACCCGGTGGAACTGGGCCGGGTGGACGCCGAAGCCGGTGACAATGGCTGGGACCTGCAAGTCATCTACCATTCCCACACCGGCAGCGAGGCCTATCCGTCCGACACCGACGTGCGGATCGCCGGCGGGACCGCGGCACTCTGGCCGGACGTCCGCTATGTTCTGGTGTCGCTGATGGACATGGACAACCCAGTGGTCCGCATATTCCAGATCGCCGACGGCGCGGTCATCGAGGAACCGCTAGAGGTGGTCTGATCCGCTTGCAGAGCGGTCAGACCGGGCAGCCCTCATGACTCGCTGGTTTCCGGCCGCTGTCCTATGTCTGCTGATCGTAGCTTGTAACGGCGCGGCCTCCACTCCCCCCACGCCGTCCTCGCCTCCAGAGTCGATCGCCTCAAGTCCAGACACCCCGGTCCCCACCGCCACGGTCTCAGTTCCCTTTACCGTTCCCGTTCAGGCCACCGCCCTTCCGGAGGGTTTGCCGGCGCAACCTACTCCCCATCCCGGCGCCACCGATTGGGTCAAGGCGCGGGTGGACGCGGTGGTGGCCCTCTACCAGCCCACTGACGACGGTGAGGCTCTGCTGCGGAGTCTGGACCTGCGCCAGATGAAAGGGGAGCCTGGCTTCTTTGGCAGTTACGGGTTCGACGATTGGGCCGGGGTGGGCGAAGCCAAGCCCATCGGCGTGATTCACGAGCTTGGTCACAGCTACTGGGGCGGATTTCCCGTCGAGGGACGGCCAGACCTGGATTGGAAGAAGCCACCCACGGCTGGTTTGTCTTCGGCCATGGAGAGCTACCACCGGGACATCCTGACCTTCATGTCCCAGCCTCCTGACGGCTTCGAGCTGCTTCGCCAACGGCTGCGTAACCTCCCTGATGTGTCCAGCAAGAATACCGAGCCGGTGTTCCACCATCTTGAGGCGGACCTGGTGTACACCACCGGCGGGAGCCTGGACCTGGTCCCGCCCATCCTTCGGAAATACTGGGTCGATTTCCTGTCGCCGGGGCGGTGGGGCGACTGGTACGGCGCGGCAGGCTGGTTCCAATCGCTGACCCAAGATGAAAGGTCGGACACGGGCCGGTGGCTGGGTTTCGAGCATTTCGACCTGAGGCTTTACCCGTCCCTGGCCCCGTCATACCCACCCGACGGGTTACTGCCGGCGGCGAACAGGGTGCTGGAGACCGAGGAGAAGCAGCGCTTGTTTGACTTGGCCGACCAATTCGATCTGCTCATCGGCGACCCACGGAACGAGGAGAATTTCCAGTCCTGGCGCGGTTATCTTCAGGACAAGGTGAGGCTGCAACGGAGCTACCCCGCATATCTGTCGTCCCTGGGGCGCCCCGACACCGGCCGGCTGGCATCGGCGCTGGGGTTCTTGGCGGCGCAACCGGTTGGCACGGTGGCGGAACAGGCAGACCGGCTGGCGGCAAGGCTGGCCGAGGAACCGTTCCTGGTCAACTTCCTGCCTGCGGTGGATAACCGGGTGTTGGTGGAGTTGTTCTTCAGCGGCGCGGCACTGCCCGAGGGCCGGACCCTGCAAGCCACGGCCAGCTTCGTGGAACGCCTGCGGGTCTTCGGGGCCAAGGTCGAGTCGGTGCTTCAGGCGGGCCGGGACGACGCCGGACGCGGCGCGGCGGAATTGGAGCGCTTCTTAACCGAGACCGGCTTCGATCAGAAAGAAGACGTGAGGCTGTTCTTCGACCTCTTCAGGGACAGGGACCCGGACACGGCGGACGCGGTCACCTTTGCCCTCGCCGACGACACCGTCCGCAGGCTGATGACCCTGGTCCCCTTTCAACTGCGTACCATCTTGAGCCCCGAAGACCTGCTAACGAAACTGGGCGTGACTCTATCGACCGACGATCTTGCCGATCTAAAAGCAGGCATCACGCTATTGGTTGAGGAGGCTTCGGGCAACTTTAGGGTTGATGAGCCCTTCCTGGAGGCGTTATTCCAAGTGGCCGCGGCCCGGGCTGGGATCGCACCCCGTGAGACGGCCCAGTTGCTGCTGGATTCGCCGGTTCCGTTGGAGGGTATGTTACTGGCCCAGCCGGCGGCTGGGGCTTTGATCTTGAACAGCGACATGGATACGGCCCTGACGCTGGTGCGGGACAGCGATCCACTGCTGTCTCCCCCCTGGCGCGTCATGTACCGGCTGATCAACGCCGATCCGGGTCTGGCCGCCAGGTTGTTGGCCGAGTTTCAACGGCGCGGCGAAGGGGCTTTGGTTGCGGAGAGTCTGGCCTACTTCGCCTACGACAAAGACCGGTTGGCAAGGTCGTCCATCTTGCCCATCTCTCTGGAGGAAGACGGTCGTCTCTTGAGCGCTCTGTTCCGAGTTGAGGGGGCGGACTGGCTGGAAGCCAGGCTGGGCGAATCGGTGGAGCTATACCGGCAAAGGGTCGAATCCGGCGAAGTAAGCCCCGATTTCCTGGAACGCTACCGTGAAACCCTGGAATTCGCGGCGGCATTTCTCAGCGGTGGCGAATCGCGGACCGCTGTAACCGGGATCATTCGCCGGGCGTTCGGATTGTCGTGATCGACGGTTTGGATTCTGAGCTTTCTTCATCTTCGATGCCGCCCACGGCGGCCACCACCACCGCCCCAGCGATATAGGCGGCGGCAATCAAAGCCAACGCCACCGCCGCCACCGCCGACTGGATCCGGTTCCGCGCCAGCACCAACACCAGCCCTGCCAACATCAGTCCCACTCCCACGCCACCAGCCACGAAATGCGCCGGTTCGGTATGGTTGACCAGTATGCCATCCCGGTAAACAATGTCGGAGTAGAACAGGATTGAGACGTTAAAAACGGAACTTCCGTAAACCCCGGCAACAGCCAGGTCCACGGCCCCTAAACGGGCGGCCATCACGGTGGCCGATATCTCGGGTATGGTCGTAACAAAAGCCACCAACAAGATGCCCAGAGTGCTGGAGGCGATGCCGGTGATTTCTGCTATCTCGTCGGTGCTCCAGGCCAGGAAGAACCCTGAGACCACCACCCCCGCAGAGACCAAGCCAAACATGACCCAAGCCCTGCTCAGAGTCATCCCGGTGTCCTTTTCATTGGCGTCGTCTTCCTTGGGCCGGGTCTTATAGACCCACCACATGCCGAGCACAAATAGGACGATCAGGATGATTGACGAAAGGCCAATCTCCCAGACTTCTACCCCCATCTTCAGGGCGCCGAATAGGACGGCTATTCCGGTCAAACCAACGGCCACCATGATCAAGTAGCCTTGCTCTGGCGCCACGCGCTGCAGGAAGCGCTTGCCCCCAAACGCCAACGCCACGGCGGCCAGAGTCACCATATTCTTCATATTGGCGCCCAGTACCGTGCCCACCGCCAGTTCGGGGTTGGGCGGGTCCAAGCGCACGGCCGAAATATTGGTGGAAAGTTCGGGCAACGACGTGGCCAGAGCCAGCAACAGGCCTCCCACGAACAACCGGCCCCAGCCGGTTAGCGAAGCCAAAGCATCACCGTAGACCGCCAACTTAGCGCCGCAGAACACCACGACTCCAGAGCTGGCCAAAAAGACCGCTATCGCAATCGTCAGTTCTCCGACCATCTGTATGTCCCTGTATCCTTTTCGTTCGTTTCGTGTTGCCCTGCTTGCCAGGGTCTGCCTTTCGGTCGCCTAGCCCGCTTTTTCGATCGCGGCGACGATCAGGTCGCCCATCTCTTTGGTGGAAACGTGTCCGGCGCCTGGGAGGGCGATGTCGGCGGTACGGGCGTTCTGGCCCAGCACGCGGTCAACGGCCAACTCGATGGCTGCGCCTTCCTCCGTCAGTCCCAGGGAATAACGGACCATCATTGCCACGCTCAGGATGGAGCCGGTGGGGTTGGCGATCCCTCTACCGGCGATGTCCGGGGCGGTCCCGTGGATCGGTTCGTAGAGGCCGCCGGAGCGTTGGCCGGCCACGGGAACGCCGGTTAGGCTGGCCGAGGGCAGCAGGCCCATGGAAGCCGCCAAAACGGAAGCCTCGTCGCTGAGTATGTCGCCGAAGGTGTTCTCTGAAACGATGACATCGAAGCTGGCGGGGCGTTGGATTAGCTGCATGGCGCAGGCGTCCACCAGCACGTGCTCCAATTCGATATCGGAGTATTCTTCGCCCAGCCTGGCTGCCACGGTGCGCCAGAGCCGGGAGCATTCCAACACGTTGGCCTTATCCACCGATGTCAGTTTCTTGCGGCGTCCCCGGGCCAACTCGAAGCCCACCCGGAGCACCCGTTCTATCTCTCCCTCGGTGTAGCGCATGGTGTCTTCGGCGATTATGCCATTGGGGGTCTCCCGCCGGCCCCTGGGCTCGGCGTAATAAAGGCCGCCGGTAAGCTCGCGGACCACCACCATGTCCACGCCGTCGATGACCTCGGGCTTGAGCACGCTGGACTCGGCCAACTGGGGGTAGACCTTAACCGGCCTGATATTGGCGAACACACCCATGTGGGCCCGCATCGCCAGCAGTCCCTGTTCGGGCCGGACCTTGGCATCGGGTGCGTCCCACTTGGGTCCGCCCACCGCGCCGAAGAGCACGGCGTCGTTGGTGTCCAGGAGTTCGATGGTGTGGTCGATCAGTGGAATCCCATGTTTGTCGATGGATATGCCACCGATGTCGCCGTAGCTAAGATTGAAGTTGTGGCCAAAGGCCCGGCCAACGGCCTCCAAGACCCTTACGCCCTGGTCGGTTACTTCTGGGCCGATCCCGTCACCACCCAATACGGCGATGTTGAACTCCACGTGGTCCCTCCTGGTTAGGTGCTCAGGTTTTTGCGAGTAAACAGTCAAGCGGAATCGCCTGGCGCGAATCCCGCCACAGTATACCCAATGTGAACTGGCCCATCAAACGAAACGTGTCCCGTCTGGCAATGCCCACTGTTTTGTTCTATTATCCCCTTGCTAGCCTCTGGTGACCATTCATTGGTGAGAAGTTATTCGAGAAGATCAGGCATGACAACCAAGCAATTCCTGACTGGCCTGCAACGCATCGTCGGCGAAGAGAACGTGGTATTTCATCCGGATGATCTCTTGGTCTTTGAATACGACGGCTCGGTGGACCGCGGTTTGCCCCAAGCGGTGGTATTCCCGGCCAGCACCGATGAGGTGAGCCGGGTGATCGCCCTGGCACACAGAGCGGGCGTACCGGTGGTGGGACGGGGCACCGGCACCGGTCTGAGCGGCGGCGCGATCACGCCTCCCGGCGGCATCCAGGTCGCCTTCCCCCGCATGAACCACATATTGGAAGTGGACACCGAGAACCGCATCGCCTTCGTGGAGCCTGGCGTTATCAACCTGGACCTGGACACCCACGTCCGCAAAATGGGATTGCGCTACGCTCCCGACCCATCCAGCCAGCGCGCCTGCAGCCTGGGCGGAAACATCGCCGAGAATGCCGGCGGGCCCCACTGCCTGGCCTACGGCACCACCACCAACCACGTGCTGGGCATGGAGGTGGTGCTGGAAGACGGCTCGGTGATCAACCTGGGGAGCCTGGCTAGAGAGACGGTGGGCTACGACCTGCGCGGCGTCTTCACCGGCTCCGAAGGTACCTTCGGCATCGCCACCCGGATCGCGGTGCGGCTTCTGCCGGTGCCCGAATCGGTGCGCACGTTCTTGGGAATCTTCCCCGATGTGGAATCCGCCTGCACCGCGGTGTCAGCGGTGATTGAGCACGGCATCGTCCCCGCCGCGTTGGAGATGATCGACGCCCTGACCATCCAAGCGGTCCAGAATGTCAGCGACGCTGGCTATCCGGACGACGCCGGGGCTGTGCTGCTCATCGAGCTTGAGGGGCTGCAGGATGAGGTTGACGAGATTGGCGGCGAGGTTGAAGCCGCGCTTTGGGAGACCGGGGCCACCCAGGTGCGGACGGCGGAGGCCGCCGATGAGCGGGAGCAGCTCTGGGTCGGCCGCAAAGGCGCGCTGGGAGCATTGGGCAGCATCGCCCCCAACTATTTCCTGGTCGACGGCGTGGTGCCCAGGACCAAACTGGCCCAGGTGCTTGGGCAGGTGGCTGAGGTCAGCCGTAAGTACAACATCCCCATCGCCAACGTGTTCCACGCCGGAGACGGCAACCTGCATCCCTGCCTCTTGTTCGACGAGCGGCAGCCGGGCGCCATCCAGAAGATCGTGGAAGCTGGGACCGAGGTGCTGCAGGTGTGCGTCGACGCGGGCGGGACGCTGACCGGCGAACACGGCGTTGGATTGGAAAAGAAAGAGCAGATGCCCCTGGTTTTTTCCGATGACGATATGGCCGCCATGCTGTTGGTCCGCCAGGCCTTTGCGCCCGACAATAGCTTGAACCCGGGGAAGATATTCCCCGACGGCAAGTCCCACACACCCAGGGCCCACCCATTCGCCCCCGGCATGACTGTTTGATCCTTAGGCTGATCTCGTTAGGAGCATCGATTGGAGTCTTCCCTTGGCGATAGCCTGGTCAGGCTTTTGGGCGCGAATTCGGTATTGCCTGTTGTAGACGGCAATGTCGACGGTCGGACGCCCCAGGTTGTAGTGCGGCCCAGGGACCGGGTCCAGATATCAGAATTCCTGAGTTGGGCTTCTAGTGAAAAAGTGAGCGTCCTGCCCCGGGGCGGGGGCACCCGCATGGGCCTGGGCAACGTGCCGCGGTCGGCGGATGTCGTTCTGGACCTGAGCCGTCTGGACCGTGTTGTGGACTACCAGCCCGCGGATATGACGGCTACGGTTGAGGCCGGTGTTACCCTGGCGTCGCTGCAAGAGCGATTGGCCCCCGGCGGCGAGTTCGTTCCGCTGGAATCGGCGCTTCCGGGCCGCTCTACGGTGGGCGGCACACTGTCCGTGGGGGCCGGCGGCCCCCTGGCCCAAGCCTACGGACTGCCCCGCGAATGGCTGATCGGCATCAGCGTGCTCAGTCCATTGGGCGTGGCCACCAAAGCCGGGGGCAAGGTGGTCAAGAACGTGACCGGCTATGACCTGAATAAGCTGTACACTGGTTCTTTGGGCACTCTGGGGGTCATTGTGGAGGCGTCGTTCAAACTGTTGCCCATTGACCCCGAATCCGGTGCGTTGCTGGTATCCTTCCCGTCTCTATTAGATTCGGTGTTGGCCGGGCGGAAGTTGGTTCGCTCACCCGCTGGACCCCTGGGCTACCACGGCATGACGTTCGGCGTTTTCAGGCGGCTGCAGGACTCGATCCAAGCCGCGTCCCAGGGTTTGGGATTGGGCGATACGGATGCCGCGCTGTCCCTGGCCTTCTACTCGGGCCGGGCCAAGGCGACAGGCCGGAGAATGGGAGAAGCAGCGGCGCTGCTATTGTCGGAAGGGGCCACTGCGGTGCAGCGGGTGGAGGGACCGGCCGCCCAGGGACTGCTGCGCTGGATCGGCGACGTTCCATCCGAGATCAGTCCAAGGTCGGTCCTGGTTATGAGGCTGTCGGTGCAACCACAGTCGGCGGCCAGGGCATCGGTTGAGTGCGGCGAGGTGACCCTCTCCGGCGGGAAACCGGACCAGATCGCGGACCCCGGCTTCGGCGCCATCCGCCTTTTCTGGCCAACGCCCACCGATGTACCGAGTGCGGGAGGGTTCGTGCCTGGCGTGAGGGCGGCCGGTTTGGCCCAACAACAGCCCATCTTAGACGCCATAAACCGGACCCAACAGGTGGCTAAGAAGTATGGCGGGTCTGCGGTTGTCGAGCATTGCCCATTGCATGTGAAAGGGCAGATCGATGTTTGGGGGGACGCTCCCGATAGCATGGCCGTCATGCGGCGTCTCAAAGACAAGTTCGACCCCGGTGGAATGCTCAATCCGGGCCGGTTCCTGGGCGGTATCTGATGGTATTTTCGGGAATCTTATCCGGGACGTTTTCGGCGAGAATCTCAGGGAATCTTTCGGGGAGAGGTATCTAGATGGCCCGACCGGCAACCGGGTTCAGGGGCGTCGATGTTCCGGCGGAGGCCGATCTCTACCGCTGCGTCCATTGTGGACTGTGTCTCAGCTCCTGCCCAACCTACGTTGAGACAGCCATGGAGATGGAGTCGCCCAGGGGCCGCCTTGCGTTGATGAAGGCGGTGAACGAGGGCCGCGTGGAGATCACGCCCAGGATCGTGTCCCACTGGGAAGCGTGCCTGCAATGCCGTGCCTGCGAGGCGGTCTGCCCTTCGGGGGTGCCGTATGGCCGCATCATGGAGAACACCCGCGCCCAGGTGAAGGCCGCCGGCCTTCAGGGCAAGGAGTTGCGCCGGTTCAGCCGGTTCTTCCTGAACTCCGCGCTGCCCAGGCCGAGACGGTTGCGGTTCGGAGCGCATCTGGTCCGGCTCTACCAGCGGCTGGGGATACAGAAGCTGCTCCGGCTGTCCCATCTGCTCTACCTGCTGCCGGGCGGGATCGCCAGATTTGAGTCCAACCTGCCCCCCATGAGCAAGCGGTTCTTCGGCCCTTCGGAAACGGTGTATCAAGCCCAGGGCGAGAGAAAGACGACCGTGGCCCTGCTATCGGGATGCGTCATGCCCCTGATGCAGGGTCCGACCATGGAGGCCACGGTGCGGGTGCTGACCCGGAACGGCTGCGACGTTGTTGTGCCGGTGGGCCAAGGATGCTGCGGGGCCTTGAACGCCCATGCGGGAGACCTGGAAACCAGCCGCGCCATGGCCCGGATAAACATCGACACGCTACTGGCCGCCGGGGTCGAGCGGGTGGTCACGTCGTCGGCCGGCTGCGGGTCAACCATGAAGGAGTACTCCTACCTGCTGAAGGACGATCCCGAGTACAGCGCCAAGGCGGTCAGGTTCGGCGAGATGACCCAGGACGTGACCGAGTTCCTGGTGGGCCTGCCCTTCCAGGCGCCTTCTTCGACCGTGAACCGCACGGTCACCTACCAGGACCCTTGCCACCTGGCCCATGCCCAGCGCATCACCGCCGCGCCCAGAACCATCTTGAACGCCATACCGGGTCTGGAGCTGGTGGAGATGGAGGATTCAGGACTCTGCTGCGGCGGGGCCGGGATCTACTCATCGGTCCAACCTGCCCTATCCCGGCGGCTGCTCAAGCGTAAGATGGCCAACATCCAAGCCACCGGCGCCCCGGAAGTGATCACCGCCAACCCCGGCTGCATGCTGCAGATAGAGCAGGGGTTGAAAGCGCAGGGCCAGCCGGGCACGGTCAGGCACGTGGTGGACATTTTGGACGAGGCGTATTCGTTGGAACGGTGATTCCGACCAGGTAGCAGGTCACTTTGAGAACGACAAAAAGAGAGGCGGATTTCCCCGCCTCTCTTTTTCATCCCTTCTGATGTATGTTTGGGCCTACTCGCCGTAGGTGGCTATGGCTTTTTGGGCGGCGGATAGGCTGGCGCCGTAGGCCACCTCGTAGCCTTCTTTGTTGAGGAGGGTCTCCAGGGCTGAGAGCAGGGCGAAGACGTTCCGCTCGCGGGCCGACTCGCCCATCAGGCCGATGCGCCAGGCCTTCCCGGCGAACTCGCCCAGGCCGCCGCCGATCTCGATGTCGTAGTCGTTGAGCAGAGCGCGGCGCACCTTGCCGTCTTCGATGCCCTCGGGTATGGACACCGTGGTCAGCGGGTTCAGGCGGGCGCCTTCCTCGGCCAACAGGTCCATGCCCAGCGCTTCCACGCCGGCGCGAAGGCCGGCGGCAACCCTGGCGTGCCGCTCGATCCGCTTGTCGATGCCCTCCTCCATCATCATGCGCAGCGCCTCACGCAGGGCGTAGGTCATGTTGATGGGCGAGGTGTGGTGGTAGGCCCTGGTCTGGTTCCAGTAGGACTCCAGGTCTTTCAGGTTGAAGTAGAAACTCTGGACCTTGCTCTTTCGCTTGGCTACCACGTCCATGGCTGCGTCGCTGAGGCTGATGGGGGCCAGACCGGGAGGGGCGCCCAGGCATTTCTGGGTGGCGCTGTAGCAGACGTCCAACCCCCAGTCGTCCATCCTAACCTCATGGCCGCCCAGGGAGGTCACGGCGTCGACGATGGCCAGCGCGCCAGCCTCATGGATCACTTCAACCAGTTCCTTCACGGAGCTGAGCACCCCGGTGGATGTTTCAGCATGGACCACGCCCACCGCCTTGAGGGCCGGCAGCTTCTTGATCTCGTCCCGCAGCATCTGAGGGTCGACGGGGTGGCCCCAGGGAGTGTCCATCAGGTGCACGGTGGCCCCGCAGCGCTCGGCGATGTCGCCCAGGCGGATGCCGAAGTAGCCGTTGCGGCAGATGAGGACGGTGTCGCCCGGCTCAATGATGTTGGTGCAGGCCGTTTCCATGGCGCCGGTGCCGGTGGATGAGATGGGCACGGTCATCTTGTTGCTGGTGTGAAAGACCAGACGCAGCATCTCGCAAACGTCGTCCATAACCTGGAAGAACGCCGGGTCTAGGTGGCCCATCACGGGCATGGACATCGCCTGCAGCACCCTGGGGTGGACGGAACTTGGGCCGGGTCCCAGCAGCACCTTTTGGGGCGTCTGCATCTCATTCATGTAGGAGCTAGTCAAATCTGGCCTCCGGTCCTTTCGGACTTTGTCGTTGGTATACCGGGCTGGGTCGGCGCAAGGCGCGAGTGTATCACGGACAGCCGGCTTCCCGGTTAGGGCAGGGGTTAAACGACCGCCGAAGCGCCGCCGTCCAGGTTCACCGCGATGCCGGTCAGGTAGCTGGCCCGCGCGGACGCCAGGAAGGTGATTACGTCGCCGGCTTCTTCCGGCTCGGCGACCCGACCGATGGGCACCGAACGGCCCTGGGCCAGTTCGGAGTAGAAGGCGTCCAGGGTCAGGTTGGGTTCCTTCTCGATGCGGGCGTCATAGCGGCGCTGGTGCTGGCCGCTCTTGACCAACCCGATGCAGACGGTGGTCACCAGGATATTTTCTTTGGCCAAGTCTTTGGACAGGCCCTTGGTGATGGCGATGCCGGCCGCGCGGGAGATGGAGGTGGGCATGGACGACGGACCGGGGGTGCGGCCGCCCAGGTTGGTGATGTTGATGATCCGCCCGCCGCCGACCTTGCGCATCTCGCCGATGGACTCCTGCATCAGCCGGACGGCGGCCCAGACCTTCAGTTCGAAATCCGACTGCCAGTCCTCATGGCTGACGTTCTCGAAGGGCTTGGCCATGGACGAACCGGCGTTGTTGACGATGATGTCCAAGCGGCCAAAATTGTCTAGGGCGGTCTTCACCATGGTCTGGGCCGCTCCGTCCGTAGTGATGTCCAAAGCCAGAGGGACGACCGAGCCTTCCGTGGCGGTCTTGATCTCTTGGGCCGCTTGGTCGAGCACGTCGGGCCGTCGGGCCACAATGATTACGTTTGCCCCTTCTTTGGCCATGCTCAGGGCGGCTGCTTTTCCGATGCCGTCACTGCCGCCGGTGATGATTGCTACCTTGCCTTCTAGGCCCATATCCATAGTAGTTTCTCCTAATCTCTAGACGCGAAATCGAACTGAAAGTGAGCCAGAGGCAGGCACGGCGTCGCTCCGGCGAATCGGGGCACATTATAGCACGCCGCATCATGTCTAGTTGAGGCAGCGGATGAGTGTGGCGTGCCATCTGTCACGCGGGGCTAGATCTCCAACCCCGATGCCTCGGCGACGATACCGATGTCCTTGTCGCCCCGGCCGCTGAGGCAAACCAGCACTATCCGGTCTGGCGGCAGTTTCGAGGCCAGTTCGACAGCAGCGGAAACGGCGTGGGAGGATTCAAGGGCCGGGATGATGCCTTCGGTGCGGCACAAAAGGTGGAAGGCCTCCAGGGCCTGCTTGTCGTTAACTTCCCGGTACTCGGCCCGACCGGAGTCCTTCAGGTGGCTGTGCTCGGGGCCGACGCCGGGGTAGTCCAGCCCCGCCGAGATGCTGTGGGTCTCCTGCACCTGCCCGTGTTCGTCCTGGAGCAGATAGGTCATGGCGCCGTGGAGCACGCCGGGGCGTCCGGCGCTGAGGGTTGCCGAATGCCGGCCAGTGGCGACGCCCTCACCGCCTGCCTCAAGGCCCAACAGTTGCACGTCCTCGTCGGGCACGAAGGGGTGGAACATGCCGATGGAGTTGCTGCCGCCGCCGACGCAGGCCAGCACGTAGTCGGGCAGGCGGCCCTCTGCTTCCAGTAGTTGGGCCCGGGCCTCCCGGCCGATAACCGTCTGGAAGTCGCGCACCATGACGGGGTAGGGGTGCGGGCCGACGACGCTGCCGATCAGGTAGTGGGTGGTCTCCACGTTGGTCACCCAGTCGCGGATGGCCTCGTTGATGGCGTCTTTCAGGGTGCGGGTTCCCGACTCGACGGGCACGACCTCGGCCTCCAGAAGCCTCATGCGAAAGACGTTGAGCGATTGGCGTTTGATGTCCTCGCTGCCCATGTAGACGATGCATTCCAGGCCCAACATGGCGCAGGCGGTGGCGGATGCGACGCCGTGCTGCCCCGCGCCGGTCTCGGCGATGATCCGTTTCTTGCCCATGCGTTGCGCCAGAAGCGCCTGCCCCAGGGCGTTGTTGATCTTGTGGGCGCCGGTGTGGGCCAGGTCCTCGCGTTTCAGGTAGATCTTGGCGCCGCCGCAATGACGGGTCAGATTCTCGGCGAAATAGAGGGCGGTGGGCCGGCCGGCATAGGTATGCAGCAGATGGGCCAGACGAGTCTGGAAGCCGTCGTCTTCTTTGGCGCTCAGGTAGGCCTGCTCCAGCTCGTCCACGGCCGCCATCAGCGTCTCCGGGATGAACTTGCCGCCAAAGTCGCCAAACCTGCCCCGGTCGTCTGGGAAGCGGCTAGCCGCGTTTACATCTGCCATTCGGTGTTCCTCTCGCTTTGCTAAACCGTCTTAGCTGCCGCCGCTCGGGCGTTGTACACGAATTCGCGTATCTTCTGGTGGTCTTTGACGCCGTCGGTCTCCACTCCGCTGGACACATCCACGCCCCACGGCTTAACGGCGGCGATGGCTTCGGCCACGTTCTCTGGGGTGAGTCCGCCGGCCAGCAGGAACGGCAGCCCGGCTTGGGACAGCGATGCCGCCACGCCCCAATCAAAACCCTTTCCGGTGCCGCCTTGGATGCCTGCCACGTAGCGGTCCAGCGTCACCAGGTGGCCGACCCCGCTGAAATCCCGTACCCGGTCGCCGGTGCCTGCGTCATCCGCGGCGGTGGCCGACTCGGCAACGTGCACGACTTTGATCACGTCGCAGCTTACCTGTCCGGCGTATTCAACGTCCTCTTTCCCGCAGAGTTGGGCCACGTCCAGTCCCACGTACTCGACGATGGCATTGACCTCGTCCAACAACTGGTCGGCGAAAAGGCCGACTATTTTCGGCAGACGCCCATCAACCTGCCTAACCTCATCGACGATCTCCTTGGCGGCGTCGGCGGTGATGCGCCGGTGGCGTCCCGGCACAAAGACGATGCCGAAGAGATCGGCCCCGGCTTCGACGGCAACCATGGCGTCTTCCAGCGTGCGGATGCCGCAGATCTTGACCTTGATGCCCGAGTCCTGGGAGGCCATGCTCATGCCGCCGGCGCTTTCTGGCCGGTTAACTCCCTGACCTTTTCGCCGATGTCTGGTGCCGTGACCAAAGCCTCGCCCACCAGCACGGCGTTGACCCGAGCTTTGTTCATCTGGCGCAGGTGATCACGGGTGAAGATGCCGCTCTCGCTGACGATCTGCTTGCCTCTAGGAACCAGGGGGGCCAGCCGCTCAGTCACCGCCAGGTCGGTTGTAAACGTGTGCAGGTCGCGGTTGTTGATGCCGATGATCTCCGCGCCGGCGTCCACCGCGGTTTCAAGCTCGGACTCGTCGTGGACCTCCACCAGGCACTGCATCCAGTGTGCTTGCGCGGCGTCTAGCAGTTCCTTCAATTGGGTTGCCTCCAGGATGGCCACGATCAGCAGCATGGCGTCGGCCCCGGCGGCCCTGGTCTCGATCACCTGGTAGGGGTCGAAGATGAAGTCCTTGCGCATCACCGGCGCCCGCCGGGAGGCCCCGGACTCCTTGATCTGTTTCAGGAAGGCCAACTCACCCTGGAAGTGGGAGTCGGTCAGGCACGATATGGCGGCCGCCCCGTTGCCAGCGTAGGTCTCGGCCAGCTTCAAATGGTCGAAGTTGGGCAAGAGCAGACCGCGTGAAGGCGAGGCCTTTTTCACTTCGGCGATCAGCCGCACGCCACCGCCCAGCAAAGCGCCCGACAGGTTGAGGGGCCGGGGCTGGCTGGCCGCCGCGGACTCCAGGTCGGCCAAAGACACCTGGGTCTTGCTCTCCGCCAGCTCAATACGCTTGGCGGCAACTATCTCATCTAGGATGCTTGGCATTCTCTAAGGCAACCTAACTTCTTCTTCTTTGACCATGCTGGTGATTGAGCCTAGAAGAAAATCTCGCCTACCCTGCATCTCTAGCATTACCGGCTGCCCGGTGACGCTGAGATGGGTTATGACGCCGTCCGATTCTTCGGCATGGTCCGCTGGATTTTCTGAGACTTGAATCGTCAAGATGTCGACTTTCCGGCTGTATTTAATCTTCATGAAACTCAGGTCAGCATTATAGATCATTGGTGTTTGGTGGCTTCAGCCGCCCTCATGGCTGACCTCGATCATGGACTCCATGCAGGCTTTGGCCGCGCCGCTGTCGATGGTCTGGGCGGCGAGTTGCACGCCGTCGCGGATGTTGGAGACCAGGCCGCCCACCAGCAGCACTCCAGCGCTGTTGAGCAGCACGTAGTCGCGGACCGGGCCGCCCTCACCGTCCAGCAGCGCCCGCATGGTCAAGGCATTGGCCGCTCTGTTGCCGCCCCTGACCGCTTCGATGGGCGTCACGGGGAGTCCGGTGTCGGCCACCGACAGACTCCAACTGCTCATCTGGCCTTGGTTAACTTCCCAGACCGCTGTGTCGCCCGACAGGGTCATCTCGTCCAAACCGCCGTCACCATGAACGATGATTGAATGGTGGGTGTCCAGCAGACGCAGCACCTCGGCCATCTTGGCGCCAAGCTCAGGGAAGGCCACACCCACCAGCATGGACTGGGCGCCCGCCGGGTTGGTGAGCGGCCCCAGGATGTTGAATACGGTGCGGATGCCGATCTCCCGCCGGACCGGACCGGCGTGGCGCATGGAGGGGTGGAAGGCCTGGGCGAACATGAAGCCGATGCCGCTCTCCCGGATGCATCGCTCCACGCCCTCTGGGGGGAGTTCGATCTGCACTCCCAACTCTTCCAGCACGTCGGCGCTGCCGCAGGTACCGGATGCGGCTCGGTTGCCGTGCTTGGCGACCTTTAGGCCGGCGCCGGCCGCC
>MUCI01000010.1 GCA_002816575.1 SAR202 cluster bacterium Casp-Chloro-G2 | reverse complement strand
GCCATGAACCTGAACTCTTCCATGGATATCGGGGGGGATATCGTGGGGGATATCGTGGGGGATATCGCGGGGGATATCGGGGGCCTGTTGTCTTCAGCCATGAGACCGCTCCTGTTGGTTGTCTGTGGCCCGGAAAAGAAAGGTGATTATACATCGCCGCCACCGGGTTTTTTATTCGAAGTCCAGAAATAGAAAAACCCCGCCTAGTGGCAGGGTTATTCGCCTTGTTGCGGGTCTGCTTAGGAGTACTTGCCGGTCAACTGGGGCGTGGTGCCCTCTTTGCCCTGCTCGGCCATCTCCAGGCGGGTGGTCCTGGCCCAGGTGCGCTTCAGGTCGTCTCGAGTGCTGAAATGCAAAACGCCCAGGCCCTGCACCTCCAGCTCGATCTTGTCTCCGTCCTGCAGCGCGCTCAGGCCACGGTGATTGGTCCCGGTGGCAATGACATCGCCGGGTTCGAGCTCGTGGATCGAGGTAACCCACTCCATGATCCTGGGTATCTTGTGGGCCATGTCGTCGGTGTTGAACGACTGTTTCAGGTCTTCATTGACCCAGAGATTGATGGCTAGATTCTGCGGGTCCTCAATCTCATCGGCGGTGACCAGATAGGGGCCCATGGGCGCGAAGGTGTCCCGGGACTTCATCTGGTAGAACGTGTTGCCGCCGGCCTGCAAGCCACGGGCCGAACCGTCGATGAAATTCATATAGCCGAATATGTAGTCGTAGGCGTCTTCGGGTTTAACATTCTTTGCCTTCTTGCCGATGACCAAGGCTATCTCGGCCTCGCCCTCGAAGATGGAGGCCGGGATGTCCGGCAGAATCATGGTGTCGCCATCGCCGATCACCGCGTTGGGCGATTTCTGGAAAGCGTTGATGGGCGCCGGCTCTTCCCGGGTGCCGTCCTCCATGTAGTTAACCGCCATGCAGATGATGTTCGGGGGCTTGGGCAGAGGGGAGCGCAGCCGCACCTGGTCGATCGGTTTGCCCGGTCCGCTGTCCGCCGCCTTTTGCAGGGCGGAACGGTGCCGGGAGAAGTTCTCGATCACCTGGTTGATCAGGTCCTGAGGCGAGGTGTGGGTGATCCGGCTGACCGCCCCCGAGACATCGACCACCGTTTCATCTTTGACCACGCCCAGTTTGAAGTCGTCGAAGAATACCAGTTTCATAGCTCTCTCCCGATGAATGACTGAAGCACGATGCAGGCCCCGCCGGGTGGGGATTATCGCAGTGGCATATTACTGAAACACCGGCCCGGTGGCAAGCGTCCGGCCCGCCGTTGCCTGCTGAGTCGGCGACGCCCTGCCATACGCATGGGTTCTGTCGTATAGTATGGGCAACCTGGAATCTGACCCCGGCCACATCCGCGCCACATCCCGGCAATATTCCGGTCACATTCCGGCGTCACACCTAGGCGTCACACCTAAAGGAGAGTCAGGACCACATGACCAGCTACATCAGCCATCTGGAATGCACCGTCTGCGGCAAAAGCTACCCCCACGATCAGCTGATCGGCGTCAGCCCCTGCTGTGAAAAGGTATTGTTCGCCCGCTACGACCTGGCCAAGTTGGGCCGCGAGGTCGACCGCGACAGTCTGGTCTGCCGTCCTGACACGATGTGGCGTTACGCCGAATTGCTGCCGGTTAACGACCCGGCCGATATCGTTACCCTTGGCGAGGGCGGCACCCCTCTGATCAAGACGTTCAACCTGGCCAAAAAGCTGGGGATGACGAACCTCTACATCAAGGAAGAGGGACTCAACCCCACCGGCACCTTCAAGGCCAGGGGCGTCTCCGCGGCGATATCCAAAGCGGTTGAATTGAAGGTGAACGGCTTCACCATGCCATCGGCCGGCAACGCCGCCGGGGCGGCAGCCGCGTATGGCGCCAGGGCCGGCTTGGTAACCAAGGTGTTCATGCCCCAGGACGCCCCAGCCGCCAACAAGAAAGAGACCCTGGTGGCGGGGGCGGATCTTAACCTGGTTGCCGGTCTCATCAATGACGCCGGACGCGAGGCGGTGGCCGTGGCCAAGGAACTGGGGCTGTTCGACCTTTCGACGCTGAAGGAGCCCTACCGCGCCGAGGGCAAGAAGTCGATGGGCCTGGAGATGGTCCAGCAGCTTGGTTGGAAGATGCCCGACGCCGTGATCTATCCCACCGGCGGCGGAACCGGAATCATCGGCATGTACAAGGGATTCAAAGAGCTGCTGGAGCTGGGCTGGATCGAGGGAAAGCAGCCCAAGTTCATTTCAGTTCAGGCCGAGGGCTGCCAACCCATCGTCAGGGCTTTCAATGACGGGGCGGCCACGTCGGAGTTGTGGGAGAACGCCACGACCAAGGCCGACGGTCTTCGGGTGCCCCATCCCTTCGCCGACTATCTGATCTTGGAGGCCATCCGGGAGACCGGCGGTACTGCCCTGGCGGTGACGGACCAGGAGATGATTGGC
Source organism: SAR202 cluster bacterium Casp-Chloro-G2 (assembly GCA_002816575.1). Classification (GTDB taxonomy): domain Bacteria; phylum Chloroflexota; class Dehalococcoidia; order Lucifugimonadales; family UBA3495; genus UBA9611. The sequence goes on along the minus strand of MUCI01000010.1, from coordinate 29,025 downwards.
GCCATGTACGAGATGGCCTCCGCTGAAGGCATCTTCCCGGCCCCGGAGGGCGCTGCGACCTTGGTTGGACTGAAGCACCTGCTGGAGCAGAAGTTCCTGGACCCCAATGAGTCGGTGGTGCTTTTCAACACCGGTTCCGGCTACAAATACCTGGACCTGATCAGCGGTTAGTAGGCGGCGTAACGGCGAATCACAAGGGCCAGCCGCCCAGCGGCGACTAAATACCGGTCAGGGGAATGAGTCAGCGGCAGCGGTCCCGGTCTCCCGGGCCAGCACGTGCTCCCGTGCTAATACCGGCATGGTGAAAAAGAAGTCACTACCCTCCCCAGGCAGGCTTTCCACCCAGATCCTGCCGCCGAGATATTCGACGATCTCTTTGCAGATCGGGAGGCCCAGGCCGGTGCCGGTGGGCTTGTCGGAGAGCGTATCGCCAACCTGTCTGAATTTTTCAAATATCTGGTGGTAGTCTGACCGGTCGATACCGATACCGGTGTCCGAGATACAGACCTCAAGATTCTCTTGCCGGCCGTCAGACTCGTCGGTAACCGCTTTCTTGGCTCTGACGGTTATTTTCCCGCCTCGCGGGGTGAACTTGATGGCGTTGCTCAGCAGGTTGTTCATCACCTGGACCAACCGGTCGCGGTCGCTGGTGATCATCGGCAGTTCGGGGTCCAGCGCCACATCCACCGACAGGTCTTTCAGGATCGACAACGCCTGGGTTCCGGACACCGCTTCGTTCACAACTTCGCCAAAGTCCAGTTCCGACCAGACCCAACGCATCTGCCGCGATTCCATCCGGGAAAGGTCCAGAACATCATTGATCAGGCGTGTCAGGCGGTCGCTTTCCCTATCGATAATCTTCAGGAACTCCAACTGCACCTTGGGGTCCTCGTTCTCGTAGGCCAGCAACAATTCGGCGGAGCCCTTGATCGATGTTAGAGGGGTGCGCAGTTCGTGGGAGACCGTTGAGATGAAATCGTCTTTCATCCGGTCAAGCTGTTTCAGATGGTCGTTGGCCAACTCCAGGCTCCTGGTGTACTGCTCGATCTCTTGCTCCAGGCGCATACGGTCCGTGATGTCAGTGAACAGAGCCAGGATACCGATGGGGTTGCCGTCGTTGTCCAATTCCAGGCTAGGTCTGACCTCCGTAACCACTTCGGTGCCGTCTTTGCGGATGTAGACCTTCTCATATGGCTCGATCTCTTCACCGCGCAGGGCGCGCTCCCAGAGCCCTTTTTCGAACTCCTGATATTTGACGTCGAACAATTCTCCGGGTCCCAGTGCTTTTACCTCATCCAACGTATAGCCGACCATCTGCAAGAACGCGGGATTTAGGTCCTTGATCTCGCCGCCGAAGGTCCGGGTCCCGATGCCGTTGGCCGCGTTGTTATAGATGGCGCGGTAGCGTTCTTCCGACCGCTGCAATGCCTCTTCCGCGTTTTTCCGGTCGGTGATGTCCCTGACAAAGGCGTTAAACACATATCGGTTGCCGGTCTTCAACGGAGAGATGGTGATCTCCACCGGAAATTCGTGCCCGTCCCGGTGCTTGGCGACGATCTCGATGCGCCGGTTCAGCATTTCGCCGGAGCCGGTTGCCAGAAATTCCTTGATGCCGGCCAGGTGGCGCGCCGCGAACCGGTCAGGGATGATCAGGTCGGAAAGCCGTTTGCGGTAGGCCTGTCCAACGGGCCAGCCGAAGGTCTCCTCCGCCTGTGAATTCCAGGCAACCACCTGGCCCCGTTCATCCATGCCGATGAACGCGTCGTGGGCCGTCTCCAAAATCATCCGGTTCTGATCGTTGCTCAAGACCAGGTCAGACTCAGCCCGCTTCAGGTCGGCATATAGTTGGGCGCTTCCAATGGCCCCGGCGATCTGGTTCCCCACCCGTTGGGCCAGGCCGGCGTCGCCCATCGTGAAATTGTTGTCACTCCTGGAAAGCATCACCATGGCGCCGAGCAGGTCGCCGCCGCTGATCAGAGGAGTGCACATCCAAGACCGGATACCGGCCTGAAAACCCCTCACGGTGTAGGGATAGGACCCCTGCAATTCTTGCTCTGTCTTGTTTTGTATGATCTCCGTGCGCCGGGTCTTGGCCACTTCGCCGGTGAGACTGCCTTTGATTGGAACGCGGGAGCCGACCCCCCGGTCCGTACTACTCTCGCCCACTTGATGCTCGATCCGCGCGAACTGCCCCCCCGAATCGAGTATGCAGATGGCCAATACATCACAGTCGATCAGGTTGCGGACCAGATCCGCGAACGGCTGGTAAACGTCCTCAATCTCCAAGCTGGAACCAATGATCCGGCCGATCTCGGCGATCGCCTCATTCTGGGAGGCAGCCTCGCCCCTTTCGGCAGCGCTGGCCGCCAGTTTCGACTCTGCTTGCTTCAGTTCGGCAAACAACTCAGCCCCGCCGACCGCACCGGAGATCTGGTTCCCGACCCGTTGGGCTAGGTCGGCGTCATGGTCGTCGAAAGCGTTCCGCTTTGTCGAGAGCACCAGCAGTGTGCCAACGAACTCTCCCCGATTCAGCAACGGCACACACAGCCAGGAGCGCACGCCGCTCTGGTAGGTGGCCGTAACCTCCGGGAATCTTTCCAGCAATTCACCCTTGGACATTCCCTGAACGATGGCCGCCCCTTTTCGCCTGACCACTTCGCCGGTTATGCTGCCCTCGAATGGGACCGGCGCCCCCACTGTTTTACCCAGGAGGTTGTTGCCCACCCGGTGGGCGACCCGGAGTGACCCTCCGTCCGGTTCGACAACGCTGACGCAAAGAACGTCGAAACTGATCAATTTCCTGACCTGGGCGGCGAAGGCATCGTAAACCTCGTCGATGTCCAGTGTGGAACTGATGATTCGGCCTATCTCAGCTATGACTTCATTCTGAGCGGCAGCCTGGCTACGCTCAACAACACTTATCGCAAGTTCCGATTCCGCCTGTTTCAGGTCAGAGAAGAGCCTGGTCCCGCCAACCGCGCCGGCGATCTGGTTGCCCACCCGCTGCGCCAAGTCGGCGTCGCGCTCATTGAAAGCGGTCTCATCCCTGGAGAACATCAACACCGAGCCGATAAATTCCCCTCCGTTTATCAGCGGAGCACACAACCAGGACCGCGTCCCGGCCCTGTAGCTAACGACTATGAAAGGCAACCTCTTCTCGATCTCTGGTTCCGACAAGCCCTGTATCACGACAGAGCGCTTGAGCGTGCCTACTTCACCGGTCAGGCTGCCGTTGATGGGAACCTCCGATCCGACGACTATTCCCGTCAGGCCGTTCCCAGTGAGGTGCGCTATTCGGCCCGGCCCACCTTCCCGGTCAACCACGCAGATGGCCAGATCGTCAAAGTCGAAGAGATTGCGCATCTGATTCGCGAAAAGCTGATAGACATCATCAACATCCATGGTCGAGCTGATGATTCGGCCGATCTCGGCTATAACCTGGTTCTGAGCGGCGGCCTCGCTCCGCTCCACCACGCTGACGGCCAATTCGGCTTCGGCCCGCTTCAACCCGGCAAACAACTCGGCATTGTCGATGGCCCCGGCGATCTGATTGCTTATCCGGCCGGCCAGGGCAACATCGGTATCAGAGAAGGCTACAGGCTCGGCGGAGAGCCAGAGCAATGCCCCGATCATTTCACCCCGGTTTACCATCGGCAGCCCAAGCCAAGACCGTATCCCTGCCCCGTAGCTCTCGTAGATCCAGATGTAATCTCTAATTATCTCTTCTTCAGAGAGTCCTTGAACGAGGACGGGCTGTCCGGTGTCTACCACCTTGCCGGTAACGCTCCCAACCAGGGGCACGGAGCTGGCGAAACTGTCGCCGAATATCTGAGCGCCGGACCAATACCTGACCGCCGTGGTCTGCTGGGAATAATCGATGACGCAGGCCGCAAGCATGTCGAAGTTGATCAAGGGTTTTACCTGAGCGGCGATCAACTCGAATACCTCAGCCACGTTCAGTGTTGAACTGATGATCCGGCCGATCTCGGCGATCACCTGGTTCCGCGAGGCCGCCTCGCCCCGCTCGATGGCGCTGATCACCAGTTCGCTCTGGACCTGCTTCAATCCGGCGAACAACTCTGTATTGTGGATCGCGCCCGCGATCTGATTTCCGATCCGCCCGGCGAGGGCAATGTCCACGTCGGAGAATGCATTGGGCTTTGAAGAAAAAATCAACAGAGCCCCGACCACCTGGGCCTGGTTCACCATTGGGATCGCCAACCAAGAGAGGACGCCTCCGTGGAAACTCTCGGCTAGATGAACGAACTTTCGGCGCATCTCCTGTTCGGAGGTGGCGTGGACCAGAACCGGCTTGCCGGTGGCCATAACGTCGCCCGTCAGGGTCCCCATCAGGGGGACCGTGGTATCCATATCGTCGCGGAACCGGCGAGGGCCCGACCAATATCTGATGGAGGTGGTCTGCGCTGAGTAATCTATGACGCTGGCTGCCAGGACATCGAAATCGATCAGCCGTTTCACCTGGGCGGCGCATAGCTCGAAAACTTCTTCGACGTTGAGGGTGGAGCTGACGATCCGGCCCACTTCGGCGACCACCTCCGTCTCCTGGACGAGCCGCCGGTCCGAATCCGCTACCTCACGCCAAGCATCTTGGGCCTGCACGCGTTCGGTGATATCCCTGGCGTTGACCACTATGCCTGGGGGGTCCGAACCCTCGGGCAGCTTTGTGCTAACGGCTTCCAGCACCACCCAATGACCATCCTTGTGCCGGAACCGAAAGGATCTTGGAAGTCCGGTTGTGTTGCGGTCTTTGTCCGAGACGACGTTGGTGAAAAGTTCCAGTTGCTCGGACGCGTCATCTTCCTGCATATGATTGAAGGCAATCTCGCCCATGAGTTCGTCGGGATGGTAGCCGATCACCCGGTGTACCGACGGACTCAGGTAACGGAAGGAGCCGTCATGGTTCAGTACGACCACGATATCCAGACCGGTCTCGACCAGCGCCTTGAACTGGGAGTCTTGCCTGGCATATCGGCTGACGTATTGGTTGAGGTCAGAGCTGAAGCCGTTGGGAGCGCCGGAACCCGGACCACCAACGGAATCATCCGATGCCCGCCGAGGAGATTTTCGGGCTGGGCCGGCAGATGGTTTCTTGCCATTCCCACGCCCCGGTCTCAGGTCTGCGCCCGTGGGGAAATCATCGGCGCTGTTTCTAGCGGTCATATGGCTATGGCAACCGGCTCCGCGCCAATTGCTTTTCGCGGGCAGAGCTTGGTTGGTCCACGGTCGGTCATGCCATCAGCGTGAATGATCAATTTTGGCCTTAACAATCTCTAGCAGTTATACCGATTCGAGGATCCATCTAACCGGTTTCCTGATGTGATTCTATACCAGATTCCTGAATCACTCTGCTGACAGAATCCCGTTGTCGATATACGGCCCATAGAGGTACGATATCATCCCCAAACCCCTACGAAAAGGGCCGCCGGTCTGCCACCGCTTTACTGGTTGGCGCGAAACGGTCCTTTTCTATTTCATTTCTGCATCATTATTCCGTTATCCCAGTCTGCTTTCTCCCATTCCAGGACCGACTTCCGGGAAACCCCTGCGTCCAGCGATCCAACCTAAAAGAAGGCCCCCGATAAAGATTACTTGTGGTCTCGGAGTAAAGGCGGTAGAGCAGGACTGTCGTTGAATCTCCGTAAATCTCCGTCGCTCCGTCGCTCCGTCGCCCAGTCGAAACAGAATCCGGCTTCAAAGCTGGGTTAATACACCGGTAATACACTTCGCGCCATTATGTTCATGGGACGTGACGGAAACCCCGTTTCCGAATGCGCGGAGATAGCACCAGGATATAGGAGGCACGACATGAACTGGTTAGATATCATACTAGTCGGGATCTTGGCTGCAGGCGGGCCGTTTGGTATGTGGACCGGCATGGTCCGCGCCTCGTTTACCGTGTTAGGAGTGGCCGCCGGATTCATCGTGGTTGGCCACTACCGGGACGACACCGCCGGATGGTTGGCCGGATTCATGTCCAACGCGGCGGTGATTGACCTACTGTCCTACGCCATCACCATATTCGCCGCCGTCGCCGTAACAATGGTGGCGGCCGGTTTAGTCCGCAAGCTGGTCTACGGCATGTTCATGGGCTGGGCCGACCGGCTGGCCGGCATGACTGCTGGCCTGGCGGTGGGCGCTGCCTTGGCGCTGGCGATGGTGATCGGCCTCGCGGGGCTCTCATACGGCGGTCCTGGCGGTTTCTTGGAGACCCGCGTAGAATCCGGGCTGCCTGGCCGGGTCCTGGCGCTCACACCCTACGAAGCCGGCGACCTCTCCGGACTGGAGACCAAGCTCACCGAGTCAACATTGGTCCCCGTGATGGTCAATGCCGCTGATGTCGTTCCCGCTGATGCGCGCGGTCTGCTGCCGCCGGGATGGCTAGACACCCTGGAGCGTTTGGAGCGGAATCTAGACGGATTGAGAACCGCCCGCAGGTAGCTATCTGATTACCTGAAGCTTCGTTTTTAAACCGGGGCAGGTCTAAACCCGGGCAGGTCCCAACCAGGGTCGGCGCGGATACGGGCCGGCCCTGTTTATTATTCCGTGCTCACGCCTCGTCCGGTGCGCTTCTCAGGCATTCGACACACCTGAGGCAAAACGTTATTATTGCGGCAATAATCATATGCCGCAAAATTATTGACGGCTTTTTTAGGAGTGATTTATGCGACGCGTAGCCATCGTTTCACCGGTCCGCACTGCTGTGGGCAATTTCGGAGGAACCCTCAGGGACGTAACAGCAAGCGAACTGGCCAGCACAGTGATCAAAGAAACGCTGGAGCGCAGCAAGCTGGACCCCTCTAAAGTGGATGACGTGATCCTGGGCCACGGATATCCCAGCGGCGAGAACCCGGCCATCGGTCGTTTGGCCCTCCTCAAGGCCGGTCTGCCGATCGAAGTGCCCGGCTACCAACTTGACCGCCGTTGCTCTTCCGGTCTCCAAGCCATACTCAACGCCTCCATGATGGTCCAGACCGAGAATGCCGATGTGGTCATCGCCGGCGGCGTGGAGAGCATGAGCAACGCCGAATATTATGTAAACGAGTCCCGGTGGGGCGCGCGGTTCGGCTCCATCAACCTGCACGACCGTCTGGCCCGCGCCCGCGAGACCATCGCTCCCGAGGAGCGTTTCGGCTACATCTCGGGCATGGTCGAGACCGCCGAGAACCTGGCCAAACAGTACGAGATTTCCAGGGAGGAACAGGACGAATACTCCCTGCGCAGCCACCAACGGGCCATCGCCGCTCAGAATGAGGGCAAGTTCGACGCCGAGATCGTACGGATTGACGTTCCCCAGCGCCGCGGCGACCCGGTTCCCTTCAACAAGGACGAAGGACCCCGCGCCGAGACCAGTATGGAAGCGTTGACCCGCCTGCGCCCGGTGATGCCCGACGGCTCAGTCTCCGCCGGAAACTCCAGCAGCCAGAACGACGCCGCGTCGGTCTGCCTGGTGGTTGCCGAAGACAAACTGGAGGAACTGGGTCTGGTGCCCATGGCTTTCCTCAAGGGTTGGACCGTCACCGGCTGCCACCCGGCTACCATGGGCATCGGCCCGGTCGCCGCCGTCAACAAGTTGATGGACAAAGTCGGCATGACACTGAGCGACATGGACGTGATCGAACTCAACGAGGCTTTCGCCGCCCAGGTGCTGGCGGTGCTCCGTGAGTGGAAGCTGCCCAACCACGACAAATTGAACGTCAACGGCTCGGGCATCTCGCTGGGTCACCCCATCGCCGCCACCGGCGCCCGCATCCTGACCACCCTGCTGAACGAGATGGAGCGCCGCGACGCCCAGTTCGGCTTGGAGACCATGTGTGTTGGCGGCGGACAAGGCGTGGCCGCCATGTTTGAGAGGAAGTAGAAACCAGATAGCATCCAGCTCGAATAGCCTGTAGGGGCACGGCAGTGCCGTGCCCCGAACCACGTCAGGAGCAGAACACCTAAAAGGAAGAGTCATATGGCTAACAACGACGACATCGCCGACGTAATCGTGGTTGGCGCCGGGGCTTCCGGCGCGGCCTTCACCTGGAGCCTGGCCCAGGCGGGAATCAACGTAGTCTGTTTGGAACAGGGCGGCTGGGTGCCCACGGACGCCTTTCCCACCGCCGAACACGACGCTCAACTCCACTGGCAGACGGACTTTCATCCCGACCCCACGTTCCGGCGTCTGCCCGAGGACTACCCCGTCAACGAGGACGAGACCCCCATTGCGCCGCTGATGTACAACGCCGTGGGCGGCAGTCAGATCCACTGGGGCGCCCACTTTCCCCGCTTCCACCCCTCCGACTTCCGGGTCAAAACCCTGGAGGGCGTCGCCGATGACTGGCCTCTGACCTATGAGGAACTGGAGCCGTACTACGACCTGAACGACAAGATGACCGGAGTTTCAGGGTTACAGGGAGACCCGGCCTATCCCGACAAACCACAGCGGCCTTGTCCTCCCCTTTCCATCAGAAAGAGCGGCCAGTTGCTGGCCAAGGCTTTCGACAAACTGGGCTGGCACTGGTGGGCATCCGACACCGCCATATCCTCGGTTGAGTATGACGGCCGCGACCCCGACATGGGTTGCTTCCTGCGCTCCTTCGCCTCCTCCGACCTAACCTATTGGCCGTCCGCTCTGAACTCGGGCGCCCGCCTGGAGACCTACGCCAGGGTCCGAGAGATCACGATAGACGAGTTGGGCAACGCCACTGGAGTCCTTTATTACCAGGACGGCGAACTGAAGGAACAGAAGGCCAAGGCGGTGGTGCTGGCCTGTAACGGCGTGGGCACCGCCCGGCTGTTGCTCAACTCCAAGTCGGCCATGTACCCCAACGGCCTGGCCAACAGCAGCGGCATGGTGGGCAAATGTCTGATGCACCACCCGGTTGGCTCGGTGCTGGGCATCTTCGACGAATGGCTGGGAACCGAGGACGGCGGCCCCCGAGGCAGCACCATGCTGAGCCAGGAGTTCTACGAGACCGACCCGGATAACGACTTCATCCGGGGCTACGACCTGCAAGTGCTGGCCTACGGCAATGCCCCCCTTCCGGCGGCAATCGGCGGTCTGCTCGGCCAGAAGGTGCCGTGGGGCGAGACGCATCACGAAGTATTCAAGGGGCGCTTCGGCCACTCAGTCGCCATCACCATCATGACCGAGGACCTGCCCGAAGAGCACAACATGGTCACTCTAGACCCGGAACTAACCGACAGCGACGGCATCCCCGCGCCCAAACTCAACTACACGGTCAGCGAGAACACCGCCAGGATGCTGGAGCACGCGGTGGCCCGGGCGACCGAGGTCATGGAGGCCGCCGGGGCCAAGCAGGTGATGACCTCCAACCTACGCCGTAACGCCGGCTGGCATCTGCTGGGCACGGCCCGCATGGGCGAGGACCCGGAGACGTCGGTGGTCGACCGCTGGGGACGCACCCACGACGTTCCCAACCTGTTCATAATCGACGGCAGCGTCTTCACCACCAGCGCCTGCGTGAATCCAACGCCCACCATCCAAGCCCTCGCCCTCCGCACCGCCGACTACCTGAAAGGCGAAGGCAACAGGGTGATTCAATAACCGGCCGCGATAGATCGTCCGTTCCCCCTCAGGAGAACGTTGCGCCAAACGTGCCGGTCCCGGTCAATGACGATTTTGAGGCGGTGACGCAGTGACACGCTAACCGCCAGAACAACCACCGCCAGAACCCACCGGAGGAGACCCATGCCGAGAGTGGTCCATTTCGAGATCTACGCCGACGAAGTAGAGCGGGCGACCAAGTTCTACTCCGATGTGTTCGGCTGGCAGGTGCACAAGTGGGACGGGCCTGAGGACTACTGGCTGGTCATCACCGGCGGAGACGACCACCCCGGCATCGACGGCGCGATCATGGGCCGGCCCCAACCCGGCGCCACTGGCATGAACTTCATCGACGTGGACTCGGTGGACGACTACATCGCCAAGGTCCGGGCCAATGGCGGCACGGTGGTCAGGCCAAAGATGGCCATTCCCGAGGTGGGTTACGCGGCGGTCTGCAACGACACCGAGGGCAACCCCATCGGCCTCTTTCAAGGCGACCCCAGCGCTACCTAACCTCAGCCCGCGCCACGCCTGCGAACCGACCCAGCCATTGACACCTGAATCGGCCAGACTTAGGATATCCATGCCTGCCAACCAAGCCCGTCATGGACCGCTCCCCTCCTGGTCCGGTGCTGGAATTCGCGCAAGCAATACCACAGCAAAATAAAAAACAGAAGGTGCCAACCATGCCCGAGGTATACGGTATTGGAGATTTCCGCTACAACTTCGTCAAAGACTGGGCCAAGTTGCCAAGCGGCATGACCTTCAAAGAGTGCCCTGGCGTAGCCATCGACTCCAATGACAACGTATTCGTCCTCACCCGCGGCGAAGAACCGATAATCGTTCTGGACCGCGACGGCAACTACGTCCGGTCCTTCGGCCAGGGCCATTTCAGCGCCGACCGGACACACGGCCTGTACATCGCCCACGACGACTCGCTTCTATGCGCCGACGACGGCATCCACACCATCCAGAAATTCAGCGCCGCCGGCGAAAAGCTGATGGAGATCGGTGAGCGTAATAACCCGTCCCCCCGCTGGAGCGGTGAACCATTCAACCGGCCTACCTCCGCCGCCATCCATCCCGGAAACGGCGACGTTTACGTGTCAGACGGCTACGGCAACTCCCGCATCCACGTCTACACCGGCGCCGGCGAGTACAAGTTCTCCTGGGGCAGCCCCGGCATCGACGCCGGTCAGTTCATCCGCCCCCACAACATCGCCATCGACAGCGACGCCAACGTCTACGTGGTCGACCGGGAAGCCCACCGCATCCAGATCTTCGACACCGATGGCAAGTTCCAGACCATGTGGAGCAACATCCACCGGCCCGACTCCATGGTCCTCTGGGGCGAGCATATCTACGTCGGCGAGTTGAACGGCATGGGCGGCGTGGACGATGCCCCCGGACTGGGCCACCGCGTTTCCATCTTCGACCTGAAGGGCAACCTGGTCAGCCAGTTCGGCGACAAGAATGAGGGGGAAGGTCCCGGACAATTCATCGCCCCCCACGGCATCGCCGTCGACTCCCAGGGTTCGATCTATGTGGCCGAGGTTTCGTTCACCATCCGCGGCTCCCACATGAACCCGCCCAAGGAACTGCGCTCGCTGTCCAAGTACACCCTAGCCAAATAGCCGGCGGCTGATCACAGCAGCCCCGTACTAAACACCCGCTGCCCAAGCGGCCACACCCATATGGCCGCGAGTGCAGCGAGGGGTTTGGTTGACACAACATCAAAATCCTTAGTCCTTCGGGAGAGGGACTAAGGATGACGGTCGCTGGCCGGCTTCCCGTTGCTGGCCAGCTTCTCAAACGGGAAGTGAAGGCCGCCGGACCCCGGCGGCACTATATCGGAGGAAACCTACCTTGCCGGATTCGGGCGATACAACAACTGTGCAATGGGACTCGGCCTTGGAGGCCATCGAGCGCTGCTATGAACTGGGTTGGACCGACGGATTGCCGGTGGTCCCGCCCACGGAACAGCGGGTGGGAGAATTCATCGAGCGTTCCGGCCGGCCCGGCGAGGAAGTGGTCGGAGAGATTCCGGAGCGCCGCCGCGAGATAACCGTGGCCAAGGTGGCCGCCAACGCGGTCATGGCCGGGTGCCTGCCCGAGTACATGCCGGTCTTGTTGACCGCCACCGAAGCCATGTTGGACCCGGTGTTCAACCTGGTGGGTCCGTCATCCAGCATGGGCGGCTCCGCCATCTTGTCCATCGTGAACGGCCCCATCTGCAAAGAACTGAACATCAATTCGCGAAACAACCTGTTCGGCCCAGGCAACCGGGCCAACGCCACCATCGGCCGGGCCGTGCGGCTGGTGTTGATGAACGCCTGCGCCGCCATCCCCGGCGTGTTCGACCGCAGTGTCATCGGACATCCGGGCAAATACACGTACTGCATCGCCGAGGCCGACACCGAGACGCATTGGACGCCACTCCACGTCGAACGCGGCTTCTCGGCCGACCAGAGCACGGTGACCGTGTTCGCCGGTGAGTCCCCCCGCCAGGTCAGGGCGGTGGGCCACCCCGAGCCCATCCTGATCGCCCTATCCGACGTGGCATCCAGTTTGGGGAGCAACATGTCCACCTCCGGCTCCGTGGGCGATACCGGCATCGGCGTCCGCCAGGGGCAGATCGTGGTGACCATCGCCGGCAACTCCAACCTCTGGAAGGACTGGACCAAAGCCCAGGTCAGGGAATTCGTCCACGCCCGCACCCAACGCTCCGTGGCCGACCTGAAAGCGGCCATGGTCTTGAAGGGAGACCCCGAACCCGGCGACGCTGAGACCATGATTTCGCTCATCCCGGAGCCTGACGACATCCTGCTGATCTTCGCCGGCGGTGAGGAATCCAACATGTCATCGGTGATCCCCAGTTGGGGTCCCAAGGTCGGCAGCACCGCCGTGACCAAGCTCATCAGATAGGAAGTAAACCGCCCGTTGACTTCTCACCGGCCCCATCATCTGAAGGGCAGCCTGTTGGCCGCCTGTAACTGCGCCTGGGGTTGCCCGTGTAACTTTGAGGAGCCACCGTCCTACGGGCCATGCGAGGGCTCGTACATCTGGAATGTTGACACTGGGCATTACAACGGCGTTGACCTGAACGGCGTTACCTTTGGGGAGGTGTCCATCTTTCCTGAAGCCGTCCATCTGGGCAACGGCACGGCGGTTTGGCTGATAGACGAGAAAGCCGACGCGAAACAACGGTCCTCCATCGAATCAATGATTAAACAAGAAGCGCCCTTCAGTGTGTTCCTCGACCTGACGACCAACTTCTTAGGGTTTAGATACGTTCCCTTCCAGGTGGAACTGAATGGCATCCATAGCCGCGTAATCATAGGTGGGATCTACGAGATGCAACTTTCTCCCATGAAGAACCCGGTGACCGGCGAGGATGGATTAGCGGTCCTCAACAAACCCACCGGATTCACCTCCAAGATTCAAGAGCTTTGCACCACGAGTGCATTCAGGTTTGAAGGTGAAGGGCTAAAGCTCAACTTCCCTGGCAAATACGGGGAGTTCTGCCCCTTCGAATATTCCAGCGAATAGCGCCCAGCCCGTTGCTATTTCATCTCGAGATTGCGACAATCCTACTAACCCGCCCCCCGGGGCGCATAGAGAGGGAACCAAATGGCCCAGAGCGAACATGTACTGGTCAACCCGGTCACCCAACCCATAATCGCCCCCTTCGACGGAGCGCCCCGGCTGGCCAGCCTGGCCGGAACCCGGTTGGGAATCATCGACGACAGCAAGCGCAACGCGGACGTGCTTCTGGAGGAACTCGCCGAGGTACTGCGGACGCGCTATGAGATAACCGAGGTAATCTGGCACCGGAAGCCCAGCGCCTCCAAAGCAGCCGACCCGACAGCCCTGAAGGAATTGACCGAGAAAGTAGACTCGGTGGTCATCGCGATAGGTGATTGAGGGTCCTGCAGTGCGTGCAGTGTGCACGACGGGATCCACGTGGAGAATGCCGGCATACCATCGGCCACCATCTGCACCGACCGGTTCGTGCCGACGGCCCAGGGCATGGCCAAGATGTGGGGAGCGCCCGATTACCCGACCATCTTCACTCCGCACCCCATAGAGAACCTGTCCCGGGAGGCCCTGCGAACCAGGGCTGAAGAGCTGGCCCCTCAGGTTGTCCGCGTATTGACCGGCGAGGGCTAGGCGTAAGCCAAATTCGAAAAAAGAAAGGCCCTCGGAACTTGATGGTTCCGGGGGCCTTTCGCTTTGTCTGGTTATGTCGGGTGAATCACCCAAGCTCGCGGCGCAGGTCTGGTGGCAGCAGGTTTGGGATCGAGTCTTCGATGGGATAGGTCTCGTCGCAAGCAGCGCAGACCAGGCTGCCGGTCACCACGTCGTCGCCCGCTTCCGCTTCGGACCGCAGCTCCAACCCACCCTTGCATACCGGGCAGGCCAGTATGTCCATCAGGTCTTTCTTCATCTCAACTCCAGTCTAGTTCGCCGCCTATGAAACCAGCGCGTTCTCCAAGAGACCGTCCAGCACGTCAGATAATCCTATCACCGCTATGCCGATGACCAATACGGCGGTGGTGCCGGTCAAGCGGTCGCGAAGCCGCTGCCAGCCGCCGGCCGCCTGACGAGGTTCTTCTGGGTAGCTGTCCTGGCGCATGAAACGCACCACGTAGAACATGTACAGCGCCAGGACGATCTTGACCACCAGCACTACCACGTAAGGACTGGTCACCGCGTCCTCGGTCAGCCTGGAGACCGACAAGATTACCCCGGTGAGCAGCAGCACGGCGATGGCGGTGGTCACCAGACCCCGGAACTCGACGCCGATGGCCCGGCTGGTGTCGGCGGGGAGTCCCTGTGCTCTTTGGATGGCCGGCCGCAGAACCATCAGGTAGAAGATTCCCCCGCCGACCCAGGTGACCGCCGACAGCGCATGTCCCCAGCGGATGGCCAGTAGTATCCAATCTAAGGCGGTCATGCTTTGGGCGTCAGCGCAGGCACGGTGCCCTAAGACTCCTCGTCCCCAATCATCGCGCGGACCTGCCGCACGATGTCCTCGGTTTTCAGAGTGCTGATCTTGGCGGCCACGATCCGGCGGTCGGTGTCAATGAAATAGGTCTTGGGGAAATACTCCAACCCGTAGGCTTGGGCGATGCGGGCCAACCGGTCGGTGGCGAAGCTAAATGTCAGGCCGAATTCTTCCACGAAGGCCCTCGCGTCCTGCTCCGAGTCGAATCCCTGGGGCACATACAGGCTCAAGAAACGGACCGGCTCGCCCTGTAGTTCCTGCCACGCAGCCTGAAAGGCGGGCATCTCCTCGCGGCAGGGAGGACAACTCGGATACCAGAAATTCAGCACCACCGCCTGGCTCTTGGTTTCCTCGGACAGCCGGAAGGTGGCGCCGTCGAATTGGGTTACTTCAAAGTCCCGCGCGCGCTCACCGGAACCACAGGCCAGCAGAAAAAGGATGCCAACCAAGACCAGCGCCACGGGTAGATAACGAAGCCGGACAGGGAAAGCAGCGGTGACAACGGAGGTGGGTGTGGCCGGAACTGGTTCCATATGAAGTAACAACCATTCTATCGGCGGCCCATTCACCGGTCAATCGAGGCCCGGCCCTTGACTATGTACCGGCAGGCTTTAAAATCGCCGCAGGTAATCATGGGGAGGCGAGCGCGATGCGACTGGAGAACAAGGTGGTCCTGATCAGCGGCGGGGCTCGCGGCATGGGCGCGGTTGAAGCGAAACTGTTCGCCAAGGAGGGCGCCAAGATCGTCATCGGGGACCTGCTGGAGGCCGAGGGCAAACGGGTCGAAGCCGAGATCAACGAGACGGGCGGCGAGTGTTTATTCGTGCCGCTGGACGTAACCGACGAAGACCAGTGGGAGCAGGCGGTGGCCGCCACCCTTGGCCGATTCGGAAAGCTGGACGTATTGGTGAACAACGCCGGGATCTTCCGAGCCCACCCGGTGGAGGAGACCAGCTCCGACGAGTGGGACCAGGTGATGGACATCAATGCCAAGGGTGTTTTCCTGGGCGCCAAAGCCGCCATCCCCGCCATGCGCCAAGCCGGCGGCGGCTCCATCATCAACCTGTCATCGGTGGCCGGCCTGGTGGGAGCGGCGTACTCTTCGGCCTACAGCGCCTCCAAGGGCGCGGTGCGGCTGTTCACCAAGTCCACCGCGATCCAATACGCCTCCGATGGCATCCGCTCCAACTCGATCCACCCCGGCGTCATCCAGACCGACATGACCGCCGAGGCCATAGCCGATTCCCGGTTCAAGGCCGAGCGGGTGGACCCAACTCCGCTCGCCCGCCTGGGTCAACCGGAGGACGTGGCCTACGGGGCGCTGTACCTGGCCTCCGACGAATCTTCCTTCGTCACCGGGGCCGAGTTAGTCATCGACGGCGGCTGGACCGCCCAATAGCCGGACGTTAGCGGGAGAGGACAACATGCGACTGGAGAATGAGGTGGCCCTCATCAGCGGCGGGGCCCGCGGCATGGGCGCGGTTGAAGCCAGGCTTTTTGCCAAGAGGGCGCAAAAGTGATCATCGGGGACATGCTGGAAGACGAAGGCCGCAAGGTGGAGGCCGAGATCAACGAGGCCGGCGGCGAGACCGTCTTCGTGCCGCTGGACGTAACCGACGAATCAGCCTGGCAACGGGCGGTGAACGAGGCTGTGGACCGCTTCGGCAAGTTGGATATCCTGGTCAACAACGCTGGTATCTACCGCGCCCACGTGGTCGAGGAAACCAGCTCGGCAGAGTGGGACCAGGTGATGGACATCAACGCCAAAGGCGTGTTCTTGGGCACCAAGAGCGTCATCCCCGCCATGCGCCAAGCTGGGGGTGGCTCCATCGTGAACATCTCGTCGGTGGCTGGTCTGGTGGGCAGCCGCCAGACCACGGTCTACACGGCATCCAAGGGCGCGGTGCGGCTGCTGACCAAGTCGACGGCCATCCAGTACGCCGCCGACGGCATCAGGGCCAACTCGGTGCATCCGGGCACCATCGTAACGCCCATGACCGAGGGCTTCCTGGCCGACGACACCCAGCGGGAGGACCGCATGAACCGGACGCCTCTCAAACGCCTGGGCCGCCCGGAAGACGTGGCCTACGGCGCGCTGTACCTCGCCTCCGACGAAGCGTCATTTGTAACCGGCTCCGAACTGGTCATCGACGACGGACGAACGGCGGAGTAACGGTGGCATGGAACGATTGCCTATCGGTTTGGCAGTCCCTGCGTCCTTTCGAGGAAAGACGAAGCGTGACGTTGTAGAAGCGACTTTCAAACCCTCGACGGTGACCTTTAGGGCCGAGCCCCATAAAGGTGGAAGGGGTCGCTTGGACGAGCCCACCTGCCATCGTTGATAGAAAGCATGAGTTATCCCGAAGTTTCATTGCCGGCAGCACACTACTGGGCGGATGCCGTCATTTCGGCGAAAGGCGAAATGACGGTCGTGCCGAGCAACCACCCTCGCTACCGGTCATTCTGATTCTTCCGCGGAAGGATCAGAATCTCTTTGCTTGACTTCAAGATTGCTATCGTTCCGCGGGACCGGCAGTTGGTCTCCCACCAGCAACAAGATTCCTCGCTTCGCTCGGAATGACCAAGGCGGCCGGAATGACCAAGGCGGCGGCATCCCCCCAGCAATCTCCAGGATGACTCCTGTTTTTGATCGCTATGTTCGAACCAGCTAGGATCGCCTAGCGGCCCATGGCGTAGCCGTCGCGGCGAGGGTCGGCGCCGCCGTTGCGGCCGCCACGTTCCTGGTCCACGTGGATGGCGCATAGACAACCCATGCGCGGCGTGAAGTCGTTCCAGACCTCCACGTCGTGGCCGCGCTTGCGCAGGTCTGCCACCACTTCGGGCGCGATGCGGCCTTCAACTCCGACCAATGCCGGATTGTAGGCGTGGGGCCAGAAGGAGTTGGGGAAATTCCAGGTGGATACCCTGGGAGCCTCAATGGCCTCCTGGACCTCCATCCCGAACTCGGTCACGTTCAGGAATAGCTGGACCATGGACTGGGGCTGCACGTCGCCGCCCGGCGTGCCGAAGGGCATCAGCACCTTGCCATCCTTCATCGCCAGCGCCGGGTTGGGAGTCAGCCGGGGCCGCTTGCCTGGCTGCAATGAGCTGGGGTGGTTGGGGTCGAGCCACGACTGGGAGCCGCGTCCGGATACGATGAATCCCAGGCCTTTCACGATTGGGTTGTAGGCGATGGTGTCGCTGGGGGTGGCCGAGAAGGCGTTGCCCCAGCGGTCGACCACAGCCGTATAGCTGGTATCGGCCTGGAGTCCGCCGCTCACCGGTTCGGGCTGGGCCGGTTTGCCGTTGGGCGATCTCATGCCTTGGTGGACCCAAGGGTCCCCGGCCTCGGGCATCTTTCCGAATGCTTTTTTCGGGTCGATCATGGCCCGGCGCTCCGCGGCGAACGACTTGGACAGCAAGCCCTCCATGGGCACGTCCACGAAATCGGGGTCGCCGTAGTACGCTTCGCGGTCGCTCATGGCCAGGTTGATGGCCTCCACGAGAGAGTGGATGTAGTCCGCGCTATTGTGGCCCATCGCCTGCAGGTCCATGCCTTCGAGTATCTGCAGGGCCTGGATGCTCACCGGACCTTGGCACCAGGGACCGCAGGTATAGACATCGATCCCCTTATAGGTGCCGTGGGCTGGTGGCTCGACGCCGACATGGAAATCGGCCAGGTCTTGCATGGTTAGAAGTCCGCCGTTGTCCTGGTTGAACTTCACCATCTCCTCGGCGATCTCTCCCTTGTAGAAGAAATCGCGCGCCGCTTGGATCGCGCCCTCGCGTCCCATGGATGCGTTCTGCCGCTCCACCTCGATCAGCCGCTTGAAGCTGCGGGCCAGGTCGGTCTGCACCAGTATCTCGCCAGTCTTGAAGCTTCGGCCGCCGGGGAAGAAGATCTCGGCGGTGGAAGGCCATTGCGGCTGGCCGCTGGACTCGTGGGTCAGGTCGTCGCCGGTCTTCTCCAGGTACGACGCCAGGGTGGTTGGGACCGGGAAGCCCTGTTCGGCCAGTTCCATGGCTGGCGTGACCGCCTGCTCGAAGGTCATGGTCCCGTAGAGTTTCAGGGCGGTCATCCAGGCGTCGGCGCCGGCGGGGGTGACCGTTCGCGGGATGCCCGGTGGCAGGTCGCCGCCAAACTTGGCCAGGTAGTCGTCAATGTTGGCTGCCTTGGGCCAGCGGCCGAGACCGCTGATCGACACCGTTTCCTGCTTCTGGGCGTCGTGGATGATGATGGGAGCCACGCCGCCAAAGTTGGTCCACTGGGGAAGCACCACGTTCAGCGTGATCCCCGCTGCCACGCCGGCGTCGGTGGCATTGCCGCCCTGCTCCAGTATCCGGTAACCCGATGCAGTGGCCAGGTAATGCCCGGCCGTGACCATGTGGGTCACACCCGAAACTGTGGGACGGTAGGTCTTGATTCCTATTGCCATATTGGCCCCCGGTGAGATGGAATTTTCAGGTCAGATCCCTAGGTGGGCCCGTGCCTGAAACGGACGGACTCACATTGGGGGTAATGATACGGAGGGGTGGTAAAGGTGTCAATCCAAGCATGCCAGGGGCGATCAGAGATTGGTTTTTGGATATTGGGAAGTGGGATGACAGTAGATAAAAACCCTCCAAAAGCCCCCTTTCGTAAAAGGGGTTGGGGGATCTTGCTGCTCCGATCCAAGCGCTACGCCTAGGACTTGCTTGAAAGAGCGAAAAGAGACTCTTCGGCGGCTGCCGTCGCAGGTTGACTCTGTGTTAGAAGACTGGCTAGGGGCCGATGATTGACCCCGAACCCTGAAAGCTGACCGCCAAGAACTTCCGGCCTGTCTAAACGAACCCTCGGAGCTCCACTGCCCTAGCCACTCGCTGGACGCCGATCTCAAAGGCGGCTTGGCGGTTGGAGATCTGGGCGTTAACGCTCCGGGTCCGCACCTCGTGGTAGGCACGAAGCATGGTCTTCTTGAGTTCCTCGTTGACCCGGATTTCGTCCCAATGGAATTCCTGAATGTTCTGGGTCCACTCGAAATAGGACACCACCACTCCGCCGGCATTGACCAAAACATCAGGCAGGATGGTGACACCGCCTTCGCTCAGAACACGGTCGGCCTCAGGCGTGATGGGGTGATTGGCCGCTTCCAATATCATCCGGGCCTTGATGTGCCTGGCATTCTCTGCGGTGATCGCATTGTCGATGGCCGCCGGAACCAACACATCGCAATCCGATTCCAGCAGCTCGGAATTGGAGATGCCATCGCCGCCGCCGAACCCGACCACCCCTCCGGTAGCCCTCTGGTAGTCTTGCAACTTGGGAATGTCCAGGCCATCAAGGTTGAACACACCGCCGTCAATCCCGCTGACCGCGATTATCCGGCAACCGCTGTCATACATCAGGCGCGCCGCCCAAGAGCCGACGTTGCCGAAGCCCTGGACCGCGATCTTGGCCCCTTGGAGGTCCAACCCCGCGTCTTTGGCCGCCTCTTCCAACACCAGGGCCACGCCCCGGCCGGTGGCTGACTCCCGGCCCAGTGATCCTCCCATCTCCACCGGCTTTCCGGTAACGGCGGCCGGCGAGTGCCCGTGGAGTTGACCGTAAGCGTCCATGATCCAGGCCATGGTCTGGGCGTTGGTGCCCATATCCGGGGCAGGAATATCCCGGTTGGGGCCGATCAGATGCTCTATCTGCTGGGTGTACCGCCGGGTGAGCCGGTTCAATTCGCCCTGTGAAAGCCGCAAGGGGTCAACCTGGACGCCACCCTTGGACCCGCCGAAGGGGATGTCAACCAGCGCCGTTTTCCAAGTCATCAGCGACGCCAATGCCCGGACTTCCTCCAGATCAGCATCCGGGTGGTATCTGACGCCGCCCTTGTAGGGTCCACGGGCGCCGTTGTGCTGTACCCTAAACCCCGTGAACACTTCAATCTGGCCGTCGTCCATCCGGACCGGTATCTGGACCTGGAGTTCGCGCCAGGGCCGCTTCAACATCTGCTTCAATCCATCGTTCAGGCCCAAGCGGTCGGCGGCAGTATCGAAAAACAGGTTTACTTCGTCGAAGGTGCTCAGTTCAAGGGTTTGCAGCATCCGCATCCTCTGGCAGCCGCCCACTTATGGGTTGCCGGGCCAACCGCTCTGGTCAATCTCATTACGTGTCATTCAGGTATTTCTCAGATGCAACCAAATTTCTGTCCTAAGGGGTCCATTCAGACGGCCCTTTGGGTATCGAATCGATCGGCCCCCGGACCATTGCATTGGACCCTGCCAGCCGGTCGCTTCACTCATCGGTGCTTCAATAGATCAGGTTTGGAACCAGATGCGGAATCGGATGCTCGCTCTTACCTGTAGGAGGGCTGCGGATGATAATATCTCCGGTGGAGGGTCCAGACCGGGACGAAGATGATAGATATGTTGGAGCAGAGATAGATGCTGGTTGAAGTGGAAGTCGCCGGTGGTGAGAACAGCCCGCTGGACCTGCACCGGATGTTCGATCTGCTGTCCGATCCCATCGAGGTGGTCCGTGTCTACGCCACCAACCCCATGGGAGACGACCTTTGGTGCCGGGTGACCGGTTGGAGCGCGCAAGGACCCTGCACCGCAATGTCGGCCCCGGCCGAAGACTCGGGAGAGGGCGTGGTGCTGCTGGTATACGGCGGTGACGAGGGGTTGCGCTTGCAGCCAGCCGAGTTAGAGGAAGAATGGGACCTGGCCAACCCGAACCAATGGGGGGAGGCGTGCTTGATGCTGGCCGAGGGCACTCCCGTAGAGTAGCCGCGGGAAGCCGGCGCCGGGGAAATGGGCGGCCCTAGAAGGACGGACCCGCGATCTCTCCGATCAAGGCAGATATAGCTTCGGCGTACTTGGCTTCGTCTTCCCAGCCTCGGAAATCCACTACTATCCCATCCCGCAGCCCCGAGCAAAGGCGGTCTTCACGTTGGTAGAGGATGTCGTCGGCCGCCACCGTGACCAGGTCTCCCAAGGCGAACCCCGACCCGTTCATCAGACTGGAAAAGTACCGGCTGCTGTGGGGGTTCTGCAGGGACCCGGCGGTGCAAAGAAGCACCAGACGGTCGTAATAGACCGCTTTGTCCAGAGTGATCGCCCCGGATTGCAGCGACGCTTCATCGTCAGCCGCAATCATCCAGCTCGGCACATTCGCCTCCGCCAGACTGGCCCTGATCTTGTTCGCAAGCTCCTCGTCGTTCTCCGACCCCAGCACCAACACCCGGGTGTAGGCCGGACCAAATGACCGGATGCTGTTTTGGGCGGCGATCAACTCCGGCGCCACACCGGCGCCCTCAAGGAATCTGGGCGGCACCTGGCCTTTGGAGCGGGACAGCGTGTCCAGAGAGATCATGCTGGGACCCGAGTGGCGCATGTCTTCCAGGCCGATTGCGCGGGTGAGGTCGCAGTTGGCGAAGATGGTCACCCCGCAGACCGCCCCGGAAAATCCGGTGCTGTTGAGCTTGGTCTTGATGATGACGGCCCCCCGGAGGTCGGCACCAGTGAGGTCGGCCATGTCCAGATTGGCGCCGATGATCTTGGCGTCCCTGAGATTGGCCCCGCTCAGGTTGCTCCAAGAGAGGTCTGACTGGGAAAGGTCGGCCCCGGAAAGATCGGCCCGTTCCAGATCGGCGTAGGTGAGATTGGCGTTGGAGAGGTCCGCCCCTTTTAGGTCCGCCCTGGTCAACACGGCGTAAGACAGGTTCGTCCGGCCCAGGGTACAGCCCACCATGTTGGCTTCGATGAATTTGGCCCGCGTCAGATTGGAACGCCAGAGATGGGCTCCTTGCAGGTTGGCCCCGGAAAGGTCCGCCTGCCGCAGGTCGGAGCCGGTCAGGTCGGCGCCGCTGAGGTCGTCGTGGACCAGGTCTGCTCCGGCCAATTTGGCCGCGCTCAGCATCGCACCCGAGAGGTTCAGCGACGGTCTCCCATAGATGTAGTCGGGCATGAAGGTTTCACCGGCGCCCCGGTCTTCCAGCCGGTAGCCCAAACTGAACTTGGGCAACTGGGTATTGGGGCTGCGCCAGGTGGCCTCCCGCCAGCGTGAGATCGCGCTGGCGCCTGACCTTGCCAGTGATGTATGTTCGGGATCCGCCAAAGGCGTGCCCTCCGATCGGTGCTTCTTCTTAAGCTCGTGTTTGAGCCGGCCGCCGGGCCCCGGTTAGGCCCGGTTTGCGAACGCCGGCATAACTTCCCGGGAGAATATCTCAAGTTGGGAGCTAAGCTCGCTCCAGGGCATACCCTCAGGCCACTGCAGGAAGACATCTTCCAGGCCGGGGTATTTCTCCTCCATCTCCCGCAGGGTTTCGATGAAATGCTCTGGAGGACCGCAGATCCAAGCTTTCTGCTGCACGCCGTCTTCCACCTGGGGAGTGCGGGCGGGCGCTCCGGGGCTGCCCCACATGCGGCCTTGCTCGTCGACATAGCGGACCAAGCCGAAGGGCGCGAACCACTTGTAGCGCTCGTCGTGGAACGGGCGTACCCGTTCGATGGCCTCTTCCTGGGTGTCGGCGATATAAAAACCGAATCCCAGGGACATATCCTGCCCGAGAGTTAGGCTCCGGCCCGCCGCTTCAGCAGCGTCCCGGTAGGTGTTGAAGAATTGCTCCACAACCTTCTCGCCGCTGAGGGCAGTCATGCCTTTGATGCCCTTCTTGGCGATGAATTCGATGCTGCGGCCGCTGGTCATCGGCTGCCAGATCTCCACCGGCCTGTGGATGGGCCTGGGCACCACGGTGATGGTCTTCAATTGGTAACCCCGGTATGGGACGTCGGGCGGGATGTCGTAGTGTTTGCCGTGATGGCTGAAATTCTCCTCGTTGAAAGCCTTGAGGATAATCTCAACCTGTTCTTCGAATAACTCCCGGTTGGCGTCCTGGTCAATGAGCGGAGACCCAAAGGTCTCGACCTCCCTGGCCTGATAGCCGCGGCCGATGCCAAAGACCAGCCTGCCGCCGGTCAGGATATCCCCCATGGCAAAGTCTTCGGCCAGGCGCAGCGGATGCCACATGGGCACGATGTTGAACGACGCGCCGAACTTTAGGTTCTTGGTATGCGCCGCCAAGTGGGTACCCAGCAGTGTAAGATTTGGGATGCACTCGTAGCCTTCCGTCTGGAAGTGGTGCTCGGCCATCCACAGAGTGTGAAACCCAGAGGTGTCCATCTGCTTGGCCAGGGCCAAAGCGTGGTCGTAGGCCTGGGCCAACTGCTCGTTGGAGTAGCGGCGGTCGTCTGGCGCGCGGCCTCCGGCGCCCACGTCTTCCAGATCGATCTGGCCGACGTATAGAACTGAGAAACGCTTAATCATCTGATTTCCCTGAAGCTTGATGGGACCGGCTCCACCGGCCCGGTTAAGCGGGTTTGATTGCCGGTCTTATCTTGATAATAGACCTGGCGTGTTATCTACCTACTGCGGTTTGCCGGACGTGCTCTGTCGCCGGATAGGGCATTTTTGAGCCGGATTAGTATAGCATGCCCGGAGCCTGTTTTCGTGTCCCAAGCGGGCAGCCTGGCAGACAGACTGAAAGGCCCTACTGTACTACCTGGCGGCGAGACAGATCGGCGGCGGCGGCCGCGTCGAACCCTAATTCCTTGAGCACCTCCCAGGTGTGCTGTCCGGTTACCGAGCCGAGATGCCGCACC
The DNA here is from genome assembly GCA_002816575.1 of SAR202 cluster bacterium Casp-Chloro-G2. GTDB lineage: Bacteria > Chloroflexota > Dehalococcoidia > Lucifugimonadales > UBA3495 > UBA9611. The sequence continues at coordinate 4,816 of MUCI01000010.1, read as the reverse complement.
TTGCCGGGGGTCTCCGACAGATGGATCGGCGTCGCCACCTGCCGCACTTTGCCCCCGGGAACGTCGGGGGATTCCAGCTCCACCACCATGTTCCGGTGCCGGGCGTGGGGGTCATCCAACGCCTCTTCCAGCGAGTAGACCTTGCCCACCGAGATGTTCTTTTCCTTCAGCAACTCGAACCAATCATCCCTGGTCCTGGTCAAGAAGGCGGCCGCCAGCGCCGCTTCAACCTCGGCCTTCTTCGCGCCCGTGGCGTTTTGGTGGGGCAGCAAACCGGGCAGATCCAGGGCCTGGCACAGGTTCTCCCAAAACCACGGCTCGATCGCCGCGATGGAGAAATGCTTGCCATCTTTGGTCTGGTAAACATTGTAGTAGGGCGCTCCGCCGTTCAGCCGGTTGCCGCCTCTCGCTGCCGATGTCCCCTGCGACTGCACATCGGTTATCAGTCCCGAAAGCATGTAGAGCACGCCCTCGCTCATCGCGATGTCCACGTACTGGCCAACGCCGGTCTTGTTCCGCGCCGTCAGGGCCGCCAGGATGCCTACCGCGCCGCACAGGCCGCCCCCAGCGTAGTCGGCGATGAGGTTCAGCGGTATCGACGGCCTGCCGTTTTCGGGACCGATCAGTCCCAGGGCGCCGGCGAAAGAGATGTAGTTTATGTCATGTCCGGCCATCTGAGCGTAGGGGCCGTCCTGGCCGTAACCGGACACCGAGCAATACACCGTCCTGGGATTGATGGCTTTGACCTGCTCATACCCCGCACCCAGACGGTCCATGACGCCAGGGCGGAACCCTTCCACCACTACGTCGGCGGTTTCGGCCAGCTTGTGGAATATCTGTTGAGCTTCGGGTTCCTTGAGGTTGAGGGCGATGCTGCGTTTGTTTCGCTGCAGTGCGTTGAACGCGGCGTGACGGCGTTCGTCTTCCGGGCCGTCGATGCCGGCGACTATCTTTTCGTAGGCGGAACGGGCCTCGTCCATGGGCCGCTCGATCATCAGGACCTCAGCGCCCAGGTCAGCCAGAATCATGGTGCAAAACATGCCTGGCGCGTTACGGCAGAAATCCAATACCTTGATGCCTTCGAGCGCTAGCATACGGATTCTTGTACCCCCGCAAATATCTGCGGCCAATTATAGCCCACCGGCCCGGCGCGGAATCTCTGGCCCGAGTGGCGCGTTCAACGGGTGCGTGCAACAGGCGCTTGCTGCATCTATAATCCCTGTGCCCTGACCGCCGGTGGCTGGCGGATGCACCGGGTGGCCGGGATAAACAACCAGAAACCAAACGATTCAGCAAGCATTACAGGAGGCGGCAATGGACTTGGCGCTGCAAGGCAAAGTCGCAATGATCACCGGAGGCAGTCACGGACTGGGCAAGCAGGCAGCGGAGGCTCTGGGGAGAGAGGGCTGCAAGGTCTCGATCTGCGCCCGGGGCAAAGAGCAGTTGGACGAAACCGCCGCCGAACTCGCGGGCAAGGGATACGAGGTACTGGCGGTACAGGCCGACGTCATGAAGAAAGAGGACCTCGTCCGGTTCCACGATGAGACGATCAAAACCCTGGGCCAAGCCGACATCTTGGTGAATAACGCCGGCGGACGCAAGGGTGGCGCCGACTTCCAGGAGACCGGCGTGGCAACCTTCCGCGAGGGCATAGAATTCAACTTGATGAGCCCCGTGGAGTTGATCTCCTTGGTGCTGCCCCACATGCGGGAACAGCGCTGGGGCCGAATCATCAGCATCTCGTCCATCTACGGCCGGGAGTACGGCGGCTCCGTCGACTACATGACCGGCAAGGCGGCATTGATCGCTTTCTCCAAGCATCTGGCGCTGAATCTGATGAAGGAGAACGTGCTGGTCAACTGCATCGCCCCCGGCTCCATCGACTTCCCGGGCAGCAGTTGGGACCGGTTCCAGAAGAACAGCACACCGGAACAGGTTGCAGATTTCATCGACCGGAACCTGCCCGCCGGCAAGTTTGGCTGGCCCGAGCCCATCGGGGACACCGTCGCCTTCTTGGCTTCCGAGAACGCCAACCTGATCACCGGCACCTGCCTGAACGTGGACGGCGGCCAGTCCCGTTCCCTTTTCTAGGGAGCCGCTTCACTGAGCCCATCCCTGAGTCCGTCCATCCCGAAGGAATCCCCTCCCCAAATGCGCCTAGGCGAGGGTTAGGGTCTCCGATGCATCGGGGTGGTTGCCAGGCATCGCCGAGAACGCTCGATAGAACCGGCGCTCGGCAAAGTATGTGTCGGGGCGTTAGATTTGGAGTACTGTTGCCCCCCGGGGGACAGAGTCTAGTTATTTGGGCCGGGCCATTTCGAAGCTGAAAATCGGTTTTTCTTACGAAGTCATGACAGGCGATTGACGTCCGATTGACATTGCCAAGATATCATCGCGGTGCTGAATAGAATATCTGAGAGCGCCGCGACGAGCGATGGACCCGCCTCGCGGAGGGGGAAGCTGATGCGTACTATATCGAAGGGAGTTTCGTTGGGAATCATCGTCATGGCAACCTACATCTACCTGGTGAATGCATAGCCGAGGCTCGGCGAACGACATGACGGCTTGACGATCGAAGGGCCGGGACCTGCCTGAACATGGGCCTCGGCCCGACCGATTCCCCTTCCTGGAAAGCCGCTTCACCGACTCCATCCTTGAGTCCACCCATGGCGAAGAAAGTCCCCTCCCCCACGCATGGGGTAGGGGACTTTTTAATTCGATTGAGGAAGGCGGCTGACCTACCTGCCGCTGATCTCGCCCAGGAATTGACGCCAAGCTAGGACACATTCTTCGGGGGCGGAGTGCTGCACGTAGCCGCTGGTGCCGGGAATGGCCACCAACCGGCCATCGGCCAGCTTCTCGGCGAAGAGCTTGGTGCGGTCCGGGTTGTCCCTGGCGTTCTGTTCCGAGGCCAACACCAAGGTGGGGGTTTTGATCTGGGGCAGCAGGTCGGTCAGGTCTTGGGTGACCAGGTAGGCCAGGGTTTCCAACACCACCCTCTTCTCGGTCTGGGACATCTGCTCGATGTACCACTGGTGGTGGGCCGGGTCCGACTTTCCAGGTTCCAACCTGCGCTCGGCGGTTTTCTGGACCCAGGCGGCAACCCCCGCTTCGCTGACCAGCTTGTAGTGGTCCTTGTAGGTGTCAACGCCGGCGAAGTTAAAAGGCGACGTGCAGGCCGTCAGGGTCTGCACCCGCTCCGGATGGTCGTAGGCGAACTGCAGCCCGATCGTCCCGCCGATGGTCTCGCCGATGTAATGGACCTTGTCCACTTCCAGCAGGTCCAGCAAGCGCAGCAGATCGGCGCCGAAGTTGCTGAGCGACCAGTCGTAACCCTCGGGCGGAACGGAGGACCGGCCGAAGCCGCGGGCGTCCAGGCGGACCACACGGTACTGGCGGGACAGCAGCGGCACCCAGGCGTACCACAACCGGGCGTTCTTGGCATTGCCGTGATGCAGCACCACGGTCTCTGGCTTACGCCAGGGATCGCAGAAGTTATCGTCCTCGTAGTACATCTCAAGCGTGTCGTCAATCTTGGCAAATGGCATGGTTGATCTCTTTTTTTCGTTGATAAGTTGTTTAGTCAGCTAGGGGAATAGCCACCGAGACGCGGACCTTGCCGCCGTGGACCGCCGTGGTGTGCCCGTGGCCGGTCAGGTCGTCGGCCAAGATCACATCGCCGGCGCTGAAGACACGCTTGGTGCCGTCGCCCAGGCCGACTTCAACCTGGCCTTCCAGAGTTATCACGTATTGGCGGCGGGGCGCGGTGTGCCATTCCAGGAATCCGCCCGGCTGGTAGCGGCGGAAATGGATGCTTTCAGCATTCTCAAGGGCCGTGCGCTCGGCCTCAGCCAATCTCTCGAAGGGCAGGTCGATCTCTTGGAAATGGGACTCGCCGTCGTCTCCACTGTAGATGCGGACTACTTGCATTGGGCCTCCGTTGGGTGCAGGGAATCAGGGTGATTGGCGCATCATAGCCCTGGGCGCATCAGGCGTCAATTTAGCTTTCAGCCCTCGGCTTGGGGGCGGGAGGCTCCGGTGGGGCAGATGTCCAAGAGGCAGCAACCCTGGCAGCGGGGGGAGGTTTTGGTGCAGGCCTCTTTGGCGTGGCGGTCCCACAGGGCGTGGAACTCGTTGAACAGTTGGGTATCGGCCGGCAGGTTGATGTGGAAGACGGCCTGGTAGTCGGCGTACTTGGGACGGGCGGCCACCGGCGTCAGGTCCATGCGGTCCATGATCCGTCGGGTGTAGGTGTCAATGACGAAAGACGCCTGGCCCGCGGCGTAGACCATGATGTCGTCAGCCGTTTCCTCGCCGATGCCGTGGATGGAGAGCAGTTCGTCGCGCAGGGGGCCTTGGGGTTCAGACAGGAACCGGTCCAGGTTTCCCTGGTAGTTGGCCATCACATGGTCGGCGAAGGCCTTCAGTTTGCGGGCCTTGGCATTGAAGTAGCCCGACGACCGCACCAACTGGGCCAGCTCGGCTTCGGGGGTCCGGTGCACGGCCTCAAACGACCAACAGCCCGCCGCCCGCATGTTTTTCAGGGCCATCTCCACGTTGGTCCAGGCGGCCGACTGGGTCAGTATGGCGCCGGCGATCACTTCAAAAGGGCCGTCGCCGGGCCACCAATTCTGCGGCCCGTATGCCGCATGGAACCGGTCATAGATGTCAAATAGCCTGGCGGTGATCCCGGCGCTGGCAGGGTTTCCGTTAAGCATTTCCCAGGGCCTTCGTGTAGTCCAGGATCGGGAGTGGCTTGTCCAGCCGCAGGACTCTCTCGGTCACCTGGCAGTTGTAGGCGTAGGCCTCGACGCCA
>MUCI01000009.1 GCA_002816575.1 SAR202 cluster bacterium Casp-Chloro-G2 | reverse complement strand
CGGCCCTTGCATTGCTGCGGGACGGATATTCGGTGGCGCTGGCCGGCCGGCGCCTGGAGCCTCTACAGCAAACCCTAGAGCAGGCTGGAAGCGCGGCCTCGCGGGCCACCGCAATACCCACCGATGTGGGTGAGCCCGCCTCGGTCCGGGACCTATTCGCCAAGACCGTGGAATCCTTCGGGCGGCTGGACGTTCTTTTCAATAACGCGGGCATCAACGCGCCCCCGGTGCTCATGGAAGACCTGACCTACGAGCAATGGCAGTCTTCCGTCGACGCCAACCTCACCGGCACGTTTCTTTGTACTCAGCAAGCCATACAGATCATGAAATCCCAAAACCCCATGGGCGGGCGCATCATCAATAATGGTTCGATCTCCGCCCATGCGCCCCGGCCAAACAGCGCACCCTACACCGCGACCAAGCACGGGGTGACCGGACTGACCAAATCCACTTCTCTGGACGGCCGCAAGTACAATATCGCTTGCAGCCAGATCGACGTTGGCAACGCCGCCACCGAGATGACCGACCCCATGGAAGCGGGGATCATGCAGCCCCACGGCGCGGTCGTTGTTGAGCCGAGGTTCGACGTTGAACACGTGGCGGACGCCATCGTCTACATCGCCAATCTGCCCTTGAACGCCAACGTGCAGTTCATGACGATAATGGCGACCAACATGCCGTTCATCGGCCGCGGTTAACGCCGGTAAGCCCGCACTTACCCGCCCCGCCCTAAGGCCGGATGAGCAGCACCGCCAACACCACGATGGTCATCACGGCCACCAGGTTCACCCTGGCGGTCATGAGCACGATCCTCCTGGCCAGGTTTTGGGGTGGCGGCAGGCCGGCGGCGCGGGCCTGGTCCAGGCGGTCCATCATCATGGGGCCGAGCCAGAAGTCGTGGAGCAGGCTTAGCATCACCACCAACATGAAGAGGCCGCTCTTGACCCGCAGGATGTGCAGGAACCGGATGTCTTCGGTGAAGAACACGCCCGGCCGGATGCCCCAATGCTCCCACGCCAGGTAGGCTCCGGTGACCGCCAGGAGGATCATCGCACCCCAGGCCACGACCATGAACCTCTTGGCCGCCTCTCTGAGCAGCGCCAGCCCTGGACCGGGCTGACCGGGCGTCATGCTCTTTCTAGCCAGAGGCAGCATGACCATCACCAGAAACAGCATCCCGCCCAGCCAGGTGACGGCGGATATGACGTGAATCACGACGGCAGCTTGATACATATGGATTACCGCCTATTGATGGGATTCTGCTTTAGAGCCACGGGGATCTCCCCTGGCAGGTGGTGGGCCGCCCGGAATACCCGGCCCAGCGCGGTCAGGCCGGTCTTGGTCATGCGCCGGCGGGTCTGTTGGTCAACGGGCATGGTGGTTCACCTCGTTATTGGGCGCTTGAAACGGACGACTCGATCACTGGGCGGTATAGCCGCCGTCCACCGGCATGTTATGTCCGGTGACGAACGATGCGGCGTCGGAGGACAGCCACATTACAGCCTCGGCGATCTCGGACGGATCACCCAGCCGTCCCACGGGATGCCGAGCCTCGACCCTGCTCTTGAAGTCTTCATGCGCGTCGAACAGCCCCTGGACCAACGGTGTGTCGATGTATCCGGGACAGACAGCGTTTACTCGTATGCCGGACTGGGCGTACTCCAGCGCGGCCGCCTTGGTGATCCCCGCGACGCCGTGTTCACGATGGCCCCGCCGCCCTGTTTCAGCATCTGCGGTATCTCGGCCTTCATGCACAGCCAAACGCCCTTCAGGTTGATGCCGATCACCCGGTCCCAGTCCTCTTCTTGGTAGTCGGCGGTGAGACGCCGGTCCATCCCGCCGGAGATGCCGGCATTGTTGAAAGCGCAGTCCAAACGGCCGAAGGCCTGGACCGCTTGCGACACCATGGCCTGGGTGTCCTCCGCTCTAGAGACATCGGCGTGGACCAAGATGGCCTCGCCGCCGGCCTCTTTGATCCGTTGGACCGTCTCTTCGCCGCCCTCCACGTTCACATCAGCGACCACCACGCGCGCGCCCTCCCTGGCGTAGGCCAGAGACGCGGCCCGGCCGATCCCCGACCCTCCGCCGGTGACCAGCGCCGTTTTTCCCGCTAGATCACGGGTTAGATTACCGGCCATATCTTTGTTCCTCCCGCCGTCAATGGTTTGACGGAATTATACCCACGCGCACCGGATTGACAACTAGATCGGCAACCGGCAAGAAATCTTCCCGCTGTCCAGCCCAGCGTGTAGAATAGCTCAGGATCAGACACGGCCCCGCCGTGACCAAGAACGCTACGTGCCGCGAATAAGAGAAGGGCGAGATGAGAGACGTTACTCCCAACATGCCGGACTACGAAACGGCTTATAAGAACGACCGCTTGGAGGTGCCCGAGTATTTCAACTTTGGGTTCGACGTGGTTGATAAGTGGGCCGATGACCGCACCAAACTGGCCCTGTTGTCGGTGGACTCCAGCGGCGAGAACGTCCAGCACCATACGTTCTGGGACCTGAAGATACTGTCCAACAAGTTCGCCAACGTCCTGCGCGACCGGGGCATCAAGAAGGGCGACCGGGTGTTCATCATGATGCCCCGCGTTCCGGAGTGGTACGTGGCGATGATCGGGTTGATGAAGCTGGGCGCCCTGCCCATGCCCGGCACAACCTTGCTCACGCCCAAGGACATCGAGTACCGGATCAATACCGCCGAAGCCGTGATGGCCATCACCGATGGGGAGAACGCCGGCAAGATCGACGAAGCGGCCGGCGGCTGTCCCACGCTTCAGACCCTGTTGGTAACCAACGGCGAGAAACGCGGCTGGGTCTCCTACGAGCAGGAGATGGCCGGCGCCTCCCCGGTCCTCGAGAATGTGGAGCGCACCAAGAGCGACGACCCGCTTCTGATCTACTTCACCTCGGGCACCGTGGGTTACCCCAAGATGGTGCTCCACACCCAGGCTTCCTGCGCCATCGGGCACGTCATCTCCGCCAGATACTGGCACGACTTGAAGGCCACCGACCTGATGTGGACCCTGTCCGACACCGGGTGGGCCAAGGCCGCCTACGGCAAGTTGTTCGGCCAGTGGACCCTGGGCGCCGCGGTGATGCAGCACGACGCCCGTGGCCGGTTCGACGCCAAGTTGACCCTCAAGCTGCTGGAGAAGCACGGCGTGACTTCGTTCTGCGCCCCGCCCACCGCCTACCGCATGCTGGTGCTGGAGGACCTGAGCCAATATCACCTGGACAATCTGCGCCACTGCACCGGCGCCGGCGAGCCGTTGAACCCGGAGGTCATGAAGCAATGGGAGGACGGCACCGGGTTGGTGATCTACGACGGCTACGGTCAGACCGAGACCGTGCTGCTGGTGGGCAACTTCCGCTGCAACGAGGTCCGGCCCGGCTCCATGGGCAAGCCCTCCCCCGGCTTCACCATCGGCGTGGTCGACGAGCAGGGCAACGAGGCGCCGGTGGGCGAAGAAGGCCAGATCGCGGTGAAGATCAAACCCGAGCGCCCGGTAGGACTGTTCAAAGAATACTGGCGCGACGAAGAGGCCATGGCCCGGTCATTCCTGGGCGACTGGTACCTGACCGGCGACAAAGCATATAAGGACGAGGACGGTTATTACTGGTTCGTGGGCCGTGCCGATGACGTGATTATCTCCGCCGGATACCGCATCGGCCCCTTCGAGGTGGAGAGCGCCCTCATCGAGCATCCTGCTGTCGCCGAGTCGGCCGTGGTCGCCAGCCCCGATCCTGTCCGTGGCGACATCGTCAAGGCGTTCGTGATCTTGGCGCCCGATTACGTGGCGTCGGACGAACTGGTGGTCAGCCTTCAAGACCACGTCCGCAGCACAACCGCGCCCTACAAATACCCGCGGGCGATCGAGTTCGTAACCGAGCTTCCCAAGACCGTCAGCGGTAAGATCCGCCGGGTTGAGCTAAGGCAAAGGGAGCTAGATAAGGCGTCGGGGTAGCCAGACCGCCTCCACGCTTACGCCCCATACCAACCTCCCCCAACAAGGCGAAGAGGACTAAGAGATATCCGATGGAAAACTTCAGCGAACAACTTAGGGTCGAGGCCGAGCCCATCTGGCGGCGAATCTTTGACCATCCCTTTCTCAAAGAGATCAAGGACGGTACCCTGCCCGAGGAGACCTTTCGGTATTACCTGGCCCAGGACTACTTGTACCTGGAGGGATTTGGCCGCACGGTGGCCATGGCCCTGGCTAAAGCGCCCGACTCCCAGACGCTGCAAGATCTGGCTCACAGAGTGATGACCCCGGTGGAGCGGCCCCTGCATCACAAGCTGCTGGCGGAGGCCGGACTCACCTTAGACGATGCCCAGAATGCGGTCCGCTCGCCAACCAACACCGCCTACATCAACCACATGCTGCAAGCGGCGTCGCTGCATGGCCTTGGCCCTGCCGCCGCCGCCCTGCTGCCCTGCCCCTGGACCTACCACCTGCTGAAAGACGAGGTCGGGCAATCGGAGCACCCGCTCTACGGCCAATGGACCCGCTTCTACGTGGAGGGGTTCTTGGAGGGCAGCGTGGCGGCCTGGCGGGGTTTCGTTGACCAGATGGCGGCCGACGCCAGCCCGGCGGAGTTGGAAGCCATGCGCCAGGCGTTCATGACCAGCAGCCGGTACGAGTTCATGTTCTGGGAAGCTGCCTACAACCGCCAGCAGTGGCCCGTGTGACACCTGTGGGCTAAAACTGCACGCCCCGGTGGTCTGCTCGGTGGGGCCGGCCGTTAGCAGACCGGCCTCAGGCCGCCATCCGGCCCCTGGGCGAGCTGGTCTCCAGGTATCTCATCTCCATCAGGTCAAGATACCCCCGGCACGTGGACAAGAGCTGGGCCGCTAATCGTAGCTCATCATAAAGAATCGATGGCAAGACCCCTAGGAGTTGCACTCGTCCACCGCACCGGCGGATAGGCCGCGCCCGAGTTTACCGCTTGCGTTTGACCAGCGGTTCCACCGGCGACGGGGTGGTGTGGTAGCTGTAGTAGCGCACACCGGCGTTGGGAACGAAATGGTACCAGTGGACCAATTCGGGCTCAGCTTCCCCTTGTTCGACGATCTGCTCCAATTCCTCGAGGAGATAATCAGGGACATCGCGTATCTGCGTAACCCGGTTCTCGGTCGCTGGCTCCCGGTTGATGTTGGGCAATGTGGTCGTCATACCGCCTCCTTCATTTCGGCATTTCGGTTTAGGCGGGGCTGAATCGGTTCGCCGATCGGCCCGCCGTCTGAACATTCCGATTCATCATCATTTTCCTCGGAGATCGCAAACAGCAGCAGTGCCATCCGGCCCTGCGGCATGGGCCAAATGTCCTCAACTTATGTATACTTCCCTCCATCCCGGCGATCAAGCGAGCCGGGGCGAGTCCGGCTTATTCTGAAGTCATCTGAAGTCAATGGAGGCGCCACCGTGCCCAAAGCGCAGATAAACGGAACCGAACTTTACTACGAGTCTCATGGCAGCGATTCGGCCCCGGCCATCGTCTTTGCCCACGGGCGTGGCGGCAACCACATGAGCTGGTGGCAGCAGGTGGCCGCCTTCTCCGGCGAGTACCGCTGTATCACCTTCGACCATCGTGGCTGGGGGGCCTCCATTGCCGAACATGGTTCGCCCCTGCGGGAGAACTTCATCGGCGACCTAACCGCTCTGCTCGACCACCTGAAGCTAGAAAAGGTGTTTCTTGTCGCCCAGTCCATGGGCGGGTTCAGTTGTTTGGGATTCGCACTGGCCCACCCCGAGCGCACGCTGGGCCTGGTCTTGGGCGACACCACCGGCGGTGTGGCCACTGAAGGAACGCTGGCGGCACTGCAGAACACCAACCCGCCGCCCGACGGCCCCGCCCGTTCTCTCTCGGCCAGCTTCATCAAAGAGAACCCAGCGCTGACCTTCCTCTACCAGCAGATCGGCGGCCTCAATCCGGCCCGTGGTGAAGACGGCGTCATCTCCGGGTTCCGCCTCAAGGACGGCCCTCAAGAAAAGGACTTCGCGGGTTGGCAGATCCCCACCATGTTGATCGTCGGCAAGGAAGACGCCATCTTTCCGCCAGAGGTTATCGCCGAGGTCCAGAAGGTCATCCCCGGCTCCCGCATGGAAGTGGTCCCCGGCGCCGCCCACTCGGCCCATTTCGAGCAGGCGTCAATCTTCAACGGCTACCTGGCCGAGTTGTTCGCCGCAGTGCGGTCCGGAAGCGCCGCGGGGGCGGCGGCGGATTAAGCTCTGCCGCTTACATGCGGTCCAAAGAAGTTCGGATGCCTCGATAATGACACCCGCAAATGACACCCGCAGAGCCGGTGCTAGCGGTCTGATGGTCGCTGTTCGAGCTTCTCACTGTGCGGGCTTCCAAAAGATATAAGCCGGGATAACCCCGGACCGCCGCTGCTGCGCCTGTAGCAGTCCAACATCCCGGCAGCCCTGCTCCAGGAATAACCCACCTCAAACCAAGAAAGGGCCGCTCTCATCTGCTGAGACCGGCCCCTTCTTATAAGGCTTAGGCGATATTGAAGCCGTTCTTACGGCGCGGTGGACCCGGGTCCCCAGTTGTTGGGGATGTTGATCAGGGCCTTTTCCAAGTCCCCCACGTCGCTCTGGCCGCAGAAATCCATGACCCTGCCGACTTCTTCACGCAGCAGTTCGAGGACGTTATGGACCCCATCCTCGCCCTCGGTGGCCAGGCCCCAGTACAGAGGCCGGCCGATGCCGACGGCCTTGACGCCCAGGGCCAGCGCCTTAAGTACGTCGCTGCCGCGTCGGACACCGGAATCGAGGTAGACCTCGCAGTTGCCCTTAACCGCATCTACAATCTCGGGCACCGTCTCTATGGAGCTCAAAGTCTGGTCCAACTGCCGGCCGCCGTGGGTCGAAACCAGTATGCCCTCGATACCCATCTCAGCGGCGATCTTGGCGTCCTCTCCGACACGGACTCCCTTCAGAACCAACGGCAAAGAAGACAGGCTCCGCAGCCATTCCACGTCCTTCCAGGTGATGGGGTCGGCCCGGGAAACGTCCCAGCCGGGAGTTTCGTCGGTGCCGCTGATCTCATTGCGGGGGAGGTTCAGGTTGCGGAAGTTGCCCAATTCCAGGCTGCGCTCGAATTTGTTGCGCAGGTCCCGCTCTTTGGGACTGGGAACCGGCGTGTCGATGGTCAGGACGATCGCCTTGAACCCCGCTTCCTCGGCCCGGTGTACCAGCATCTCGGTCAGGGCCTTGCCCCGGTGGTAAAGCTGGAACCAGAGCGGACCGGTGGCGGCGGCGGCCACTTCTTCCAAACTGCAGTTGGACGACGTGCTGAGCATCATCAGGGTGTTGGACCGTCCTGCAGCCCTGGCGGTGGCAACCTCGGCGTCGGGGTGGGCCAGGCCGTGACTGCCGGCTGGGCAGACGAACACCGGCATGCTGATGTCTTGGCCCAGCATGGTGGTCGAGATCTTCCGCTCCTCCACGCTGCGCATGAACCGGGGGCGAATCGACAGTTGGTCGAAGGCGCTCCGGTTGCGCTTGGTCGTGATCTCGTCCATGGCTCCGGCGTCGATAAAGTCCCAGTTGTCGTGGGGCAGAGCGAGCTTGGCCCTGGCTTCGTAGTCGTAAAGATTGATGGGGTCGTTCGCCATCGGGTCCTCCTGATTTGGTTGAGTGGATGTGAGGGTGGATACACCCGCTCGGAATCCCCGGCAGATCACTATATATCAAAAATCGGGATACCGATGCGGGTCTAAAATCGAACCTACTCTAACCCGAACCGCCTGCGGTGGCAAGTGGGAACGGGAATCTCGAAGGTATAAGACGACACGGTAACGCCGAATACCCTGGACTCGTTGCGATATCATTAGGAGAAGAGGTGGAGCCAATGACAACCACGAAAGAACCACCGGTCCATCCCGGCGAGATATTGATGGAAGAATTCATGGTTCCGCTGGGGATCAGCCAGTACCGGGTGGCCAAGGACATTGGGGTGCACCCCCGCCGGATAAACCAGATCGTCCACGGCCAAAGAGCTGTGACGGCCGATACGGCACTGCGCCTGTCCCGTTATTTCGGGACTTCAGAACGGTTCTGGTTAAATCTGCAAAACCAGTATGACCTGGAAGTCGAAAAGGACCGGCTGGGGAATAGACTGGATGAAGAAGTGAAGGTATTAGCGCGCCAAGAATAAGGGTTGCTCTTGGTTGATCCCGGCTAACAGAGACACAAATAAGGGGGCGGACATTGTCCGCCCCCTCTTTCTTGTTCAGGCCCGCTAGCGCCCGGAGGTACCAGCGGTGAGCGTTAGTCGTCTTGGCCGGGGGTGATGGGGATCAGGCCGGGGATCCACCATTTCTCCCAGGTCTCCTCCACCTTGTCCTGGAAGAACTTGATGTCTTCCGGCAAGAAGTGGGCGAAGCGGCCCTGGCGCATCAGGTATTCTTCCACAGGCTTGCGCTTGCGGATACCCTTGGCGATGGCGCGGCTGGGCCCGTTCAGGATCAACTCGCCGTCGGTGATCTCATATTGGATCCAAAGGCCGGTCTCGATGGCCAGCATCCCCAATTCGTGAGAGTACTTGGGGTCGTAGTCCCAGCCCTTGGGGCAGGGGTCGATGCAGTGGATGAACGTGGGACCGCCGATGGTCAAGGCCCGGCGGACCTTGTTGTTGAAGTCCAGGCCATAAGAAGCGCAGGCCGTGGCCACGAACCGCATGTTGGGGTGGCCGGTGGCGATCATGGGTGCCATGTTCTTCTTCTGCTTGGTGTTCATGATCCGGATGTCTTTGCCCGTGGGGCTGAACGTGGTGTTGGCCCCCCAAGGGGTGCTACCCGAAGCCTGAATGTCGGTGTTGGCGTAGGACTCGTTGTCGTAGCAGATGATCAACAGGTTGTATTCGTCGTGCTGCAGAGCCGCGGAGATGGCCGATAGGCCCATGTCCACTCCGCCGCCATCGCCGCAGAAGGCGATGACGTTGATCGGTTCCTGGGTCATCTTGCCCTTGCGCATCATGGAGGCCAGGCCCGCGGCGGTGCCGGTGGCGGCCGAGCCCGCGGAACCCAACTGGGTGTGCATCCACGGCACTACCCAAGGCGTGCTGTAGTAGGTGGTGTTGGCCACGTACATGCAGCCGGTGCTGCCCAGTACAATGGTCCTTTGACCGGCGGCCTTGATCATCAGCCGCATCACCAAGGCCGACTCGCAGCCCTGGCAGGTCCGGTGACCTGAGTTATAAAACTCCTCTACCGGTATATTCTTAACTCCCGTTATCTGGGGAAGATCTTGCACAGTTGCCATATCGATTACTCCCTCACCGATACCCAGGTGGTTTCTTGTTCGATTTTACCAGTGTCGATGGCTTTCTGGGCCGTTTCAGTCATCATGTTGATATCGTCCACCGTAACTTCCCGGCCGCCCAGCCCTGCGATGAAGTTTAACATCAGGGGCCGCTTGTCCAGAGGATAGAGGGTCGAACGCAGTTCGTGGAACAGGACCCCGCCGCCGGACGGTGAGCCGTAGGAGTAGTCGCGGTCGATCACCGCAACCGCCTTGGCATCGCCCAGCGCCTCTTGGACCTCTTCCGCGGCGAAGGGCCGGAAGAACTTGATGCGCAGGAACCCGACCTTCTTGCCGGCGGCGCGCAGGCGGCGCACCGCAACCCTGGTGGGCATGGCCAACGTGCCCATCCCCACCAAGATGATTTCGGCATCTTCGCACATGAACTCTTCAATGAATGGGCTGGGATCGCCGCGCCCGAATATCTCCCGGAACTCTTCATGGGCCTGGCGAATCACGGCGGACGTCCGGCGCATGGCCTCATCGGTCTGGCGGCGAATCTCCATCAGCCAGTCCTCGTTAACCTGAGGGGCGATGGTGATGGGGTTGTCTGGGTGTAATTGCAGCGTGCCCCGCTTGTATGGCGGCAGGAATCTATCAACCTGGTCCTGGGATGGGACCTGCACGATCGCCTGCGAGTGGGTCAGGAATGAGCCGTCGCAGCTAAGCGCGAAGGGCAGCAGCACCGTCGGGTCTTCCGCGATCCTCCAGGCCATCAGGGCCATATCGAGCGCTTCCTGAGCGGTGGCGACCCAGTAGAGGTGCCAGCCCAGGTCGCGGACGGCCATGGCGTCATTGTGCTCCACACCGAACGCGCCGGGGTCGTCCAACGCCCGGTTGCCGACCATCGCCACCACGGGCATCCTGAGGCCGGCGGTAACGGTGATGGCCTCAAAGGCGTAGAACCAACCCACGCCGCTGGAACCGGAAAAGGTCCGGGCGCCTACGGCGGAGGCATGCTTCACGATCTCAAATTGGGAGTGCTCGCTCTCGGCGATGATGAAATCAAAGTCGAAAGCGCCGTCGGCCTTGAGACGTGACACATACTGCATCACCGTGTCGTAGGGCCGGATGGGATAGGCAGTGATGACATCAACGTCGGCGAGAGCGCAGGCGATTCCCACGGCCTCGCTGCCGCTGATAAGTTCCTCTTTTGACTCCTCATAGAGCCTTGGTTTTACTGTCGCCATTAGGCTTCCTCCGACGCTGCAATCTCTTCCGCGTAGCCGCCAACGTGGTGGAATCCGTGGGTCCGTGTCTCCGATTTTTGTTTCTCAACTAGTACCGTCATCCACTTGTTGTAGCCATCTTTGTCGGCTGTCCAAGCGTCGTATTGACTGGAGTTATCGTTGAACTCAGGCTCGCCCACCATTGTTATGCAGTCCGGCACGGGGCAAACCGCCTCACACACACCGCAGCCGCAGCACGCCTCCATGTTGGCGTCATACAAGCCGTCGGGCGTGATGTCGAACACGGTGTCAGGACACTGCAGCCAGCACAGCGTGCATTTGATGCAGGTGTCGAAGTTGATCACCGGCCGCATGGAGCGGGTGCTCCACTTCTTGAAGGTCTCGCTGCGGCCGGGGGTGTATCCGCCCTCTCCGCCCCTGAAACCGGTCCCCTCTTTCTGTGCCCTGATGACCAGACCTTCTTCCATGGTCTTCCAGCCAGGCATGTCGAAACTGAATGGAGTTTCGGTGTTGCCCTCGCCGGGTTCCACCGGACGGCTCGTGCCCCGGTCAAAGGCCCGCTGGACCGATGCGACCTTGGCTTCGTTGCCCGTCTGCTCTTGGACGGATTCCAACATCGCTTTGATGCTGACAAGCTCTGGGCAGGCCTTGCACATCGCGCCCAGGGCTCGCATGTCGGTGTGGTCGTCTTTGAATACCCAGAGGCCGGAGAAGCTCACGGTGCTGGGTATGATCGATAGGTTGTAAGGGTCCTTCTTCTGGTGGATGTCCTCCAACAGCGCGTCGGCGCTTTGGCGGGAGGTCACGATCAGGGTCCCGCCGGGTTTGGTGACTTCGTTGATGGGTTGGAGGCCATACCAGGCCCAAGACTCCAGACCTTTGCACATGGTGTCGTCAACGTTGATGGTGACGTCCACCATGGTGGCCTCATATACAGCCAAGCTCTCTTCCAGCTCCAGCGCGGTGTCGGCTACCACGGCGAATTGCTTGGCCGGGATGCCGTTCCGCTCGGGTGAGTCGCTGTACCGGCCAAAGGCCGTGCCGATCTTGCCGTCTTTCCGTGCGGCGAAAACTATTTGCCGGACGATGTTCCGGGCTAATGTGCGCTGAAATATGCCCCGGTACACCACCTCAACAGCTCTGGTGGCCATAGGTCTCCTCCTCAGATCTAGTGTTTCCGGTTGTTTTTATCCACTACTGCTTAACGCAGACGTTTGGAAACGGACTCCAGCGTCCAAACGTTTCGATGTCTTATTCGACAAACACCGAGGACGGCTCCACCGCCGTCAGGTGATGCTCCATCGCTTCGCGCGCGCCGTGATGGTCTCGGTTGCTGACCATCTCCAATATCTGGCGGTGGGAGGCCAAAGACCTCTCCGCGCGGCCCGGTTGCTGCAACGACTGGTCCCGTGACTGCCGGAGCACATCTTCCACCGCGCTCACCACTTTGATCAAAGCGGCGTTGTGGGTGGCGGTCGCCAGGGCGTAATGAAACTTGGTGTCGGCGTCCACCCCAGTCTCTCCCTCCATGATCTGCCGGCGTTGTTCCACTAATATGGAAGACAGCCGCTCCACATCGGCGGGCGTGGCTCGCTGCGCCGCTAGGGCCGCCAGTTGGGGTTCAAGGAGATGCCGTACCTCGAAGATGTCCCGCAGTTGGGTCTCGCTGCCGCCCGGACCAAGGGCCGACGTCATAAGCGTGGTCATGGCATCCAGGCTCTGGGTGTTGATAAAGGTCCCGGACCCGTGTTTGCTGACCACCAAACCCTGCAGTTCCAGCGTCCTGATGGCTTCTCTCACCGAGCCACGGCCAACCTTTAGCTGCTCGGCCAATACACGCTCGGCGGGCAACTTGGCGCCGTGCTTCAAGATACCCTGCTGTATCAAAGCATGGAACCTCAGGACGATGGACTCATGGAGCCGCTGGCCGTCCAGGTTATGTAACTCAGCCTGCATGGAATCGGGCAATCTAAAGCGCCTTAAAAAGTGGTCTGACCACTTTAAGTTTGGGCAGAATTATACACTTCTGCCAAGCGTTGTCAATGCGTGGCGCGGCATGCCTTTTGTGCGGCGGTTTTCGGTCTCTGATCGACCGGTTTCTGGCGATATCCGCACCCTGTACAAAGACTGCCGGCACGGGATACTGGTTAACAATAACAGTCGAATCAGCCCCTATAATCGCCTGACCGTGTGAGTCTGCTAGGGTATAATCTCCCCGTGGCAACCAACCCCGGGCTTCGGGCCGTTAAACGGGGCTTTTACCTGCAGCTCTTTGAGGTGTGCTAGATTTTGCAAGATGTGATCGTGGTGGGGGCCGGCCCAGCCGGAAACAACGCCGCTCTTTCCCTGGCTTCCCAAGGCTACGGCGTTACCGTCATCGACTCCAGAGAAAATATCGGCGATAAACTATGCACCGGTCTGGTCGGTGAAGAATGTTTTCGCCGTTATCCCATCGACCCCGCTCACGTATACGGCGAGATCAGCGCCGCCAAAGTGTTCGCTCCCTCTTCGGACGTTGTCAGATTTGAGACTCCCCACCCGGTGGCCCGCGTGGTCAACCGCGTGGCTTACGTCTCATCCTTCGCCGACAGGGCCCGTGATGCCGGCGCCGAGTATACGCTGGGCCGGCGGGTGGCCCGGGTGGAGCAACGCAAGGACCGGGTCTCGGTGGTTACCGATGATGGCGTGTCCGAAGCCCGAGCGTTGGTTTTGGCCGCCGGTTTCGGCTCCCAGTTGAACCGCCAATTGGGCCTCGGTGAGGCCTCCGACTATGTGGTTGGGGTTCAGGCGCTGGTGGAAACGGACGGCGTTGACGAGGTGGAGGTCTATCTGGGGCGGCACGTGGCGCCGGGGTTCTTCGCCTGGCTGGTGCCGACCAAGCCCGGATTCGCCTTGGCCGGGCTTCTGGTTCGCAAGAACGCGCCGGAACGGTTCGCCGAGTTTGTTGCGGCCCGGCGTTTGGATGGCAAGATCGTGGGCACGGTGTCCAAGCCGGTCTGCTGGGGTATCCCCCTTCGGCCGCTGCGCAAGACCTACGCTGAGCGCGTGATGGTGGTGGGCGATGCGGCGGGCCAGGTGAAGCCGACCACCGGTGGCGGAATCTTCTACTCGCTGATGGCCAGTGAGATTGCATCTGGGGCGCTGGACCAGGCCCTGCGCGACGACGACCTCACCGCCAATCGCCTGCGCTCATACCAGAAGGATTGGAAAGACCTGCTCTCCAACGAATTGGAGGTGGGCTATTCGGCCCGCCGCGCCTTCGAATTTTTGGGCGATAGCCATATCAGCTCCTTGGTCAGCCAGGCTGGCAAGAATGGGTTTCCCGCTGAACTGGCCAATTCTCCTGATGTATCCTTTGACTGGCACAGCTCGATGATTGGCAAGATCATGGGCCACCCGACGCTGGGCGGGGTGCTACGGCTGGTCAACCCATTATTGGCTAGGATGGCCCGGACGCCCGCTTCGGCCAACGCGTTCTCCGCTGAGGTGGCGGTAGCCGAGCCGGTCTCGCATGTCTGATACCCTCCCGGTCTGATACCCTTCCGGTTGGTCTGCACTTGGATGCCGGACTAGACCAGGACTCTTCTGCCCCAGTGCCCCAAATATAGGCGGTGGACCGTATGAACCAACGGCTCCGGGTCGTCCGTCTCTTCTTCGCTCTTCTATCATTAAGCCTGGTGTTTACCGGCTTAATGGGGCCGCTATTGGCCCACGCCCAAACCCCACGCGGCCCCCACGCACTGGTCATGACGGTTGACGGCATCATCAACCCGGTCAAGGAACGGTTCATCGCCAGGGCCATTGAACAGGCTGATCAGGACGGCGCAACCCTGCTGGTCATCCAACTGGACACCCCGGGAGGACTGCTCGAATCCACCCGGGAGATCGTGGAATTGCTGTTGGAGTCGCCGGTCCCCGTGGCCGTGTTCGTATCGCCACAAGGCGCCAGGGCCGGTTCGGCAGGCACATTCATCACGGCGGCGGGTCATTTCGCGGTGATGGCGCCCGGGACGAATATCGGAGCGGCGACCCCCGTCTCCAGCACCGGAGAGGACCTGGGCGACACCCTGGCCAGCAAGGTTGAGAATGATGCCGCCGCGCTCATCAGAAGCATCGCTCAAACTCGGGGCCGAAACCAAGACAAACTGGAGGAAACGGTGCGGTCCGCGGCCTCTTTCACGGCCCAGGAGGCGCTGGCGGACAACGTGGTGGACTACATCGCTGACGACCTAGACGACCTGTTGGCCCAACTGGACGGCCGCCGAACGGAAACTTTCGAAGGCATGGTGGTACTCGAAACGAATGGCCTGGAGGTCAGGACCTTCGGGAAGAGCGTTTTGGAGCACTTCTTAGAGTTCATCTCCGACCCCAACGTGTCCTTCATCCTGCTTACGGTCGGCGGCCTGGGAATCGTAGTGGAATTGTTCAACCCCGGACTGGTGGCACCGGGCGTGGTAGGGGTCATCTGCCTGCTGCTGGCATTCTTGGCGCTGGGAAATCTGCCGGTCAACTGGGCCGGAGTGGTGTTCGTTCTGCTGGCCGTGGCGCTGGCAGCCTTGGAAGTCGCCGTGGCCGGGATAGGAATCCTGGCGGTCGGCGCGATCGTCAGTCTGGTGGTCGGCGGCCTGCTCCTATTTACTCAGTTTGGTGACGCTTCGCCAACCCTGCCATCGATCTCAGTCAACCGGTGGCTGCTGGCGGGCACGGGCGGCGTGATCGGCCTGGCATTGGTATATGTGGTGGTGCAGGGATACCAGTCTCGGAAGCAAGGCCCCATTGAGAAGGACCGGGTCCTGACCGGGGCATCGGGGATTGTTACCGGCGACCTGGACCCGAGGGGCGTGGTCCTGGTGGGAAACGAAACATGGACAGCTATCAGTGAAGATGGTAGTGTGATTTCAATTGGAGAGCCGATCGAGGTTAGGCGTGTCGATGGCCTGATATTGACGGTTTTCCGGCAGATAGATCCAACAAATCAGAACATCTCGTAACATATCTGGGAAACAGTTAGTCGGGAGGGTCAAATGGCATTCGGACTGATTATGGTACAGCAATACCAACGAATGGTCGTGCAGAAGTTCGGCACCTTCGTCGGGACCCGGCGGTCGGGACTGCATTTCTTGTTGCCAGTGATCTTTCACGGGACCAAGGTCGACCTGAGGGAAAGGGTCACCAGGGTGCCGACCCAGAAATACATCACCGCCGACAACGTGGTGGTGGACATGGACTTTGTCATCTACTACCGGGTGATGGAGGAGTACGCCGAGCGCGCCGTGCTGGAGGTCCAGAACTTTGAACTGGCCGTGATAAACCTGGCGTTCGCCACATTAAGGGCCGTGATCGGTTCCACCACGCTGTCCGATGCCCTGGCCGAACGGGAACGGATCAGGGACGCGCTCCAGGTGCGCATGGACGAGGTCACCGAGCGTTGGGGCGTCAAGATCTCCCAGGTGGAGATCAACGAGATCGACCCGCCTCCCGGAGTGAAGGCGGCCATGGAGCGGGAGAAGTCGGCCGCGGCTATCAAGACCGCCGAGATCACCGAGTCCGAGGGTGCGCGACAGTCGCAGATCAACGTGGCGGAGGGCGAGAAACAGGCGGCGATCCTCTCAGCGGAAGGCGAACGGCAAGCAGAGATCCTCAAGGCCGAGGGCGAACAGCAGGCGGCCGTGCTTAGAGCCATGGGTTTCAGCGAGGCGCTGGAGCGCATTAACGCCGTTGCTTCAAGCGCTGACGGGCGCACCATGAGCCTGCAATACTTCGAGACGCTGAAATCCATGGGAAACAGTGCCTCAACCAAGTGGATATTCCCCATGGAATTCACGTCCCTGCTGGGCAACTTCCTGGGCATGGGAAGCGGCCACAGCGGCAACGGAGACGACAAAAGCAACTAGGCCAGTCTTATTGATGGGCCGGGTCATGGCCCGGCCCATCTTGACGAGATTTAGAAGGGCATCCTTCCCGCGAGTATCTCCGGGTGAGAATGCCCTTCTTGTCTTTGCTTGCCCGTCGCTCCCGGAACGTTTAGGACTTCGGTTGTATCAGGCCGTAATTCCCGTCTCCCCGCAGGTACAGAACACAGTGTTTGTTTGATTCTGAGTCTAGGAACATATAGAAAGAGTGTCCTAGAAACTGCATCTGAACGGCGGCTTCCTCCACGCTGGTGGGGTCCATCACAAATTCCTTCACCCGCACGATCTCCCCGTCAATGCTCTTGGCATCCGCCAACGCCGTGCCGGCTATGGCTCCGTCCTCAGCCACGCCGCCGGGGATATAAGAATCTTCGAGCCTCTCGTCCGCGCCACGGCTATGCCGCCGGTTGCGCTCGCTGCGGTAGGCATGGCTCTTGTAGCGGTTGATCTGCTGGTCCAAAGCCTTGGCCACGGAGTTTATGGCGGCTTTGGTGTTCGCGGCCCTCTGCTGGGCCCGGAGCAGGGTCCCACCGACGTGCAGGCTTACTTGGGCCACCACCCGGTCATTGCTCGAGCGGGTGGGCTCGAGGGCCAATTCCACCGTTGCTGTCGATATTCCTGGAAGATGACGGTCGATCTGGCCCAGTTTGGTCTCCACATGCTCACGGATCTGGTCGTTAATCTCAAGGTTGCGT
Source organism: SAR202 cluster bacterium Casp-Chloro-G2 (assembly GCA_002816575.1). GTDB lineage: Bacteria > Chloroflexota > Dehalococcoidia > Lucifugimonadales > UBA3495 > UBA9611. The sequence goes on along the minus strand of MUCI01000009.1, from coordinate 78,814 downwards.
CCGTATATCTGCAGCTCCAAATCCACACCTCCGTTTTTGGATTCAGCCTTGTTTGTCTAACCTATTCTCACCTCAGCATAGAATCACCAACATCCAGCGGCAACCTTCAATGCGCCCTGATGTTTAGGGCCATCCGGCCCCATTTCCCGCTTGGCCCGGATATAGCCGGATATAAAATGAGGCCCATAACCGGATGGGTGTATCCGGTTATGGGCCTCTAGGCAGGCAATTTCAGGGGTCCGGTTCCCCCGGTTACGTGGGGAGCTTGGGCAGTACCAGTATCCCCTCTTCCGGGTCGCCCAGCACATCGGTGTTGGACTGGGCGTGTAGTTGCCCGGTGTAGGCGTTGATGATCGCGTCGCAGGTGTTCCGGTCCAGGTCGTCGGTGTGACGTTCCATTCCCGAGACTAAGGGGGCCAGATGGTCAATCATGTAACTGATGCTTGCCGAGCTATTCTTCGGTGGTACCTTATCGCCAAAGAGCACCATCTTTGTGGCATGAGGGTAGACCTCTATCACGTTGTGTCCCGCCGCCCTGAGGTCTTTGCTAAGGTGGATCCCGCGGTAGATGAGGTCTCTGATGATGGAACCTTTGTTGGTGTAGAAGCAACTGATTCCCATCTTGGCCAATTCCAACTCGAGCAATCGCCCCTTCCGGTTTGGCACCGAGAAATGGCAATCACACGACTGGTCCAGGCAGCAGAAGCCCGAAGGTAGATTCAGAGGTGCTCCGATGGCGATGAGGACCGGCTGGACCCGGTCTACCAACTCTGTGAATTCTTCGTCGTCGTAGAAACTTCCAAGTTCGCTCAGGTGGGAGTCGGAATCTAATACCGCCGCCGAAGAGGGCTTCTTTTGAGAAGCCCTTAGATTAATACCAAGAATTGACATTAAGAATCTCCACTTCCGTGAATCGGATATGTATTTCCCCGCCCACCCAAAGGCGTGTGTTTCCCCATGTTCGCGGTTGCCAGAGCACCTGTGGAGTCGGTCTGCCGAACGGTAGGCGCGTCCGCCTATCGTGCGTTTAGCCAGTCTGACGAGAACGAGCCGGACCCCAGATACTCCAATGCCGCGGAGTAGGGATCGGTCGTTTTGGCGGCCACTTTTTCCAATGTAGCGCTCAGGTCAGGGTCGCTTTTCACCTTCTCGCGAAGGCGCTGCGCCAGCACCTCTTCCACGGCCTCCAAGAATTCCCCTTTGCGCTGCCTCCCACGGCGCTCGTCGAGACTGCCGTTTGCGATTTGAAACTCACGGTGACTTTGTATATTCACCCAGAGGTCCTCGATTCCCTGACCGGTATTAGCGGTCGTCAACACAACAGGGGGGCTCCACTCGGGCCTGCTGGCGGCTAGATGAAGCATGCCGGTGATGGCGGCTGCCATCTGGTTCGCTCCGTCCCGGTCCGCCTTATTAACCACGAAAACGTCGGCAATCTCCATTACCCCCGCCTTCAAGGTTTGAATCGCGTCTCCCGATTCGGGATTCAGCGCCACCAACACCGTGTCGGCCACGCTGATTATGCCTAGTTCGGTCTGGCCGACACCCACGGTCTCGACGATTATCAGGTCGCTTCCGGCGGCATCCAAAGCCCGGACCATACTTTTTACGATTCGAGGCAACCCGCCCGTTTGGCCACGAGTGGCCACGCTGCGGATAAACACCCCGGGATCCAGATAGTGGCGCTGCATCCTGATGCGGTCGCCCAATATGGCGCCGCCACTAAAGGGGCTGGTGGGGTCAACGGCGATGATGCTGACCTTAGAGCCGGTCTCGCGCACCAACTTAGTCAGTTGGTCCACGATGGTGCTCTTTCCTGCTCCGGGAGGACCGGTGATTCCCACCGTGTAAGCCCTTCCGGTATGCTGGTCGATCGCCTTCATCGCCTCGGCGGCAGCTGGGTCTCCCCGCTCCAACATGGTGATCAATCGTGATAATGCCCGTTGCTCGCCAGCCAGTAGTTTTTCTGCTATTTCAGACATCGGCTAATCGCCCCGATGGACGGCGCGGCGGGCGGTGCGAGGAACCAGGAGATCCTGTGTCGAATCCCAACGGAATCTAGCATCGGCCAGGCAGGGCGTCAAGAATGAGAATTGGATAATGAACCGAGCGGAATATCGCATGTCAGAGTGGCAATCAACTTCCCAAGAAGGTGTTGTGGCCAATCGATCGGCGGCCACGTGAACGATAGGATTCTAACCTATTCGCCGGATGCAAATCTTTTTCGTTATGTAAAAACCCTTTCAAGCCGATAGTATCCGGACGAGACTATCAAAGGGGGTGGTGCAAGAAGAGCGGAGGGATCCGGCTGAAGCCGCGCTGCCACCGGGAGCGGGAGAGGGTTGGAGGGCCTGGCGGGCACCGCCAGTATCTCTGAAAACCGGGCGAGCACGTCCGATCAGCGGTACCAAATCGGCGGTTGCCAGGCCACCGCTTCTTTCCCCCGGTTTAGTGATGGAACCTTTGCTGGTTCTCGAACCCAACGGCGTCGGCGGCGATCAACAGGTCGGGCCGGTTGCCCCAGCGCTTCAGGAATCGGCCAAAATTCTTCCGGCTTAGCTCGTCGCGCTGGTTGTCGTCCAACTCGGTCCACTGGCGGTGTTCGTGCCGCACCAGGGGCAGCGAGGAATCGGCCACCACCCTGTAGCCTTTGTCCTTGAACTGGAAGCAGTAGTCGATGTCCAAGTTGCGGTAGAACCGGAAGCACTCCCGCATCAGCCCAACGGTGTTCACGGATTCGCGGCGAAAGGCCATGCAATAGGCCTGCATGGCATCGGCGTCGCCGTCCTCGACTTCTTCGTGGAAATGCTGCATGTCGCCGGTACTGAGTCCCCAGGGGCCGAAGATGCCCACGGTAGGATCGTCCAGCTTCTGGGCTATGGAGCTGAGGATATCTCCGGTGATCTCTGCCGAGCCGTCCATGACCACGATGTTGCGGCCACGGCTCTGCATCAGTCCGATATTCTTGCTGGCCGCGTCTCCGATCACGTGGTCGCAGTGGACCACTCGAAGATTGGAATGCTCACCCTGCATCTCCTCAAGGAGTTCGCCCGTACCGTCGGTGGAACCATTGTCGATGACGATGGCCTCAACCGAGTGGTCTCCGGCGTGGGTCAGCATGCTCTCGATACAACGTTTGACGTCGCCGGGGTATCCGTAGGCGTTCAAGATGAATGTGAAATCCAGGTCGGCTGGTTCATTCAGGTAGGACTCCACCTCCCGCGACGACGATACCGACACCCATTTGTCCTGCCGTAACTCCAGGGGAGTCTTGGGGCGGGCTAGCGTTCCGTTGGGCGTGTCCTGCACCACGTACCCGCCTGTGGCCAGCTGACCCCGAATGGTGTCCGCGGCGGAGTAATCGGCCTTCTCCCGGTGTTCGCCACGGGCGGTCAGGGTAGCGGTGACGTCCGGCGCCACCAAGTTCTCATCGGGGGCCTTGTCCAGGTCTAGGCCAAACATCTGGTCAAACTCCAGCAGCAGGGCCATCTTGGCGCGGCCCGGCAGCTCAGAGCGGACCATTTCCCAGGTCATGGCCAGAGCGCTGGGCAGGTCCAGATCGGACTCCACATGCTCCCAGAACCGCCGCCGGTATTCTTCGATCTGGGCCTCGTAGCCGCCTGCCTCCGGCTCCTGGCTCCAGAGCCAGACCCGGTGCCTAAGGCCGGTCAGGGCTTTTTCCGCTGCTTTCAGCGATGTGAAAGTGAAGTTCATTCGGTGCCGGTACCGCACCGTCATACACAAGTATCGGAAAGACAGCGGAGAGAAACCCCGCTCGATAAGCTCCTCGATGAGGAAGACATTGCCGCCAGATTTGGCCATCTTGGCGCCGTCGGCCAGCAGATGCTGGGCGTGAATCCAGTAATTAACGTGTTGATTGCCGAAGGCAGCTTCGCTCTGGGCGATCTCGTCTTCGTGGTGAGGGAAGATATTATCGACGCCGCCCGTGTGGATGTCGAAACTTTCTCCCAGATACTTGGAGGCCATGGCTGAACATTCGATGTGCCAGCCGGGAAAACCGGGCCCCCAAGGGCTATCCCATTTCAGGTCGCGGCCCGGTTCCGCGGCCTTCCACAGGGTGAAGTCCCGGGGGTCGCTCTTCAGCGGGTCGGCCTCGGACCGGACGCCTTCCAGCAGGTCCGAGCCGGTGTTGTTGGAGAGCTTGCCGTAGCCGGGGAAGGAAGGGACGTCGAAATACAGGTTGCCGCCCTTCTCATAGGCGTGGCCCTTGGCCACTAGAGACTCCACTATGGAGACCATCTCGGGGATGTGGTGGCTGGCCCAGGGGAACACTGTGGCTTCCATGATGTTGAGGCGGGCCTCGTCACGGAAGAACCGGCCGGCGTACATATCGGCGATCTCTTGGACGGTCTTGCCCTCGGCCAGGGCTGCCATCAGCATCTTGTCGCCGCCGGCCTCGACCAACTCTTGGCGCATGTGGCCAACGTCGGTGATGTTCTTGATGTGGGTAACTTCAAGGCCGCTGTGGATCAGGGAGCGGCGCACCCAGTCGGCCATCAGATAGGTCCGCATATTGCCGATGTGGGCGTCGCGGTACACGGTCGGGCCGCAGGTGTACATCTGGATGAGTCCGGCGGTGGTGGGGTGGATTTCTTCCACGCGTTTGGCCAAGGTGTTGTAGATGCGGAGCAAAAAGACCTCTTCTACCTGAGGTTGCGCACGCTCAGGGTGCGCCCCGAGGCCGCGCCCATGATTTGCACACGGATGTGCCTAGACGCGAATATTTGTGATGCGCCAGTTTAGCACGTTACCACTGCGCCTGCCACACGTATGGAATCTCACCATCGTACCCGTTGAGAATCAAGGGGCCGGTCGGACCCGACGGACCTAGGCGGAGCCGAGCGCCGGTTCCACCCCGGAGAAGCCACTTAATTTGAACCACGCCGGGAAGGCGGCAACGTGGGCGGTCAACCCGTCCAATTCGATCAGCTTGGCATCGGCGCATTCGGCGAAAGATGCCATTCCCATCCAGACCTTGTGGAAAGCGATGGTGTCGGTTGAGACGAATAGATCCACGTCGAGTCCCGTCTTATCCCTAGGACGACTGCAGAAACTGGACTGATTTACTCAGGCGGACCGGTCCCCGGTTCTACCATACCGGACCGGCCCTCAATCTTCCGGATGCCGGTTGGGGGCGAATATGTAGAGAATCACCAGCATCAGGAGGGTGACGCTCGCCGCTGCGATGTACAGTCCGGAGCCAACCGCCATCCCGATGGCAGCCGTGGCCCAGACGGTGGCCGCGGTGGTCAGCCCCGACACGCCGGTGTTGCTGCGGATGATGGTGCCGGCGCCCAGGAACCCCACACCGGTCACGATCTGGGCGGCGATCCTCGACTGGTCGGAGGTCTCAAACCCGTAAGCGGATATTATGGTGAATAGCGCCGAGCCGACGGCCACCAAAGACAGAGTGCGAAGCCCGGCCGGCTTAACGGCGCTGCGGCGTTCGTAGCCGACGGCGGCGCCGAAGACTGCCGCCATTATCAACCGGGCTGCGATCTCAAGTTCCTCGGAAAGAGTCAGAGTGAAGATGTCTTCCATCGAATCGCGTTGCCCGCTAAACCGGGTGCTGGACGACGGCCCCGGACAGCTTCATGGATTCGATCTGCTCCCCGGTGTATCCGGCCTCGCTGAGGATATCGTCGGTCTCCGCGCCCAAGAGCGGGGTGGGCCGGCCGATCCGCATGGGCGTCTCCGAGAGCTTGGCCACGCTGCCAAGGTGGTCGGCCTGGCCGTAGCCGGGGTGGTAGCGTTTCACGATCAGTCCGGCCTTGCGGATGTCGGCGTCGTCTCGGAAGTCCTCAACCATGCGGTTGGCGATCACGCTGACGCCGGTGGGGTTGATGACCTTCGCCCACTCTGACCGAGGCTTGCCAGCCAACACTTGCGCCATGGACCGGGTAAGTGACTCGTCGCTGCCCGCGTCCATACCGGTAAACTCGGGTAGTCCCGTCAATCGGCCCCAAGCCTCGTCGTCAGGGCAGTGCAGGTACAGCCAGCCATCGGCGGCGGCGTAGAGGCGGGACTTGGCGGAGAAGCCCCGCACTCCCAGTCCCTCGGGTTCGTCCCGCTTGTAGCCATCGTAATCCAAGAAATATGGCGACTGGAGGAGGGCGGCGGTCAATGCCAAGCCGCTGTCCACCTGTTGACCCTTGCCGGTGCGGTTGCGCTCGTGAACAGCCAGGGCCACGGCGTAAGCGCCCATCAGTCCGGTGCCGTAATCGTTCATTGGATAGGGCAGCAGCTTGGGGGCCGCGTCGCGGCCGCCCCGCCGGACCTGGATCCCGCTGGTGGCCTGGGCCAATTGCTCCCAACCGGGCCGCTCGCTCCACGGTCCGTCGTACCCAAACGCGTTCAACGAAGCGTGGACGATGTCGGGTTTACGCTTGGACATCTCCTCGTAGCTGATTCCCAGGCGGGCCAGGCTGCTCTTGCGGTTGTTCTCCACCACCACGTCCGCGTTCTCCAGTAACTTGTAGAAGACTGACAAGCCCTCTTTGGTCTTGAGATTGATCTGGATGCTGCGCTTGCCCCGGTTCACGTCGGCGTTGCCGGCCACATCGTAGGGCCGCGCCGGGTCGTCGATCTTGATGACATCGGCGCCGAATTCGCCCAGGGTTCGCCCGCAGGTGGGACCGGCCAGTACGATACAAAGGTCCAGCACTCGAAGCCCTTCCAGGGCGCTCATGATGTTTTCGCTGCGGTTCTTGGGCGTTGCCGCCGGCGCGGAGCTGTTTCCCAGCTCGGCCAATATCTCGTCGGTGTGCTCACCCAACTTGGGCGCGCGGCCCTGGATGGCGCCGGGCGTGCCCCGAAGCCGGACCTGCACTCCGGGCTGCTTCATGTTCCCGTGCTCGGCGTCGTCCACCTCGGCGACAATCTTCCCGGCGATGGCATGCTCGTGGACCAGCCATTCGTCGATGGTCTTGCAGATGGTGCCCACGCCCTTGGACGCGGCGATGGCGTCTTCCCACTCCTTGGCGGGGCGCTCCAGGTACATCTTCTCGAACCGGTCCTTCCACATGGCCACGGTCTCGGGGGCAACCTCCGTGCCGTAGAGGTCTTGAAGCTCCTCGATCCACTCCGGGCGGCCGGCGGCGTCCATCAATTGGCTGACGAACCGCTGGTACATGCCGTGGGACTGGAAGTAGCGGCCGTCGGCGCACATATATTGGTGGGACATGACGTTGCGTGGCAGATTGAACAGGTCAGGCGGGTTGACGTCGTAGAGCTTGACCAGGTGCCGCCCGATGGCCGAGAACATGGCGCTGTGCATGGGCACTTCGATGCGTTGTCCCTTGCCGGTACGGTCGCGGGCCACCATTGCCATGGTCACGGACACCGCGGCCACCAACGCCGCGAAGGTACTTGCCGCCGGCAGCGGCAGGAATAGCGGCTCGCCGGACCCGTCGATGGGCTGGTAGACGCCGGTGGACGCCGCCACGATGCCCTCCCAGCCGCGTTCGTTGCGGTGGGGGCTGTCCTCGCCGAAACCGGGGATGGAGCAGTAGAGCAGCCCTGGGTTGGCCTTGGCGAGGGCTTCGTAGCCGATGCCCAGCCGGTCGGCCACGCCGGGCCGGTAGTTCTCAATCACAATGTCGGCCTTCTTGGCCAGGGCCACGGCGGCGGCCTGTCCTTCGGGGGTTGTCAGGTCCAGCACCACCGAGCGTTTGCCTCGGTTCCAGGTGGCGAAGGCCGGTTCGCTGCGGGCGGGGTCGCCGCCGGGGCGTTCAACCTTGATCACATCGGCGCCCTGGTCGCTGAGCAGCATCCCAAGCATCGGGCCGGGGATGTATTGCCCGAAATCCAAGACCTGCACGCCGCGCATCGCGCCCTGCGCCTGGGTCCGCTCGGTGGTAGTCATGGTCATAAGCCCTCAAGTTTTCGGTTTATGTCGGTGCCCTGGGCGTGGGAATCGTAGCAACGGTCGGATACGGCGTCAACCGCCGTGGACTCCTAAGGAGTCTGCCGTTCGATCTTGACCGCCCTGCCGGTCCTGGCAGACTCGATCACTGCCGAGTTGATCTCCGTTGACCTCAGGCCGTCGATGCCGGTGGCCGCCGGCTCCCGGTCCTCTTTGATGGCGTTGTGGAAGTCTGCCAGCTCATCCACGAAGTTGGCCAGGTAGTCGTACTCCCAGCTCTCCTTGCGGTTGACTGTTTCGCTGACCACCTCGGCGTCGCCCATGCGCGCCTCCCAGACGGTGGCGGTGCCGGTGAAACGCCCGTCGGTGCCGTAGACGGTGAAGTTGTTCAGCGTGTCGGGCAGCATGCGGCCGCAACTGATATTGGCGATGGTCCCGTCCTCCAACCGCAAGGCCATGCTGGCGATGTGTTCCAGCGGTTGGGCGTCGGTCTGGCCGTCGGTCATGGCGATAACCTCGGTGACCTCCTGGCCCATCACGAACCGGGCCAGGTCGAACACGTGGACACCCAGCCCCATGATCACCGAGCCGCCGCCCATGGCCGCTGGGTCCTCCCACCAGCCGCGGAGTCCGGACCGGGGCAGATGCTCCGGTTCGCCCCTTTCGCCTCGGCCCCAATGCCCCTGCAGCAGGCGGACCCGACCCAATCTGCCTTGAGACACCAGGTCCCTGGCGATGCGGTGCGCCGGGTGAAACCGCAGCTCGAAGCCCAGGCCCAGCTTCACGCCGTTGGCCTGGCAGTCGCGGACCATGGTGACAGCGTCTGCCACCGAGGTCGCCATGGGTTTCTCGGAAAGGACGTGCTTGCCCGCCCTGGCCACCCGCGCCGTGTGGCCCACGTGCGAGGCGTTGGGTGATGCCACAAAGACCGCGTCGATGCGCGAGTCGGCCAGCATGTTGTCGATGTTGGAGTAGCCGGCCTTGGCCCCATGCGCTTCGGCGAAGGCGTCGGCCCTACTCTGGTCCCGGCTCAACACACCGATCAGTTCAGCGTCCGGGGTCAGTCCGATGGCCGGGGCCACTTTCTGTTGCGGGTGCATGCCGGCGCCGATTATTGCCCAACCTAATGCCACTTGCGACTCCTTAGGGTTGTCCGGATAACGCCGGGATTGTGTAATACCGGCGGGTCACTATAATACCGCCAACGGAAAGCTGACGGAAAGCTGACGGAAAGCTGACGGAAAATTGATTGTAGTGGTATGCCAGGCGTGGCTCGGGAGATGACGAGATGGGTTCGGTACTTGAGAAGGTGCGGTTGGTCAAAGACGAAACGGAGCGGATCGGAAGATACCTGAAAACGCTGCCGCCCGCCGCCTGGTCAACTCCCAGCGCCTGCGACGCCTGGGAGGTCCAGGACGTGGTGGCCCACCTTGCCGGGGCGGTTGAGCGGTACGTACCCAACATCATACGGGGAGCAGGCGGAGACTCCTCCGCTCCCGATGGCATGCCGCCGGCGGGAGTGGGCGACATGGAGGCCAGGTTGCGGGCGAATGCCCGATTGACCATAGACTACCGCGTTAGCTTGGGCGGCGATCTACTGTCCACCTTTAATCAGAGCCAGGTGAATTTCGATGAATCGCTGTCCGGGTTGACCGACGCCGACAATGACAAACCCTGCTACCACCCCGCCGGCACCATCTCCGTGGGGACCTATCTGGACCTGCGCCTCACCGAACTGATCGTCCACGAATGGGATTTCCGTTCGAGATTGGAAGCGGATGCGGCCCTGTCCGCGGCAAGCCTCCCGGCCATCATGGAGATGCTCCCTGTTTTCGTGGTGGGACGGCTATTCGACCCAGGGACCAGGCTGGATTCATCCGGCAGGTTCCGCTTTGAACTGACCGGCGCGGCGCCTGGCAGCTATGACATTGTCGCCGGCGGCGGGCAGAAGGCCTTGATGGAGTCGGCCAGCGATAAACGTCCCGACGCGGTCTTTGGCTGCGACACTCAAACATTCCTGCTGCTGGTCTACGGGCGCGGCAGCATGGATGAGGCCCTGGCCAACAAGCGGGTATTCGTGTCGGGCAACACCGAGTTGGCAGCCCGATTCGGACGCTGAACCGGCAGGCGACCGGGCCGGTTACGCCGGGTCAATCACAACGGGACCGCCCGACGGCACGCTCTTTAGGGCATCCATGGTCTCCTGACCGCCCAACATCTTGCCGATGACCGTCACTTCGCTGGCCGGCCTGATCTCGTCGCCCTGGCTGGCGGGAGTGAGACCGAAGAACAGGCAGAAGGCGGTGCCCGGCGGCCAGTAGCCCAGGTCGCCTAGTTCCACCACTTCCTGGCCGCCTTCCAGTTCGGCTTCCACCGGAATCTTGAAATATATCTCCTCGCCCCAGGTGTTGCAATTGGCTTGGACCGGCAGGATGTCCCAGATGGCGGCGGCGGTGTCCGTGTCGTTCAGTTCGGCCTCCACCATCACGCTGCCGGCGGTGATGCGTATCTTATTAGTCATCGGTTGATCCTAGTCCAGTTCGGTGGCGAAGCGCTCGGGAGAATAACCCTGTATGGCAAGGGCGGTTTCGCCGGTGGTTATCAGGTCGGCCACGGAACGGCCGATTCCGGGCGCCAGCAAGATTCCCTTCTTCCCCGCGCCGGTGGCCAGATAGACGTTGTCCCAGCCCGGCGCGCGGCCGAGCACCGGCAGCCAATCGGGCGTCACCGGACGCAGGCAGGCGGTGTGCTTGGCGATCTTGGCGTCGGCCAGGTCGGGGACCAGCCGGACAACCAGCTCTCTGATCTCACGGGCCACCTGCTCGGACGGTTCCCGGTCGAACCCCTTCCAGTCCTCGGTGGTGCCGCACCAGTTCAGGCCGTCCAGCTTGGGGTAGATGGTGCCGCCGCCGCCGGCGATGTCATGCTTGAACGGCTCACCGTTTTTCTCCAGGCGAATTATCTCGCCCTTGAGTGGGTCCACCGGGATATACACGCCCAGCCACGACTCGGCCCGCCGCGACCAAGGCCCCATGGCCATCACAACCTGACCGCAGGATATCTCGCCGTCGGCGAGGACCACCCGGTCAACCTTGCCGCCTTTGCTCTCCAGAGTCCGGACGTTTCCCACCCTGATACTGGCGCCCATCTTCTCCGCGGCGGCGGCCATGGCATTGGTGAAGCCGTGGCTGTCGACAGCGGCGTTCCCGAAGTCGTACATGCCTCCCAGGACGTTCGGACTGACGCGTGGCTCCAGTTCGGCGATCTCCGCCGGTTCCAGCCAGCGGCCCTCGAATCCCGGGATGCCCTGAAACAGTTCCACGGTCTCACGCAGTCCCGCGACCTCGGACTCTTCCAAGGCCAGGTCGAACTTGCCAACCTTCCTGGTCTGGTAGTCGATGCCCGACTGGTCTTTCAGGCTCGGGTAAAGGTCCATGTGGAGTTGGAAACACTCCCAGGCAAAGGTGCCCAGCGGGCCGGGTATTCCGACCCCGGTGAGTGGGTTCAACCCGCCGGCGGCGTATCCGGAAGCCTGGTTGCCCAAGCCCTCCCGTTCGATGATGGTGGACTTGATACCGGATTGGGCCAGGTAGTAGGCGACGGCACAACCGGCCGCGCCTCCGCCGATGATCGCAACATCCGTCGTTTCTGCCATGATGTCTCCCCTTTGTTGGGTTAGTTAGTTCCCTTCCCCGGTAATGGGGGAGGGTTTGCCACGAGCCAATCTTCCCAGTGAGGAACCCCCTGAACGGGGGCAGAGGCTCTTGCTCGTGTTCCCGTGGCAACCTTTCGGCAATGAAGCTAAAATATACCTAGTTTCAGGAGGTTCTCATGCCCATCTACGAGTATTACTGCGCCGGTTGCGGCTTGGACTTTGAAGTGATGCGCTCGGTTTCACAGTCGGATGAGCCGGCCAACTGCGCCACCTGCGGCAAACCAGGCGAGCGTCAGCTCTCCAACTTCGCCTTCAAGTCCAACACTTTCACCTCGCCCAAGTTCAAGGCTTCCCTCGAGAAGCCGATGCGCTCCCACGATAGAAACCCGGCTTCGGACCCCTAACTGGTCCCGGACTCTGCCTTGCTGGCCCTGGCCTCTCCGCAGATGATGCAGGGGCAGGCCGCCCGCAGCACGTTGAAGGTGTAGATGCCGGTGTAATGGGTGTCGCTCCAAAGGAACTGCACTCCGTACTTGCCGACGGGCATCTGGTCAACCGCCTTCACGTCTTGGGGCACCGAGTCGGGGTCGAGGGTGACCTTGCCGGTCATCTCGTCGATGCAATTGGCGCAGGGACAGTGCAGCCGCAGGTAGCGGTGGGGGAAGGGACTCCGATGGGCATCCTCCCAGAGGATCACCACCGCGTCGTCTTCCAGGTTTATGGAATCGGGCATGACTACGTTTTGCATAACTGTTTCATCCATTATCGTTAAGACGGCTGGGAAAGCGGCCTGGCCGCCTGGTGTTATCTATGCTCCAGGAGGAGCCTGCACCTCGTTCAAACGGGCCGGGCGAGGCATCTCGTCGGGGTCGGTTGGTATCTCGATGATGCTGGGTTTGCCGCAGTTCAAGGCCTCGGTCAGGGCGTTTCCGATATCCTCAGGCCGCTCCACGTAGAACCCCACGCCGCCGAAGATCTCGGCATATTTGTCGAAGCGGGGGTTGGTGGTGTCCGCGCCAACGTAACGCTCGTCGAATGCATAGCGCTGGTAGGCTTTCTCCGAACCCCAGATGCCATTGTTCATTATCACGGTGACCAGCGGCAGGTTGTAATGGACCGCCGTCGAGAACTCCTGGGCGTTGAACAGGAATCCGCCGTCGCCGTTGAAGTTGATCACCGGCCGGTCGGGGGCGGCGAATTTCGCGCCGATGGCCGCCGGGAAGCTGAACCCCAGACCGCCCAGGTCCAGCGAGGTAATCAGGCTTTTGGGCTCGTAGTAATTTAGCCGGTCCTGCCCGTAGTTGGGGGCCAACCCGGCGTCCAGGGCCACGATGGCGTCCCTGGGCATGACCTTGCGGAGTTCGGCGTAGACCCGTTGGGGCTTGATGGGTAAGCTGGATAGTTTCTCCTCATCCTGCAGGCGGTTCGCCCGGCGCGAGTTCCAATCGGCGATCTCCGAGACCCACATCTCGTTGGGACGCGGCTCCCGCTCCCGGACCTTCTCCAGCAGACCCTCCATCACCGCCTTGGCGTCGCCTTCGATGCCCACCGCCACGGGGTAATTGCGGCCGATCTCTTGAGGGTCGATCTCTATCTGGACGATCTTGGCGTCGGCGGGGATGAACCGGTTGTCGTAGAAGGTGGTCGACTGGCTGAGGCGGGTGCCCACGGCCAGGATGGTGTCGGCATTCCGCATCGCCTCGATACCCTCGGCGGACCCCAACCGGCCTAGGTGACCCAGATAATTGGGGTGGTCGTTGGGCACGGCATCCGCCCGGCCGTAGGAGGTCACGATGGCCGCCCCGGTCAGTTCCGCCATGCGGCAGACCTCGTCGGCGGCGCCGCTCCATTGCACTCCGCCGCCGGCCAAGATGACCGGACGTTGGGCGGCGGCCAGCACCGCGGCGCCCTTGTCAATCAGCCCCTGGTCGCCTCTGGAGCGGGTCTGCCCCGGGCGGTAGGCGTCCGGGCTCAGGAGATCGAGGTCAATCTCAGCGCCGGGCAGCAGGTCCCGGGGGATGTCGATCATCACCGGACCCATCTTGCCTGATGTGGCAACCCGGAACGCGTGACGCAGGGCCTCCGGCAGGACCTCGATCTTGTTGATGGCGAAGGCCGCTTTGGTGATTGGCTTGAAGAGGGCCACCTGGTCGAACTCCTGGGTGGAGTCCCGGTTCTGGTGGCTACGGGAAGCGGATGGGGCCAGCACGACCACCGGCGAGTGGGCCACGTAGGCGGAACCGATACCGTAGGTCAGGTTCAAGACTCCGGGGCCGTTGGTCACCAGGCAAACGCTGGGCGCGCCGGAGATGCGGCTGTAGCCGTCGGCCATCAGGGCCGCTCCCTGTTCGTGGCGTACCCCAATGAACCGGATGTCGTCCCGGTCGTACAGGGGGTCGAGGATGTCCAGGAATGACGACCCAACGATTCCGAATATGTGAGATACCCCTTCCTGCCGCAGCATCTCGATCACAGCCACGCCCGCATTCATCTTAACCAATCCAAATACCTCCAGATCTCACCAAATCAAGTTTGGCCATCAATTGAATCTCAAGTCACGCCTGAGCGACGCTGGAAGTTTATCATATGCCGGATCGGCATCCGGCCAAATTGACTGTCTGTCACGCCCACCGTAAAATCGGGAGCGATTCGGTATTCCTGCGATATTCCAGCGAATCCTGGCCCCGTTTCGGACGATCGTCAGACCGGCAGACCTTTCCTCGTACGGCGGATGGACGCAGGGTGACATACTGGTGCAGCCGTTTGTATCGGAAAACTAGGTCGGCTGATACCCTTTAGGCAATACATTTACCGATCGTGAAATCAAGTTTCCCGAAGTCTCACGGATGGGTTACGCGACCGAGGACCGGGAACATTAACCGAAAATAAGATGGAGGAAAAATGACTTACGAACATATCTTGGTCGAGAACGAAGAGGGCGTGGCGGTCATTACGATGAACCGCCCTGAGGTCCTGAACGCCATGAACCACCAGCTGGATTCGGAGCTTCATGATGCCGTGAAGGCGGCCAACGAAGACGACAACATCGGCTGCATCGTGATCACCGGGACCGGCAACAAGGCGTTCTCCGCCGGCGGCGACATCCACGAGCAGCGGGTCGACGCCCGTGAACGCACCGAGGAGGAGCGGGACGTCCGTTCCGCGGAACACTCCCAATGGATGTACGACATCTCTGCGTCGCCCAAGCCGGTCATCGGCATGATGAACGGGCTGGCCTACGGCGGCGGCGCGGTGCTGGCGTCCTGTCTCGACATCCGGGTCGGCTGCGAAAACACCAAGTTCCGCTTCCTGGCCGTGGCCTATGGCCGCATCAACTGCACCTGGACCCTCCCCAACCAGGTGGGCTGGCCCAAGGCCAAGGAGTTCCTGTTCACCGCCAGAGTGGTGGAAGCCGAGGAAGCTCTTCAGGTTGGCCTGCTGAATCACCTGGTCCCGGCGGGAGAACTGCGGGCCAAGACGATGGAGATGGCAACGCTGATCGCCAAGAACCACCAGGGGTCGGTGAAGGGCATCAAGCAACTCTTGCTGCAAGACATGACCGCCGACCTGCGGGGCATGTGGGAGAACGAGAAGGATTTCACCGCCGTGCAGAAAGGGTTCGGGGTCGAAGACGCCTTCCCCGAGTTCCTCGCCAGAAAGGGCCGCGCCTAAACCGGGCGGACCGTTCATTCCGCCGAAACCCGGTGGCCTTCGAAGCGTCACTCCAGCGAGAACAAGCTCCAGCCAGGGAGCAGAATCCTTCCCCGGAACTCCTGCTGGGTGTTCACCTTGACCCACACGATGTCGCCGGACCCAGCGGCGGTCAGGTCGTTGGTGCTGACGAACGCGGGCCGCGGGTCGAAGAACGCCCAAGTCTGAGTGGAGTTGTCGAACCGGAATATCCGGACCAAGTTGCCATCGTTGGCGATGAGGTTGGCGAACACTTCATCCAGGGGCGCGGGTGGCAGAGGCTCGGCCGGTGTTGCCGCCGCTGGCTCGGGCTCAGGCGTAGACGCTGGTTTCACCTTTATTGATTTGGAGGATGTAACCCCCCCAACGGTGATAGAGACCGATTGCGCTCCCGAGAATCCGGGCACCATTGACGTGACGGATAAGCTACCCGTGGAATCGGTTATCGCCACGCCCCGCCTGACATCCGCGGCGCCGATGGAGAATGCCGTTAGGGCGGTGTAGGGCATGAAGCCGGCGGCAGTGACCGTAACTTCGGACCCCACCGTTGCCTCGGCCGCCGACAATGTCATAGTGGGAGCGGTAACCGTCAGGGTCTGCCCGGAGGCGGTGTTACCCAACGAACCGGCATCCGCGGCGGTGAACGAAACCTCTTTGGGTCCCACGCCTACCGTGTTGGGCAACGCTATCTTGGCAACAAAGCCCCCGTTGGCATCGGCGTCCGCGGAGTGGATCCCCACCACCACGCCACCGGAAGTTAACGTCAGGGCCGCGGACGTTAGCGGCACCCAACCGGTCCCGGTGACAGTGATAACTTGGCCCATGACCGCCGTGGCGGGACTGATCGCTATTGTTGGCTGGGTAACTGTGAATGTGGCCGCGCCGGCCAGAGAACCAGAATCGATAACCGATACTGGCTTGGCGCCCAATCCGGTGGTTGCCGGCACCCTGAAGCTGGCGCTCAATTCACCACCGCCGGTCGCGGCGATCTGTGGGTGGACCATTGGGATGCCGTCCAGCGTGATTCCATTGGCGGCTATATTGCCGCTGTTGGTGAAGTTTTCGCCGTCGATGGTGACCTGAGTTCCCCTGGGGCCGCTGGATGGGGTTACCGTCAAACTTGGCGCCGCGCCCGGTGGAGATATGGACACCGTGGACGGGGCCGCTCCAAGGACGGCAAAGACAGAGAAAAAGATACCCGCGATAACCAACGCGATTGCCGAAGATTTCCGCACCACTCACCCCCCGGATGAAGCCGATCTCGAGGGCGACCGGCGGCGATGCCGCTGGCCTGGAGCCCCGGATCAGGCGGTTCCAGTTGTGGTCCATGTTCGGACCGCACCTGGGAACTTCTCAAGGAACGTCTAAGTTAACGCCCCCCTGAATCTCTGGTGGAACGATCTAGGGAGACATCCTAGAGACAGCCTACCGGAAGATATGGTGCGATTCTTGAGGGTGTACTACAAACCCGCTAAGGGCCAGCACCTAAAACTATACGCCGGATGAGCGCGGGTAGATGATCTGGCTTTGTCGCCGTGACGCCCGTGACCGCCCCGAGGAGGAGCGGGACGTCCAGCACTCCCAATGGATGTATGATAGCTCGACGTCACCCAAGCCGGTTATCGGCTTGAGGGACGGGCTGGCCCAAGGCCAAGGGGTTCTCCAGGGCGGCTTGCTGAACAACGTGGTCCCGGTGGGAGAATCGCGGGCCAAGACCAAGGAGGCGTTGACCCTGATCGCCAAGAACCACCACAAGAACCACCAAGGGCAGGTGAAGGGCATCAAGCATATACTGCCCATAGGCAACCGCCGACCTGCACGACAAGTGGCAGATCTATAAGGACCACACCAACGTGACAAAACGTGATCAAAGACTTCGGAGTCGAGGACGACTCCCCCGGGTTAATCGCCAGCAAGGGTTGGGTGTAGAGTAACCCATGATTCCCTGGAAGTTGCTCGGCACTGCAAAGACGTCTCGGAACGGGGTTGAGCTCCGGTTGTACCAGCGGGACACTGAGTTCTCGATCAAAGCTGACAACCGGGAACTCATGAACAGTCAGGTCCATGGATCGGAAGACGCTTTAGCCAAACTCGCCTGTGAAAAGATCGCCGTCTTCCCGGAGGTCAGGGTCCTGATCGGCGGTCTGGGGCTGGGTTACACCCTGAGATCGGCCCTGGATGAACTCAAAGCCGACGCCCAAGTTGTAGTCGCCGAGATAGTGCCCGAAGTGGTGCAGTGGAACCGGGACTTCCTTGCTCATCTCGCCCGTAGTCCACTTGATGATGGCCGGGTCACGGTCCGGGTGACCGATGTCGCGCAGATGATAAAGGACGGCAAGGGTGATTACAACGCTATCATGCTCGACGTCGACAATGGCCCGCAGGCAATGACCCAGGAGGGCAATGACTGGATCTATGGCAATAACGGCCTGGAAGCGTCTTTCGCCGCTCTGCGGCCGCAAGGCGTTTTGTCCATCTGGTCAACCGATCCTGACCCAGCGTTTACCAGAAGGCTGATCAAGACCGGATTCAAGGTCGAGGAAGTTAAGGCACGCGCCCGCAGCGGACGTAAAGGCGGCGGATATTATTTCCTGTGGGTCGCCACTCGCACCTAGCCGCTCAGAGTGCCCTTGGTGCTGGGTATCTGGGACGGGGCGCGGGGGTCCGGCTCCAACGCGTCGCGCAGGGAGCGGGCCAGGGCTTTGCAGAGCGCTTCGGCCTTGTGGTGGGGGCTGGTGCCGGTCATGATCTGAGCGTGGAGGTTTATCTTGCCTTCCAGCGCGAATGACTCGAAGAAGTGTTTCACCAACGCGCCGGGCAGCGTCTCCACCATGGTGTCGTCCAGGGTTGTTTCGATCACGGCGTAACCCCGTCCGCTGCAGTCCAGCGCCACCATGGCCAGCGTCTCATCCAGGGGAACTATGGCGTGGCCCATGCGGCGGATGCCCCGCGCCTCGCCCAAAGCCTCGTTGAACGCCCGCCCCAGCGTGATCGCCACGTCCTCCACCAGGTGGTGCCAACCCACGTGAAGATCGCCTTTGGCTTTCAGTGTTATGTCGATCAATCCGTGCCGGGATATCTGGCTGACCATGTGGTCGAGGAACCCGTTGCCGGTGTCCACGTCGTAGACGCCGGTCCCGTCTAGGTTCAGGCTCAGGGATATCTCGGTCTCGCTGGTCTTGCGTTCAATAGCCGCTGTCCGGCCATTGTTGGTAGGGGTAGACGCCATCACTTTCTCCATATGGTTAGGCACACGGTTGGGCACACGTTTAGGGACTGGGTAGGGCACATGGCTGGAGCAATCTGATCAGGCGAGCCGGCTAAGCGCATAATTCCGCGAAAGCCGCCACCACGGCGTCGGTCTCATGGGGCAGCCCGACGCTGGTGCGGATGTAGTCCTTCAACCGGCCGCTGCTCCAATACCGCAGGAAAATCCCCCGGCTGCACAGGCCGTCGAATACCTCTTGGCCCCGGCCCTCGGGCACCTGACAGAGTATGAAGTTGGCTCGTGACGGCCAGGGGGTCAGGTTGGGGACCTGCTGCAACATCTGCATCATCCGGTCGCGCTCATCCACGATCTGCTTCACCCGGACCAGCAGCCCCGGCGTGTCTTCCAGGGACGAGATCAGGGCGACCTCGGCGGCCAGGTTCACGTTGTAGGGCGGCTTCATGGCCATCATGGTTGCGGCCAGTTCGGGGTCCATGGCGCCGACTCCGATGCGCAATCCGGCCAGTCCGGCCCATTTGCTGAAGGTACGCAGCACCACCAGGTTCGGGTAATCGGCCAGCAGCGGGATGGCGGTGTCGCCGCAGAACTCGAAGTAGGCTTCGTCCATCACCACGATCAGCCCGGTGTCCAGCAATGCCCTGGTCTGGGCCTCTGGAACGATGTTGCCGGTGGGGTTGTTGGGCGAGGTCAGGAAGATGATCTTGCTCTGGGGGGTGATGGCCGCCTTCATCGCCTCCAAGTCAATCTCGAAGTTATCGTCGCGCTCCACCGCGATGGCCTTGCCGCCGCAGATGCCCGCCGAGAACGAGTACATGCCGAAGGTCGGCGAGGGAACGATTACGTTGTCGCCGATGCCCACGTACATCCGCAGCAGCAGGTCAATCAGCTCGTCGCTGCCGTTTCCGGCCACGATCCGCTCCGGCTCAACGTTCATATAGCCTGAAAGCACCCGGCGCAGGGTGCGCTGGTCGGGGTCGGGGTAGTAGTTGAAATTGGGATACCCGCCCAAAGCCGCGGCAACGTTGGGCGAAGGCCCATACGGGTTCTCATTGCCGTTCAGGCGGATGATCTTGTCGGGGGCGATACCGGCCCGCTCGGCCATGACTTCCATGGGGTCCACGCCCTGATATGTTTCCAAGGCTTGGATGTGGGGCAACATGGGCGGCAGTTTATTTGATGATTTATTCTGATTCATTGCGCTCTGGGCCATTGGTGGATTGCCGGATCATGCTGGCACGCATGCGCCTTAGTTCAGCGAGTCCAGTCTGACCTGGATGGCGGTGGCGTGCCCGGAGAGTCCTTCGGCGTCGGCGATGTGCACGGCGGCCCGGCCCAGCTTTTTGAACTCGGTGGGGCTGAGACCGACCACCGGCATGGTGCGCAGGAAATGGTGCACGCTCAGGGCGGAACCGAACCTGGCGGTGCCCCCGGTGGGCATGACGTGGCTGGGCCCGGCGATATAGTCGCCCATGACCTCCGGCGAGAACTCGCCAAGGAACAGGCCGCCGGCGTGCTTGATCTTGCCGACCCAGGACCAGGGGTCCGCCACCAGCAGGCACAGGTGCTCTGGGGCTATCCGGTTCACCAGGTCAACGGCTTCGTCCAGCGAGTCCACCAAGACAACCCTGCCCTGACGGTCCAAAGCTGCTTTGGCCACGTCGCCTCTGGGCTGGGAGGCCAGCATCCGGTCGACCTCCGCTTCGGTGCGGTTGATCAGGTCCTGGCTGGTTGTGATCATGATGGCCGTGGCCAGCGGGTCGTGTTCGGCCTGGGCTATGAGGTCGGCCGCGCAGAAATAGGCGTTGGCGGTGTCATCGGCCAGCACGATCGTCTCGGTTGGGCCGAATACGCCGTCGATGGCCACCTGGCCCTGGACTAGTTTCTTGGCCATCGCCACGAAGACGTTGCCGGGCCCGCATATCTTGTCCACCTTGGGGATCGACTTGGTGCCGTAGGCCATGGCCGCGATGGCAGGCACTCCGCCCACCTGATAGAGGGCGTCGACCCCGGCGATCTCGGCGGCGGCAATCACGGCTGGATTCAGCGATTCCCCACGGAGGGGCGGTGTGCAGAGGATGACCTCACGGACGCCGGCCACCCTGGCCGGCACGGCGGTCATCAGCACGGTGGAAGGGTAGGCGGCGCTGCCGCCGGGGGCGTAGAGGCCGACCCGGTCCAGGGGGCGGACCAATTCGCCAAGGCCCTGTTCGCGGTCGATCCAGTCTTTGGGCATGGTGGATTCGTGGAAGCTCCGCACCCGGTCAGCGGCCATCTCCAACGCCTCCCGAAGTTCCTTGCTGATCGAATCTCTGGCCTGGGCCATCTGGGCTTCGGTCACCCGGAACTCTTCCAGGTCCGAGCCGTCTAGGAGTTTGGCGTAGCGTAACACCGCGGCGTCGCCCTCCCGGCGCACGTCGTCCAGCATCTGGTTGATCGACTGAAGCGGGGTCACGCCTTTGCCGAAGGCGGCCTCGGTCCGAGCCAGCACTGACTCGGGTAATGAGTCCAGGTCCAAAGGGTCGATGCGGACCAGAACGTTCTCGGCGTTCTTGACTCCATGTATCACATTAAGCGCCACGTTGATTCTCCCTATATCCGTTGCCCATTCTACTCCGGCATAAACTCCCGGACTTGGTCGATGGTGGCGGACACGGCCCGTTGCTGGTAGGCCGAGATCTCGCCCTCGGGGACTTTCTTGTAGACCTGTTCCAGACTGCGTGGCATCCCATCCAGGAACTTCTCCACGGCCTGTTGCACCTGTTCGTCATCACGGTACAGCCGGTTGAGGGCGCTTTTCAATCGGTCCCAGTTGAACTCCCAGACAGCGAACCGCCCAACCCGGTCCTTCCACTCTGCCAGAAGGCCGTCTTCAAAGAAAGGCATGGACACGTCCTGATCGGAGCAGGCTAACAGCCGTTTCGGGTGATTGTCCCCGTCGAACTGGCTGAGGGTCTGACGGTCCAGGTCCAGTTGCATCGCGCGGTCCCAGATGTTGGCTTGCACCTCGTCGTCGGTCAAGCGGCTGTCTTCCAAAGACGTGTCGAAATTGTGCCGGAACACGCTGGTGATCCAGATCTCGTCCGCCGCCAGATGGCAGATGTAGCCAGCCAAGAACGCCTGAGAGGCCGGCGTCAACGCGTCGCTCAACTCGGGATGCATCTGGAACATGGTCCTGGTCCCGGTGCCGACTTCCTCCACCGACAGGGGCGCGAAGTGGGTCAGCTCCCTGGGTTTCCTGGTCATGGCGCGGATGTCCGGAGCAGTCGAACCCAGATAAAAGCTGCCCCGGTGGTCGTGTAAGTAACCACGGTCCAGCTCCTCTGCAGCCAGATTGGCCAGGTATATGTGCATCGGCAGGTTTGGCATTTCTTCTAGACCCTGCGGGTTAGTTCCGGGTGGCGGATTCCTCACCGAACAACGACCTGTAGGCCTCGGAATGGCCGTCGAACAGGTAGCTGAGTTGGGACGCGGCCACGTCGATGGCGCCGCAGCCTCTCAGGTGGTCAACCGCTTCCAATAGCTTGCCCTTCTTGATCAGCAGGCTCACGTTGAACCAGTCCTGTTCTTCCACGTTGTAGACCCTGGCGACGGTGGGGCCGCGCAGGCCGGCCAGGTCGGGGCGGGTCAGGACCGTGGCGCTGGCTTCCTCAGCCGAACCTGCCCGCACATTGGCGGTGACGCGGTAGTAGGGTTCTGCCCTCAGGTGACCCTCCATCAATTCGACGATCGACCGGGCCATGCCTCGAATCTCTCTCGAGGCCGACAGCAGCACCGGATTGGCGATCAGGCAGGCCTGGGAGGTGAGGATCGTGCCCTCTTCCAGCATCTTGAGCTGGTTCTCTCTCAGGGTGGCGCCGGTGGCCGTAAGGTCGGCTATCAGGTCGGCGTAACCCGCTGCCGGGGCTGCTTCCATGGCGCCGCTGGCCGGCACCAGAGTGAAGAAATTGATGCCCCGTTCGTAGAGGTAGCTGCGAAGCAGCCGGGGATACTTGGTGGCGATGCGGAGTTGCTTGCCCTCCTGCCTGAATTCCAGAGCCAGGTCGGCCAGGTCAGACAATGAAGTCACGTCCATCCAGGAGTTGGGCACGGCCATGACAAACTCGCAGCGGCCGTAGCGCAGGTCGTCAATCAACACCGCCGCCCGTGCCTCGTCGTTGCGGTATTCCAGCACCCTGTCCAGGCCCGTTACGCCCAGTTCGGCACTGCCTTCTTCCACTTTTTGGGTGACGTCCCCCGATCGTTGGAAAAGGACCTCAACGCCGGGTATCGCCGGGACCGAGCCGGTATAGCGCCGGGCGTTGGGCCGGGATACCGCCAGGCCGCAGGCGCGCATGAAGGCGGTGGTCGAGTCGTACAGTTCGCCGTCGCTGGGCAGGACGATGCGCAGGGGGCCATCGCTCCGGTTCTTATTCTCGTCTTGAATGGTCATGGTCCTGGCCTAGCCTGCGCCCAGGGCGATGAGGGCGTCCAGGTTATAGGCAAAGCCAAGGGCCGGGACCGCGTCGCTGCCGCCCAGCGCCCGAGATAGGTTGTCGTACCGGCCGCCGCCGCCCAAAGGTCCTGGCCAACCGGGATGGCTGACCTCGAATATCACGCCGTTGTAGTAGGCCAGGCCGCGGACCAGGCTGAAGTCCAACACAACCCTGCCCTTGGCATCTTGCCCGTCTGCCATCAGGCCGATTATCTCCGTCAAGCGACTGGCTGCGTTCCGGTTGGCGCCGGCCGATGCCAGAACAGCGTTGACCGATTCCAGCGCCGCTTGGGGTTCGCCCTTGATAACCGCTAGGTCGCTGGCCAACTCCAAGCCCTGCCGAAGCTTGTCCTCGCTGTCGGCGCCCCGTATCTTGCGGAGCAGACGCTCCACCACGTCCTCCGGGGTCCGCTGCCCCAGGTGGTCGGCCGAGTTCCATCGCAACAGGCCCAGCAATACGGACCGGGCCTGGTCGTCGTTCAATCCCTGGACCGCCTGGTGCAGAGCGGCTTCTTCACCGTCTCCGGAACCGTCGCCGCCGGCCAGATGCAGACGGCGGCCTTCCTCCACCAGCTTGGATACGGCGCCGTGCCCTTCCCGCAGGCGGGGCATGCTCTGGATGATGAACGACCTGGCCCGTTCGGAAACACCCAACGGGTCCAGCAAACTGTCCAAGATATCCAGGTCGGCCAGCCGCAGACTCCAGCCGTCCAGTGCCAATTTGGCGGGCACGGAAATGGCCAGGTTCAGTAGCTCAATGTCGGCTGAGATGTCCGATGAGCCGATCAATTCGCCGCCCACCTGGGTGAACTGTCCGCTGGCCTCGGGGTGAGACTCGTCGAACCGGAACACCGGGCCGCAGTACCGCCACCGGGCTGGCAGGCCGATGCCGGCCGCGTTCTCCAGATAGTGCCGCATGATGGGCGAGGTGAACTCGGGACGCAGACTTACGTGGTTGCTGCCGGCGTCGATGAAACTGTACAGCTGGGAGGCCAACTCACCGCCAGACTTCCGTAGAAACAGCTCGGTGGATTCCAAGACCGGGGTCTCCAACAGGCTGTAACCGTAGCTGCCGAGAAGCTGGCCGAGCCGGTCTTGAAGCCCCAGCCGGCCGCGCCAAGCGTCTTCAGACAGGTCGTTCATGCCCTGCAGCCGGGAGACGGGTTTGGTGGATTGGGTAGGTTGGCGGAACATTGTTTTACGCAGGGAAAGGTAGAAAACTTGGTCAAAATGATAAGGGCGGCTCGAAAGATTGGAGACGCCTTTGGGCTGGAATCATTGTACATCAGCCCAGGCGTTACATCCAAGATTCGAACGGACGCCCGAAAGGCTGGTTCAGGCCCGGACCGGGCTAAGGGTGGGCGTTCAGGCCGCCATCGACATACACCGGCTGTCCGGTGGAGTAATCGCAGGACTCGGAGCACAGGTAGACGAGGAGGGGGCCGATGTCGCCGGGGCTGCCCTTGCGCCGGAGGGGGATGTAGCGGACCAGCAATTCTTCCCGCTGCTCCTCCAGGGTCTGCCCCTGGGTGTCGATCCAGCCGGTGCCGATGGCGTTGATCCGGATGTTGAACCGGCTCCATTCAACCGCCAAAGAACGGGTCAGGGCCAACACCGAGGCCTGGCTGGCGGCAAATGCCGAGCCGTTGATCATGCCCCGTTCGGCCAGTTCGGAGATCATGTTTACCACCCGGCCGTACTCGGCCTTGGCCATGCGCGGCAGCACCTGCTGGGAAAGCAGGAATGGCGCCTTGGCGTTCCGGGTCTGGACGGAGTCCCACTCGTCAACGCTGATCTGCTCCAGTGCCTGGGCGTACATGCTGCGGGCGTCGTTAACCAGTATGTCAATCTTGCCGGAGGACTGGCCGCCGTACGCCCGGTCGAACCGCTCCATGACCTGCTTGGCGCTGCCGGGGTCGTTGGCGTCCATCACCGCGCCGCTGGAACCAGCCGGCAGTGAGCCAAGCACGGCGTCGAGAAGCGCCTGAGTGCGGGCCACGGCGAACACGCTGGCGCCGCCCTCAACCAGGGCCTGGGCCAGGAAGGGAGCCTCACCCCCGCCTGAGGTCGCCAAGATGGCCGTCTTGCCGGATAGGTCGTACTCGGGTAGGACCGGCATTGATTCTCTCCTGAAACCGGGGCCGTTGTTTGGGCCCCAGACTTGGTCTAAAAGTTGCTGGTTAGGCTTCCAGAGCGATGACCGGAGCGTGGCCGGTGGGCGTGATGCCGGCAGCCAAGCCGCCGCCGTCGGCGATGAACATCTCCCCGGTCATGTAGTCCGACGCCGCCGAAGCCAGGTAGACGGCCAAGGGGCCAAAGTCGGCGGGCTTGCCCAGCTTGCCGTTGGGCAGGAATTCGCCGCCCCTCGGCAGGCTGGCGGCCATGGTGTCGGTGGCGCCGGTGGGCACGAAGCCGGGTACTATGGTGTTGGCCGTGATACCGTACCGGGCCAGATTGAATGACAGGACCCGGCTGAGCTGGATCATGCCGCCCTTGCTGCAGCAGTACATATAGATCTCGCGGCCGCCCCGCAGGCCGAACCCGGAAGCCACGTTGATGATCTTGCCGTGTTCCTGGGTCACCATGGTCTGGGACACCTCGCGGGCGCAGTAGAAAGCGCCGGTGAGGTTTACCCGCATGATGCGGTCCCATTCCTCGTCGGTATGCTCCCAGATGGGCTTCCGGACGTTGTCCGACACTGCCCCGGCGTTATTCAGCAGGACGTCGATCTTGCCGAAGCGGTCCAGGCAGGTCTGCATCAGGTTTGCCACCTGTGCGGAGTCGGTCACATCCGTTGCCACCGAAGTTGCATCCACGCCCAGGCTGATGGCCTCGGCGGCGGCCTCTTCGATGGGACCCGTGCGGCGGCCGGCGATGACCAGGTTGGCGCCGGCGCGGGCCATGTCCCGGACCATGGCCCGGCCCAGTCCGGTGCCCCCGCCGGTTATGACAACCGATGTTCCATCCAGGCTAAGTGATTCCAGCATCTGTTCCTCTGATAGCTAATTGTGGCGGCGATTTGATTGCGGCAAAACCGGGCCAGGAACCAAGGCGATTATCGCCCGCTCAGCGTTACGTCCCCGGCGGTCAGGGTCAGCAGAACGCCATCGTCCTGGCGCAGCAGCAGATTACCCAACTCGTCAGTGCCTTCGGCCAAGCCGGTGTACGAGTCGTCGGCCCAGGTTGCAGTCACCCGCTGCCCGGTGGTTTCCAACAGGTCCTGCCACTCAGCGATGGGTGAATCTCCTTGGCCGAGCGCCAGGTAAAGGGCGTCCAGGTCCATCAGGAACTGCCGAAGCAAATCTTCCCGTGGGACCTCCCTTCCGGCAGCCGCGTTGACGCTGACCGCGAAGGACGAAATCTCCGCCGTCTGGCTGGTGTCCAGGCTCACATTCATGCCTAGACCGAGCACAGCATACCATACGGTATCCCCGGCGACCGCGCTCTCGGCCAGTATGCCGGCGGCCTTGCGTCCGCTGATCAGCAGGTCGTTGGGCCATTTGATCTTGGGTTCCAGTCCGGTCACTTTGCGCACAGCCCTGGCGGCGGCGACCCCGCCGATAATACTGATGAACGGCAGGACTTCCAAAGAGGGACGGAACAGGACCGACACGAGCAAATTGCCGGGTTGGGATACCCAACTGCGCCCACGGCGACCCCGGCCGGCGGTCTGCACCTCGGCCACCACCACCGCGCCCTCATCGGCGTCGCCCTCGCCCAGCTTGGCGGCCTCATCCATGGTGGAAGCAAGCTCCGGGTAATACAGCAGCCGCCGGCCCACGATGCGGGTGAACAACCCCTGCCGGACGGTAGCGGCGACAAGATTAGGAGGCATAAGAGATTATCTTCAGCCGGTTCAAAGAAACGCCATTTCGCCGCCTACCAGGCGTGTTCGATCTTGTCTTTCAGGATGTCCACCAACTGGGAGATGGGGACCCTGGCCTGGTGCATCGAGTCCCGGTCCCGGATGGTCACCTGGCCGTCGTCGATGGTGTCGAAATCGATGGTCACGCAGTAGGGCGTGCCGATCTCGTCCTGGCGCCGGTAGCGGCGGCCGATGCTCTGGGCGTCGTCGTACTGCGTCCGGAAGTGCTTGCGGAGCGTGTCGTAGACCCGGCGGGCGGTGGGCAGCAGCTTCTCGTTACGGCTCAGGGGCAGCGCCGCCACGGTGATGGGCGCCAGGTCCCGGTGGATGTGGGAGACCACCCTCACGGCTCCCTTTTCAATCGGGCCGTCGGGTTCTTCGTCATAGGCGTCCAGCCAGAAGGCCAAGGTGGCCCGGTCAACGCCGCCCGACGGCTCGATGACGTAGGGGAGGTAGCGAGGCTCCTCGCCCTCGGCCGCCGCATCGTCGAAGTAGGTCATGTCCTGCCCGCTGGCGTCTTGGTGTTGCCGCAGGTCGAAGTCGGCGCGGTTGGCGATGCCCTCCAGTTCGGCCCAGCCCCAGGGAAAGCGGTATTCGATGTCGTAACAGGCCTTGGCGTAGTGGGCCAGTTCATCGGGACCATGCTCGCGCAGACGCAGGTTTTCCTTCCGAATGCCCAGGCCGATGTACCACTGGAAGCGGTGTTGGACCCACCGGTCCAGCCATTCCACGTCTTCGCCCGGCTTAACGAAGAACTCGGCTTCCATCTGCTCGAACTCTCTGGTTCTAAAAGTGAAGTTGCCGGGGGTGATCTCGTTCCGGAATGACTTGCCGATCTGGCCGATGCCGAAGGGCAGCTTCTTGCGGGTCGAGTCCAAAACGTTCTTGAAATTGACGAAGATGCCCTGGGCCGTCTCCGGTCGCAGGAACACCTCGTTGGCCGTGTCTTCCACCGGCCCCATGAAGGTCTTGAACATCAGGTTGAACCGGCGCGGCGGGGTCAGTTCGCGTTGTTCGCATATCGGGCACGGAACGCTAGTGACTGGATCAGCTCGTGAACCACCTACCACTGGCAATATTACAAGTTCCCTGGAGATTGAGATCGGTGAACCAATCCTCCCGGCTCTTTCTCTTAACGCTTTCTCAACGTCGTCATTTGACGCTCCGTCTAAACTCAATTCTACAGAGGCGCCGTTCTCGAGCCAGGCGTGGCCATAAGTTAGATGGTCAAGTCGGAACCGATGCCGACAATTTCCGCATTCAACCAAGGGGTCGGAGAAGTTCTCCACGTGGCCGCTGGCGACCCAGGTCTTGGGATGCATCAGGATGGCGGCGTCCAGGCCCACCATGTCGTCGCGCTGGGCGATCACGGCCTGCCACCAGGCCTCTTTGACATTGCGTTTCAGCTCCACGCCCAAGGGGCCGTAGTCCCAGGTGGAACCCAGGCCCCCATAGATCTCCGAGCTTTGAAAGATGAATCCCCGGCGCTTGGACAGAGAAAGCATCTTGTCCATGTCGGCATAGAGCATGTTGCGGGCCAAACGGGTACCTCCTGGGGTGGCGGGGCGGCGCAGCCGCATTAAGTAAAAAAGGGATAGTGGCCGGTAATCGGGCCACAGTCGAGATTACCAAGTCCGGTGGGCGATGTAAACGGGACGGCAATGCCGCATCAACTGGGAGCAAGCCCTCGAAGGGCCGCCTGCCAACTCGAACCAGGCTGGATCCCGACCGCACAGTCCTGACCGCTAGTTAACGTGGGGCGGGGCCTCGCCGATAATGGGCATGTTGAGCCGCACCGCCTCCGCCAGGTTGTCGGCCCTCAGGTCTTCCAGCTTCAGGTATTGGGCGCCCATGGCCGTGGCTATCGGCTGTATCATGCCCAGCTTGATGAACCCGGACTCGGTGTCCACCACCACCGACGGGATCTTGCCCTCGCCGATGATCCCAGCCGCCACCGACGCTTCGTCCAAGGGCGAGTCTTGGCCTTGGGCCACGTTGCCCCGGCCATCGGACAGCAGCACCAGCAGGGGCATGACGTCCCGGTCCTTGATGCGTTCCGTCTCGACGATCTCCAACGCTTTGAACAGACCGGCGCTGAGCGGAGTTCGGCCTCCCGTGGGCATGTCTTTCAGGTGGACCTGGGCCAGGTCGACGCTGTTGGTGGGCGGCAGCAGCAGACTGGACTGTGTCCCGCGAAATGAGATCAGTCCCACCCGGTCGCGCCGCTGGTAGGCGTCCAGCAAGAGGGACATGATCGCCCCCTTGACCGCCACCATGCGCCGCTGAGCGCCCATGGAGCCGCTGGCATCAACCACGAACAGCACCAGGCTGCCCGCCTTGTTCTCCCTGACCTTATCGCGGATATCCTGGGGCTCGACCAGCACGGCGTTGGCTGATTGGGACGATGACCGGCGGCCCAGTTGGTGCGGTGCGGCGGCGCGCAGGGTGGCGTCCAAGGCCAGCCCGGTCGCCTTGCCCTCCGGTTGGCGGGAGCGGACGTACCGCCCGGCGGAGGAGTCGCTGATGGTGACGTTACGGCGGCCCGAGGCGCGGCGGGAGCGTTGGTCTGGAGGCTTCAGGTCGAGAGACCGCACCGCATAGGGGTCGCCCACTTCGAACTGCTCATTCTGGGGCAGCCCGAATCCCGGATTGTCCGGTTCGGCGTCGGGGTCCTGGGGCTCAGGTGATTCGGGGTCCGGTGACTCTAAATCTTCCGGTCTTAAATCCGAGGGCTCGGAATCGCCCTCTCCTTGATCGTTATCCCCGGCCTGGTCTTGCGATTCGCGTTGGCGGTCCTGACTCTGAAAGTCGTCCACCATTGAGTCGAGCTGGCTGGTCTCCAGATTGGGCTGCTGGAAGGGCTGCCGGCGCTGGCGGTGAAGCAGGGCCAGGTTGGCGGCCTCGCGCACGTCCTCGGCGTTGACTTCCGTCCGCTGCTCGTAGGCGGCGATGGTGCTGGCTGTCTTGTACATGACGATATCGCCGCGCATGCCGTCGATATCGTATTCGGCGCAGATGGATGTGATCAGGGACAAGATGTCATCGCTGACAACCACCTGGGGCAGCAACTGCTGGCTCCGCAGCACCCGCTGCCGTTCCTCCTGCTCCGGCTGCTGCCACCGGGCCATGAACGCCTGGGGGTCGGCCTCGTAGGCGATGCGGCGCTTCACCACCTCTTGGCGTTCCTCGGGGGAGAACCGCCCGTCGACTTCAACCGCCAGTCCGAAGCGGTCCAGCAGTTGGGGCCGGAGGTCGCCTTCTTCCGGGTTCATCGTGCCCACCAGGATAAACTCCGAACGATGGGTCACCGAGATACCCTCCCGCTCCACATAGTTGCGGCCCATGGCGGCGGCGTCCAGCAGAATGTCCACCAGGTGGTCGTTGAGCAGGTTAACTTCGTCGATGTAGAGAATGCCCCGGTGCGTCGCTGCGATGAGGCCCGGCTCAAAGACCCGGTTTCCCGTTTTGATGGCCTCCTCGATGTCCAGAGACCCCACCAGCCTGTCCTCCGTCGCGCCAACCGGCAGGTCCACGATCGGGATCTGGCGAACGACGGTTGCGGCGTCGGTGTCGATCGGCTCACAGCGGTTGCACAGCCCCTGGCGTTCTTCCGGACTGCAGTTGTAGGGGCAGCCCTGGACCACGGTTACCTCGGGCAATAGCGCAGCCAGAGAACGGACCGCCGTGGACTTGGCGGTGCCCTTCTTGCCGCGCACCAGAACGCCGCCGATCTTCGGGTTGACGGCGTTCAGGAGCAGCGCTCGTTTCATGGCCGTTTGACCTACGATGGCCGTGAACGGAAACCGGGACTCTGGGATTCTGCCGGCGTTTCCGCCGGGGTTTTTATTGCCGGGGTTTTTATTGCCGGGATTTTTATTTCCGGGGTTCTCACTGGTGGTTGTCGTGCTTGATCTGGTCACAGGCTTACGGGCGCTCCGGTCACCGGATCGAAGCGGTTGCCCGCCTTCGCATCGCGGCGTTGATACCAATACATGCCGGCGGTTGCCAGTCCGGCCATCATGGCCCAGGTCAGGAATTGCCCGACCATCGTCAGCGTGCGGAACAGTTCCAGGAGGTCGATGGGCATCTCCACCGGGTCTGGATTGGCCGGGTGGGCGAAGTACATGATTACCGCGAAGACAACGTAGGCCAGCCCGGCAGCGCCGTACATTTTGACCCGCTTGCTAGTTTCTTGGAACCGACCGTTGATCTCACGCAGGCCAAACAGCAATACCCCGACGCCTAGTACCGACAGAATCATGAACATGGTCTGCAGACCCTGCCGGTAGGTGAGGGTGTCGGACTCGCCCACACCGGGCGGATTCAGCGGGTACCGGATGAACGGGAACAAAGACAAGGCCCAGAATCCCAAGGCGGCCGCGGTGACGGCGATGGCCAAGGGCTTCCAATCTGGGACTACCTTGCGGAGTACGGTGACGGCGGCGGCGAAGACCACGCCAAGGATGGCGCCGTAGATGCCGGTCCCGGCCGCCATTCCCCACCGTTGCGCCCCCAGGGAGACCAGCGGGTCTTCTTCCGGGGCATTGGGATTCGCCGATGCAGACTGTGCTTCTTCGAAATCTATGGCCCGTTCGATGACGGGCACGGTGAACAGGTTGTGAAACCCGCCCACCAGCAGGCCGGCGAATAGGCCCGCCACCAGCCCAATGATCAATATTCTAGGCATGATTGCCCCTCCCTGACATGCGTTGAAAGTCCATGAAAGTCCGTTTGGAGAAAATCTGTTTAGAAGCCCTGTCCGTGGATCGCGAAGCCGCGGCGGGACATCGTTTTGGGGGCGATGAGATACGCGAAACTGCAGTGCGAGGCCATACAGCGCCGGGTGAGAAACGGCTAAGTTGAAGCGCGGGGCTGGGGAGGAGGCGGGTTGATTAGAACCGCAGTCTCCGTAGCGGAGACTGCGGTATTTTTCTCTTAAGCCGGGTCTTAGAGTTGCCTGCTAGGAGCGGGCTCCTAGCCTAGTGGCACATGAAGGCAACGTGGCGGGCGTGGTGGAAGACCTCATGGACAACCGCCATGTTGCCGCCCAAGAACGCTCCCTGGGCCGTGCCGTCGACGTAGCCGATGAAATACAAGGCGACGGTTGCCGCCAACACCGCGGGAAGCCATCGGGAAGACTCTCTGTTTGCTATGGACTGCCGAAACACCTGTACCATGATTTCCCCCTCAGATTTCTCTATGTCTCGAATTTATGTCTGACTTTTTCCGCGGCTGGATAAAGGACCCGCCGCTCCGGTCAACTCAGTTTTCCACCAGGATTATAGCCGAGCAGGCTAAAGCCACGAACAACCTAGCTATTCAATTTTCTGTTCTTTGCCCAACCACCATCCGGTCAGGGCATAAAAAATGCCCGACTGGCGGAGTCGGGCGGAATCGTCATACTGACTCATACCCCCAATCCACGAAGGCTTCCAAGTCAAGCTGGTGGCAGGTCTCCTGGCTCCTGGCTTTTCTACCCCCCCTTCGCCTTCCCGTTCCAATTACTCGGAACAGTGACTCCACTCCCGGTGGGAGAGGGGGTTACCAGTTACAGTGGCGGGACCGCGCCGGACTCGCACCGGCTTCCCTTTTCAGTCCCGAATGAACGGGACCACCAAGCAGCTCGTCTAAGTTGTTAAACGAAGAGACAATCTTTCGGTTGCTCTTCGAGCAGAATAATAGCCTTTTTGACCGATAGGGTCAATAGGTGATTCCCGGCACGCCAGGCCGAATCTATCGTCCCTCCGGCGCGGCTATGTCCTCTAAAGCCGGTAGGTCGTCGGGTCAAGCATGTCGCGCAGCCCGTCGCCCAAAAGATTGAAGCCCAGCACCAATAGAAAGATCGCGATTCCGGGGGCGAGCAACAACGATGGCGCGGTCTGCATGTACGAGCGCGAGTCGTTGAGCATGGCCCCCCATTCGGGCGTGGGCGGCTGGGCGCCCAGTCCCAGGAAACTCAAACCGGCTATCCCCAAGATTATCCAGCCGATGTCCAGCGTCGCCAATACGACGAACGGCCCCATGATGTTACGGGCGATGTGGAAGACGATGATTCGGCCGTCGCTAGCCCCGATAGCCCTGGCGGCCACAACATATTCCCGGTGCCTTGCCGACAAGACCATGGCGCGGATGACTCGGGCGTGGCTGGCCCACCAGACCACTGAGACGGCAATCATCACGTTGACCAGGCTTGGCCCCAAGATACCGGCCACGGCCACCCCCAGGATCAGCGCCGGAAATGCCAGCAGCAGGTCCACCAGCATCATCAAGCCGGTGTCGAGCCAGCCGCCGTAGTAGCCGGCCAGGGAACCGACCACGGTTGCGATGACCATGATGATGGCCAACGATGCGCCGGACATCATCAACGTGGTCCGTGCGCCAAAGACCAGGCGGCTCAACTCATCCCGGCCCAGGTGGTCGGTGCCCAACGGGAAAGCGCCGGAGGGAGAAAGCAACCGGTTCTGCAGGTCCACTTCCACCGGGCTTGGCAGGGGGAGCAACGGGGCAAACAGCGCCGCCAGGATAGCTGCGGCCACGATCACGAAACCAGCAACGGCTCCGGGGTCGTGGCGCAAGTGATGGAACACCGTCTTTCGTGAAGCCCGTCGCTGGGAAACCGGTTGTTGGATCGTGTTCTGTATGGTGACGTCTCCAGGTCGGGGCAATCTTGGGGCAAGAGCCGGTTCTCGAAGGCGAAGAGGCGTTCTTACAGGCTTAGCGTCAGTCTTCATGTTAGTGATGCCGCCGGCCAAAATGAAGCCTCGGGTCCAGCCAGCGGTATGAGATATCTACCGCCAGGTTGACCAGCAGGAAGATCACAGCCATGTACAGCACGAACCCTTGTACCACGGGGTAGTCCCGTTGGGAGATTCCGGTGACGACGAACTGACCGACACCCGGCCAGCCGAAGATGGTCTCGATGATCACGGCGCCGCCCAGAAGATACCCCGTATTGGTCCCCAGGACCGTGACCACCGGCAGCAGGGCGTTCTTCAAGCCGTGACGCCAAACCACCACCGTCTCGGTCAGGCCTTTCGCGCGGGCCGTCCGCATATAGTCTTGGTCCAGCACCTCTAGCACGCTGGCCCGCGTCAGGCGCATCAACTGGGCCATGGTTCCGAAGGACAGCGCCAGGGCCGGCAGCACAAGGGCGCTGAAGGACCCGTAGCCGATGGCCGGCAGCCAGTCCAACTTCACGGCGAATAGCAGCATCAAGGCCGGCGCCATCACGTAGCTGGGCACTGCCGCCCCTACGAGGGCGAGTATGCGGCATATGGTATCCACCCAAGAGCCCCGCCTCACCGCCGCCAATACGCCGAGGGGGATGCTTGCAGCCACCGCCAAGGCTAAAGCGGTGGCTGCAAGCAGGAGGGTCGCTGGCAATCGCCGGGTCAATTCGGAGGCGATCGAAGCACCGGTGCGGTAGGACTCACCCAGGTCGCCGCGCACCGCGGAAGATACCCATCTGGCATAGCGGATCGGCAGGGCGTCGTTTAAACCCAATTCTTGCCGCAATTCCATCACCGCTTCCTCGGAAGGCGCTACGCCCCCGTTCTGACGGAGCAGCCTGATCTCCGCGGCGTCGCCGGGGGCGAAATTCAACAGCAAAAAGCTGATGATTGAGATGCCCACCAAGAGAAATGGAAGTGTTATCAGGCGTCGCGTTAGGTGATTGCCCAAGCTATTTCAGTCCGATTCTGTAGTCTATGAAGTAGAGTTGGACGGCGTGCGGACCCGACGGCCAATCGACGGAGTCCGATATCCCGTAGAGCCGGTTGGGGAACATCACCGGTATCAGGGCAACTTCATCATTCCCTGCTTTC
The DNA here is from genome assembly GCA_002816575.1 of SAR202 cluster bacterium Casp-Chloro-G2. Classification (GTDB taxonomy): domain Bacteria; phylum Chloroflexota; class Dehalococcoidia; order Lucifugimonadales; family UBA3495; genus UBA9611. The sequence goes on along the minus strand of MUCI01000009.1, from coordinate 44,196 downwards.
AGGGCTTCGCAGGCGATCTGCTCCCGCTGGGCCGGACCGGCCGCGCCGGACAACTTACCGATGAGTTCGTCCACCGTGGCGTTGCTGAAATTGCCCCGGTTCTCGTCGCCGCCGGTCAGGAACTGGCGGTTGAGCGCCCACCCGGGGTCGCCCGTGGTGATGGTGCCGTTGCTGTAGCCGAACAGGTCGTAACCGCCCTGGCTGGCCAGGGTCCATTCCACGATTTGGACCTTGGCGCCAACGCCGATGTCCTTCAACATCGATTGGTATGCTTCGAGCATCGGCGGCAAGAGTGGCTGCTCGGGATAGGTCTGTAGGACCAACTCCAAGGCTTTCCCGTCTTTTTCCACGATGCCGTCGCCGTTTTCATCCTGATAGCCGGCATCGGCAAGCAGTTGACGGGCCGCTTCCGGGTTGTAGGAAAACCCAGCCGGATTCTGGCAGGAGATGAACCCGGGCGGGAACATGCTTTCCGCAGGGACGGCGCGCCCGTCCGCCACGCCGGTTGCCATGGCATTCCGGTCCACCGCCATGGCGACGGCCCGGCGCACCAGCGGGTCCCGCATCGCCGGACTTTCATGGTTCACAAACATGAACAGCATGCCCGACGGTGGAGCAATCAAAACTTCCAGTGACGAATCTTTCTCGGCGGTCACCGCTCCCTGTGGGGAGAGGTTGACCGATATGTCGACGTCGCCGCTTTGGAGGGCGATGAGGCGGGTGTCGCTCTGGTTAAAGGCAACGTATTCGATCCGGTCCAACGCCGGTCGGCCCTGCCAATAACCGGTGTGCGCTTCGACAATCATCTCCCGATCGGCTTTGAAGGACACCAGCTTGTAGGGACCGGTCATCGCAGCGCTTTCCGCCGAATCTTCCGGCGATGCCGGCACCGTGCCGGGGTCGGCGATGCTCGTGTTCTGGTTGGTCAACAGGCCGGGCAGGGTCGGGTTGGGCGAGTTGGTGGTGATGAGCACGGTGTACGGGTCTTTGACCTCGGTCCGGGCAATGTCCAGAAGGACCCTGGTGCCGGGCCGCCGTTGCAGCGCCAGGTCCAGCGAGCCTTTGACCTTGGCGGCGTCCATCGACACGCCGTTGTGGAAGGTGACGCCCTCGCGCAGGGTGATCTCCCAGGTTTCCGGAGCGGTCTGTACCGCGCCGGTGGCCAGCCAAGGCTCCGGCTTAAGGTCGTCGCTCAATCGGAACAAAGTTTCGGCCAGACCGGTGGGGACCGCCAGCCAACCGGTCTGATAAGGGTCTGGCGGCTCGTCCAGGAAAGTCAGGGCTACTTTCAACACGCGTTGCTCTGCGGAACCAGTAGGCGCTCCGCTCGATTCGGCTACAACCGAACCGGTGGGCGTGGCGCTGGCAGGACCGCCACACGCCAAGATAGCCAGGAGCAAAGTGCCAAAGATGAACCCAAAGGCCGTTGAACGCCAGTGCATGTTGAAATCTCCAGACGTTTGATCTTGAGCAAAAAAAAACCCGACTTCGGAAGTCAGGTCATAGAGAATCGGTAAGACTCACACCCTCAATTGCGAAGTGCATCAAGTCAATCCATAGGCAGGTCTCCTGGCTCCTGGCTTAGGTCAAGTACCCCCGCCTTCCCATCCCGAGTTATCGGGTCAGTGGCGATTCGTTAGTGGGGTGGCTGACACCAGTTACAGTGGCGCGACCGCGCCGGTATCTCACCGGCTTCCCTTTTCAGTCCCGAATAATCGGGACCACCTATGGACATGTTTTAGATTGTTAAGCGCTTTGGCTTCGTGGTAAGCCAGTTGATGTTATTCCTCGCGGACAGCGTGGTCAATAGCTATACGGCCCAATCCCAGTTCCGGATCAAAACTGAAAGATCGAGATCGCAGGAAATCTTAGATTATTATAGGGAAAGCCGGCTAACTGGCCTGCCGGGGCCTGGTCACGAACACGATGCCCTCGCGGCCCACGTACCGGTCCCGGAACTCTTCGAACGCCTTGAGTTTTTCGGGCTGGAACTCGGTCCGCTTCTCGTCGTCGTCCAGGTTGGGATTGGGGAAATAGCTGCGGACCAACGTGTCCTCGTATCCCGGGCCGGAAAACCGGACGTAGTAGGAGTGCATGTCCCCATGGCTCTCGGAATCGACGAACTGGATCCCGGTAACATCGTCCAGGGCCAGGTGAAAATGCCAATTGTCCGCTTCGATCGTGACGTATTTGCCCGAGACCTCCGGCTCTTTGATGCCCTTGGAGCTATTCTCGCTGGACACCTTGCTGCCGCCGATCACCCACGTTTTCTTGTCATCTTGGGTCAGTTCACGGAGTAGTTCCATCGTTATTTCCACAGGTGGCCTCCTGAAGATCTGTGATTTAGCTTTGCGGGCCCTCTTGGCGGGCTTCCAGATCGGCTTCCAGGTCCAAGAACATGTTTTGAAGCTTTTCCTTCATGTCCTCGGGCGGGTTCTCCCACATGCCGCGCTCTATCGCCTCCAACAGCCGCTCCACAATGTCTCTTAGCGCCCAGGGGTTGCTCTGCTGGAAGAACTCCTGGGTCTCCGGGTCCAGCACGTAGGACTCGGTGACATTCTCGTACATCCAGTCCTCAATGACCTGGGCAGTGGCGTCATAGCCGAACATGTAATCGACGGTGGCCGACAGCTCGAAGGCGCCCTTGTAGCCGTGGCGCTTCATGGAGTCGATCCACTTGGGGTTGACCACCCTGGTGCGGAAGACCCGGCGCGCTTCCTCCTCCAACTTTCGAACCCTGGCGCGGGTGGGGTCGGAACTGTCTCCGAAAAATTGCTGGGGGTTGCTGCCGGTCAGCGCCCTCACGGTGGCGATCATGCCGCCGTGATACTGCATGTAGTCGTCGCTGTCGAAGATGTCGTGCTCCCGGTTGTCCTGGTTCTTGGCCGCAACCACGATCTGGCTGAACCGGCGGCGGAACTCGTTCCGGGCGTTAACGCCGAAGTCCTGGCGGGTATAGGCGTAGCCGCCCCAGGCGGTATAGACCTCAGCCAGGTCTTGAACGCTCTCCCAGTTGCGTTCATCGATGGCGGCCAATATCCCGGCCCCATAGGTGCCGGGCTTGCTGCCGAATATCCGGTACAGCGCGGGGTTGCCCTGGGACACGGTCGGCTCGGCCGACTGTTCCTCGCCGGACTCCCTGGCGGCGGCGTCCTCCCGCAGGTGTTTGACCACCATGTTGTCTTCCGGCGATTCGTCCAACGAGGCCACCAGCTCCACCGCCTGGTCGATCAACTCGATCAGGTTGGGGAAGGCGTCCCGGAAGAAGCCGCTGATCCGAACCGTGACGTCGATCCGGGGACGGCCCAGGTCCGCCAGAGGTATCACCTCGAGTCCGGTGATGCGCCGGCTCTCTTCCTGCCAGACCGGCTTGATGCCGAGAAGGCTGAACACCTGGGCGATGTCGTCGCCGTGGGTGCGCATGGCGGACGTGCCCCAGATGACCAGCCCCACCATCTCGGGGTAGCCGCCCTCTTCCTCCAGATAGACCTGCAGCAGCGCGTTGGCCAGGCCGACGCCCATGTCCCAGGCGGTGGGCGATGGGATGGTCTTGGGGTCGACGGAATAGAAATTGCGGCCGGTGGGCAGGATGTTGGACATGCCCCTGGTCGGTGCGCCGCTGGGTCCGGCGGGGACGAATTGACCGTCCAGGCCGCGCAGCAGATTGCCGATCTCGTCGGTGGTCCGCAGCAGCGCCGGATGCAGGGTGTCGGTCACGTAGTTCAGCACGTGGCTGGACTGGGCGTCTTCGGTTCCCAGTAGCTTTAAGACAATGCCGGCCACGTCCTGCCTTTTGAACCCGCCGGCGTCCAGCATGGTGTAAGCCGAGCGGGACAGCTCTTCCAGTCTTTCCAGCAGGTCGCCTTGGGTGCGGACCGGCGTGCCGTCGCCGGCGGCCAGCGGCGCTGGGACCGGCTCGGGGGCGGGCAGCGCCGGTTCGTCAAGCAGGCTGGTGTAATCCAAGCCCATGGCCTCGGCCAGCGAGCGTCTAAGGCTGGGTATCCCTCCGGTATCCAAGCGAGTGAGGGAGGATAACAGGCCGGTCATCTGCTCGTCTTGGGGCACCTCGCCCAGGGTGTGGAGACCGTCCCTGATCTGGGCGTCTTTCAGTTCGCAGAGATAGCCGTCGATGTGCAAGATGAAGTCGCCGAAGTCCTCCGGATGTTCGTCCACTCCCAGGTCGCGGTCCAGGTCGGCCTGACGCACCATGTCCCAGATCTGGCCCTCAAGCAAGGGCAGCTTGGCCGGGTCCAACGTCTGGCACTGGTAATGCTCGTCCATCAACTGTTCCAGCCGGGCGATGTCGCCGTAACTGTCGGCGGTGGTCATGGCCGGTATGAGGTGGTCGATGATGGTGGCGTGGGCCCGCCGCTTGGCCTGGGCGCCCTCACCGGGATTGTTGATGATGAACGGGTAGAACAGCGGCACGTCATCCAGGGCCACCTCGGGGTAGCAGGCAGCGGACAGGCCGATCCCCTTTCCGGGCAGCCATTCCAGGGTGCCGTGCTTGCCCACATGGACCATCGCGTCGGCTTTGAAAACGTCCCGCATCCACCGGTAATAGGCGATGTAGTGATGGGTGGGGACCAGGTCCGGGCTGTGGTACACGGATATGGGGTTCTCGCCGAAGCCTCGGGGCGGCTGTAGTCCGACGAACACGTTGCCCAAGTCGATACCGGCGATGGCCAGGTTGTCTCCGGTGCGGTATACCTGCCCCGGCGGCTGGCCCCAGGCCTCAACCATGTCGTTCTGGACGGTTTGCGGGAAACCGCGGAACCACTCTTTGTACTGGGTGGAGCTAACGTGGCCCGCCGCCAGCCGGAGTTGCTCTTCGGTCAGCGTGTCGGTGTCGTTGCTGCACCGCTCGATTATCCGGTGGACCAGTTCATCGCCGTCGGCGGGGATGTCGGTCACGGTGTACCCGGCCGCGGCCATGGCGTTTAGCACGTTGATGACCGAAGCGGGGGTGTCCAGTCCCACCGCGTTCCCGACGCGGGCGTCCTTGGTCGGGTAGTTGCTGAGGATGATGGCGATGCGCTTGTCAGCGTTCGGCTTTAGCCGCAGCGAGGCCCATTTGGCGGACAGCCGGGCCAGGAGGTCGATGCGGTCGGGCCGGGGCAGGTTTCGCTGCAGCCGGGCGTCCATCTTGCCATCGCGGCCAACGGATTCCGAAGATACCTCTTCTTTGAATGAGATTGGCACGGTGATGATCCGCCCGTCGAACTCGGGCAGGGCCACACTCATGGCGGTGTCTATGGGGCCCAGACCCAGGGAGCTCTCCTCCCATTCGGCCTCGTTGCCGGTGCTGAATATGCCCTGGATTATGGGGACGTTCAGCTTGTCCAGATAGTCGACCTGGGGGCCGGCGGCGAAGGTTGCGCCGTCTTGGTGCAGGTCGGTCATGGACATGCCCATGGTGTTGATGATGCAGTCGACGCGGGCGTCGCCATTCTCGTCGCAGAGGATCTCCGAGAAGGTCCGGTTGGCCTGCCCGTCGCCCTCCGGATTGTGTTTCAGGCTGAACGAATAGACGGGCATCACGTTGGTTTCCAGTTCCTCAAGCCGCCGGACCAGTGCGTCCACCGTCTGCAGGTTGCCGCTCATCCAGTGGGCGCGGTAGAACAGCACCGCCACGCTGGGCCGGCCGGGCTTGAAGCGGCGCACCACAAAATCCTGGGCTGACATGCCGTCGGCTTCGTCGGGATGGTAGATGCCTTCCCATGAGACTTCCGCCGGGGCCTCGTGGCCGTAGTCCGAGCCCAGGTAGGAGTCACTTAAAAAGAGGAAAAGATTCTCGAAATTGGCCACGCCGCCACGAATCAGGTAGGAGAAAACGGCGTCTAGCTCAGAGGGCGGAACGGTGCAGGCCGTGACCAGGTCTTGGTCCCATTCCTGATGGCCAGGACAGGCGATGAGGGGAATGCCCCGCTCGTGGCAGAGGCGGACCAATGGGTCGAAGTTTTCGGGCATGGCCCGTTTGCCGCCCAGCAGGCGCAGCACAACAACGTCGGCCTCCGCGGCGGCCGCCAGGATGGCGTCTTGCTCGCCTTCCCCCGGCAGAGTGGCCGGGTTGAACGCCTTTACCTGTGGAAAATCAGCCGGCAGAATCTCCAATGCCCGGCCAGCGGTGAGCAGGTCGGTGTCTGCAGTGGTGACGAAAAGGATCAAACTGGGACCGGTCCCTCCCAGCCTCCCCCTTCGAGGCAGGCCGGTGAAATATCTTGTCCGGTCTCGCCAACCCGTGCGGGGGCGGACCGGTGGGTTAGAAGGCCTGGTTAACTTTAACCGGAATCGGGCTTGCGAAAGCCCGTGCCTGATGCTGCCTAGTCCGAGTCAGGCTTGTGGAAAACCATTATCGACAGATCGCTGAAATCGGAGGTGATGGCGGCGCATTCGCTGACGCTGCCGCTCCAAGACTGCTCGTCGTCGTGAGTGAGGCGTTGGAAGACCGTCATCTGGCGGTCCCCGGAGATCCCAGCCTCGATAACGCCAGCGGCGATACCGGCCGGCATCAGGTCGTAGGGTCGGGGCAGCAGGACCACGTTCCGCCGGCCTTCCTTTATATAGTGGACCAATTCTTCCAAGGCCGATTCGGCGCCGTCCCGAACGTGAAGCGTGACGAAGACCGCATGCTCCAAGGATATGCCGGAACGGACCAGCGCGATCTGCACCGAACTGATGCCGGGGATCAGGTCAACGTGGTCCACCCGCCGCCGCACGCGGTCTAGCAACTCCTTGGCCGACACGTTCAGGTCTCCCCAGGCGCATACGACGAGGCTCTTGCCTTGTTTCACCTTTCCCACGGCGTAGTCAAGAACCTCTTCCTGGTCGCGGTAGGCCATGGGGCAGAGTTCGGCATTCTTGACGAAGGGTCGGACGACGTTCAAGACCGTCGCGAAACCGGCCACCAGGTCGGCTTCCTCAACCGCTTGTTTTGCCTTCAGGGTTAGGAATCCGTTGTCGCCGGGACCCACGCCTATAATGGTAACCCGTGTGCCGCCATCTTGGGATGTCATATGGCGGCGCCGGCGTTGGCGGGTCGGGACGGAGTGAAGCTACAGGCCGTATGCCTGGGGGCGCTGTGGTGAGTCATGGGTATTAAAAAAGCCTCCGGCATTCGTGGCGCCGAGGGCTCAGATCGGCAGATTGGAGTCATGGGCTACTTTATGATTGGGGGCTTAGCTTGTCAAGAAGATTCCGGCTGGATCCAGGGTCTACGGAGTCTTATTGGCCGGGTGAAACGTCTGGATTCCCCCGAGTACGTGGGAGTTGAAGCACAGGCGAATCACGAGTAAAATCTGTTGACAATGCCACGGTCGATTGTATAGAGTTATATATCGCGCCCATTGCGGCGAGGGGAACGCCATGCCGACAGTAAATCAGTTAGTAAGAAAAGGCCGAAAGCCCGTCCACAAAAAGACGAAGGCTCCGGCGATGCACTGGGTCCAGAACTCCCTCACGAATAGAGTGAAATGGGGTCCCGGTTGCCCGCAGAGGCGGGGTGTCTGCATCCAGGTGCGCACCATGACTCCGAAGAAGCCGAACTCAGCTCTTCGGAAGATCGCCAGGATCCGCTTGACCAACGGAGTGGAAGTCACCGCATACATCGGCGGTGAAGGCCATAACCTCCAAGAACACTCGGTGGTGCTGATTCGAGGCGGTCGTGTTAAAGACCTGCCGGGTGTCCGTTACCACGTAGTCCGCAGCGCTCTCGACTGTGAGGGTGTGCCGGACCGCCGGCGAGGCCGCAGCAAGTACGGAGCGATCAAGCCCCGGGACTAGCCCGCCGGTTATTGTAGACTCAGGTCTACAGCTTTGATTCCTTAGATTTTCCCTGGTTCCTATGGCTTGTTTGGACCATAGTTGGATCTATTCCCAGGGGACCCAAACGATTGGTACCAAAACGCAGGTGTGATTACCTATGTCTAGAAGACGAGCGGCTGAAAAACGAGAGATTGCGCCCGACCCGCGTTTTAACGACGTGGAGCTGGCCCGTTTCATCAATAGGGTGATGATTAAGGGCAAGAAAAGCATTGCCCAACGCATCACCTACAGTGCGTTCGACATCATCCAGGCGGAATCCAATCGGGAACCCCTAGAGGTTTTCCAACAGGCCCTCAGGAATGCCACCCCCGCGGTTGAAGTAAAACCGAAGCGTATCGGCGGCTCCACGATTCAGGTACCGACGGAACTCCGGGCGACACGCAGCGAAGCGCTTGCCATGCGCTGGATCATCAGAGGAGCCAGGGCCCGCAACGGTATGCCCATGATGCGTGGACTGGCACAAGAATTAATGGATGCCTCCCGTGGCGAGGGTTCGGCCGTCCGTAGAAGGGAGGAGTTGCACCGGATGGCGGAAGCCAACCGGGCCTTTGTGCACTACCGTCGGTAATTTACTTTTCAGTTGATTCCCCCGTAGGCCCCAGCGCCCAGTCTTCATAGTAAGTATCCAGTGCCAAATCTAAATGGCAGACAACTTTCCGATCGAAAAGATCCGCAATATCGGGTTTATCGCCCATATCGACGCCGGAAAAACCACGGTAACTGAGCAGGTCCTGTTCGCCACAGGCCGTATTCACCGTGCGGGTGGCGTGGACGAGGGCAATACGGCGATGGACTGGATGCCCCAGGAAAAAGAAAGGGGCATCACCATCACCGCCGCGGCAACCACCACCTACTGGAAAGAATTCCGCGTCAACGTGATCGACACGCCCGGCCACGTCGATTTCACCGCCGAAGTGGAACGCAGCCTCCGTGTTTTGGATGGCGGCATCGTCGTGCTCGACGCCGTTGCCGGTGTCCAGTCACAGTCGGAGACCGTTTGGCGGCAGGCCGACACCTACAAGGTCCCCCGCATCTGTTTCGTCAATAAAATGGACCGGGCCGGCGCCAGCTATGAGCGCACGATCGAGTCCATCCGCCGCCGCTTGAACGGCAACCCTGTTGCTATCCAACTGCCCATCGGCTCAGAAGATTCCTTCGCCGGGATGATCGATCTGATCACCGGCAAGGCCACCATATACCCGGTGGGAAGGGTCAATGAAGGCAACGTCGACCGGCCGAAAGAAGTGGACACGCCGCCCGAGTTCGCCGAGCAGTTCGAACAATACCGGCAGGAACTTATCGAGAAGGTTGCCGAGACCGATGAAGTTCTGCTGGTCAAATATCTGGAAGGCGAGGAGATCTCCGAAGATGAACTGAAGGCGGCGCTCCGGCAGGCCACCTGTGATCGGAAGATAGTGCCCGTGCTGCTGGGCAGCGCCATGTTCGCCAAGGGAATCCACAATCTGCTGGACGCCATCATAGATTACCTGCCTTCCCCTGCGGACGCCCCCCCAGTGGAAGGAATCAACCCACGCACCAATGAGATTGAACTCCGCCATCCGGATGCCGACGAACCGTTGTCGGCGCTGGCTTTCAAGGTCGCCACCGACCCCTATGTGGGCCGTCTGGTGTTCCTGCGGGTCTATTCCGGCACGGTCAAGGCCGGCGCCGTGGTGAACAACGTTACCAAGAACAGCCGCGAGCGCATGGGGCGTCTGCTCCGCATGCACGCCAACTCCAGGGAAGAACTGGATGAGGTAACCGCGGGGAACATCTGCGCCGCCATCGGACTGAAGGACACCTTCACCGGCGATACCATTGGCACCCAAGACCGCCCGGTGATTCTAGAGCCGCCCAAGTTCCCCAAGCCGGTTGTGTCGGTGGCCATCGAGCCGACGACCAAGGCCGATCAGGACCGCTTGACCGACTCCCTGCGGAAACTTGCCGACGAGGACCCGACCTTCGTAGTCTCGGTCAACGACGAGACCGGCCAGACGATCATCTCCGGTATGGGTGAACTACATCTTGAAGTATTGGTCGACCGGATGCGCCGTGAATTCAACGTCGCCGCCCAGGTCGGCATGCCCCGTGTCTCCTACCGCGAGACATTGACCAGTCAGCGACAGGTTGAAGGCCGCTTCGTGCGTCAGACCGGCGGACACGGTCAGTTCGGACACGTGATACTGGACCTGATCCCGCTGGAGCGGGGCGAAGGCATAATCTTCGAGAACAACATCACCAGGGGCGCGATCCCCAGGGAGTTCATCCCTGCGGTCGAAAAAGGCGTGAGGGACGCCCTAGACAACGGCCCTCTAGCCGGGTATCCTCTGGTTGACCTAAAAGTGTCTCTGGTGGACGGAAGCTTCCACCAAGTGGACTCTTCCGAAATGGCTTTCCGGAGCGCCGGGATGCTGGCCATCAGAGAGGGCGCGCCCAAGTGCGCCCCTGTACTGCTTGAGCCGATAGCTGATTTGGAAGTGGTGACCCCCGAGGAATACCTCGGTGAAGTGATCGGTGACCTGGGGACCCGCCGGGCTCAGATTCAGAGCATCGAGGGCCAGGACAACCTGCAGTACGTGCGGGCGCTTCTGCCTCTGGGCGAGACGTTCGCGTACACGACTGCGTTACGTTCCATCAGCCAGGGCCGGGCTTCGTATAGCATGGAATTCAAGTATTACGAGCCGGTCCCGGACCACATCGTAAGGACTTTGGTCCCAGCCTAGGTCTCAACCTAGGCCAGGGCCGTGGCGTCTCATAACCCGGTATCCAATCCCGGTATCCAATAAGAAGGACGAACAGAAAGCAGGCTTATGGTAACTCGGCAAAAAGTACGGATCATCTTGAAAGCCTTCGACCACAAGATGTTGGACCTTTCCACCGGACAGATCGTGGAGACGGCCGAACGGACCGGAGCGCGCGTCGCCGGACCGGTGCCGCTGCCCACCCACATTCGCCGCTTCTGCGTCATCCGTGGCCCCCACGTGGACAAAGACTCTCGCGAACATTTTGAGATACGCACACACAAACGTTTGATCGACATCCTGGAGCCAACCTCGAAGACTATAGACTCGCTGACCAGGTTGAACCTGCCGGCGGGCGTCGATATCTCGATCAAACTCTAGACTCAACCATTCAGATCAACAAAGGCGAATAACGATGCTCCAGGGATACCTGGGAAAGAAAATAGGGATGACCCAGATCTACCGTGAAGACGGTAGAGTGGTCCCCGTTACCGTCATCCAAGCCGGCCCGTGTGTCGTAACCCAGGTCAAAACCAAGGAGACCGACGGCTACGAAGCGGTCCAGCTGGGTTTCGGCGATGTGAAACGGCGAAACAAGCCTGAAAGCGGCCATCTGAAAGACAGCCGTCTCAGCCGCTTCCTTAGGGAAGTGACAGCAGACGACCCCACCGAATTCCAGGTGGGTCAATCCGTCGGTGTCGATATCTTCGCAGCCGGCGAGAAAGTAGACGTGATTGGAACATCCAAGGGCCGTGGATTCGCCGGCGTGATGAAACGCTGGGGATTCGGTGGCGGCCCCCGGACCCATGGTCAGTCGGACCGCTCCCGGGCGCCGGGTTCCATCGGCGGCGGCACCACTCCCGGCAAGGTCTACAAAGGCCTGAAGATGGCCGGACACATGGGCAACCGCCGGATCACCGTTAAAGGCCTGGAAATCATTGAAGTGGATGCCGAACGGAATCTGCTCTTGGTCAAGGGCGGCATTCCTGGGGCTACCAACAGCCTGGTCCAGATTAGAAGGATCGGCGCCTAAGGGCGCCGGCGACTATAAGATCTCCAAATGCAAGTTGCAGTAAAAAACCAGAGCGGCGACACACTAGATAACATCGAACTTAACGATGCCGTCTTCAACGTGCCGATGAACCAATCCTTGGTGCACCAAGCCATGGTCATCTACCAGGGCAACAAGCGCCAGGGAACCCATGACACGAAGACCAGGGCGCAGGTTTCCGGCGGCGGCCGCAAACCGTGGCTGCAGAAACACACCGGCCGGGCCCGGCAGGGCAGCACCCGCGCCCCCCAGTGGCGTCACGGCGGCGTGGTCTTCGGACCGCATCCCCGCAGCTACCGGGCCGCCCTTCCCAAGCGCATGAAGCGGCAAGCCCTGCGTTGCGTGCTATCGGATAAGGCGCGCCAAAGCCGTCTGTTCTGTCTCGATTCCACGAGCACCATCGACGGCAAGACCAAGTCCATGGCCCAATTGCTGGAGAATCTCGCAGTTGGCGGATCGGCTCTGGTCGTCACCATGGGGACCGTTACAGAGGTGGTCCAATCGGCCCATAACCTGAAAAAGATCTGGACGATTCCAGTCAACCAACTGAACGCTCAGGAACTGTTGGCCCGGGACACGGTAATCATGACCGTGGAAGCGGCCCGCTGGGCGGAAGAAACGCTTGCGGTTGAGCCCCACGGACGCCGCGGCGCCAGATGGGCCAGCGGCGGAACGGCCGAGCCTGAGGCAGCCGACGACGAGGCTGTTTCCGTAACGGAAGATACCGCGACCGCTGTTGCCGAGGAAGAAACGAAGCCCAGGCCTCGCCGCCGCAGCGCCACGCCTGCTGCCGCCGCAGGTACGGCTGACCCGACAGAGGCGCCGGCGGAAGAAGAGGCTCCCAAGCCGCGGACCAGGCGCCGCCGCGCCACCGCCGCCGCGGGTGAAGAAGCAGCCCCTGAGACGGCGTCCCAGGACGCTCCAACTGGGGATTCTTCGGAGGAACAGGCGTAGATGGATATCCAACACGTGCTCCTCAAGCCCACCATCACGGAGAAAAGCACGCTCCTGCAAGAGTCCGGCAAGTACACCTTCCACATCGCACCCCAGGCGAACAAGGTGGAGGTCAAAGAGGCCGTCGAGAAGAACTTCAGCGTAACCGTGCTGGATGTGAATATCACCAAGCTGCGGGGTAAGAAGAAGCGCTACGGCGCCCGCATCACCCAGCGGCCCGACACGAAGAAAGCGGTTGTCACCTTGAAGCAAGGCGACCGCATCAACCTGATCGAGGGGCTGTAAAAACCTCGCATGCCGCTTAAGAATCTAAAACCGAGAACACCGGGAACCCGGAACGCGGTACGCCCTTCTTTCGAAGAGCTCACCGCCACCAAGCCGGAAAAGTCCCTCGTCGAAGCCAAGCAGAACCATGCCGGGCGCAACAACCGGGGACGGATCACCACCCGGAGCCGCGGCGGCGGATCGCGGCGCATGTACCGCAAGGTTGACTTCAAGCGGATCAAGGACGGGGTCCCTGGCCGCGTAAAGTCCATCGAGTACGACCCGAACCGGACCACCCGCATCGCTTTGATCTACTACGTGGACGGCGAGAAGAGCTACATCCTAGCCCCCCACGGGCTGGAGGTAGGCTCCCTGGTCCAGTCCGGGCCGGATGCCGAGATCAGCCTGGGCAACTGCCTGCCGTTGGCGAACATACCTACCGGAACCGTGGTCCACAATATGGAATTGACTCCGGGTAGGGGCGGACAGATCGTCCGGGGCGCCGGCACCGGCGCCCAGCTGCTGTCACGGGAAGGCGAATACGTGTTGGTGCGTCTGCCCTCTGGCGAGATGCGGCGGGTGTTGCTGCGTTGCCGCGCCAGTGTGGGACAACTCTCCAACCCCGACCATAAGAATGAAAGCCTGGGCAAGGCTGGGGCAACCCGCCACAAGGGCCGCCGCCCGCAGGTCCGCGGTGTGGCCAAGAACCCAGTGGACCACCCCCATGGTGGTGGTGAGGGCCGCTCCCCCATCGGCATGCCGGGGCCCAAGTCGCCCTGGGGCAAACCCACCTTGGGTTACAAGACGCGCCGCAAGAAGAAGGCGTCGAGCAAATTTATCATGCGCAGAACCAGGAGACGCTAAGATGTCCCGTTCGATTAAAAAGGGACCTTACGTCCATCCCAAATTGATGAAACACGTGGAAGCGGTGCAGCGCTCCGGGGCCAACACGGTCATTCGGACTTGGGCCCGCGCCTCCATGATCATGCCAGAGATGGTTGGGTTGACGATTGGGGTCCATGACGGCCGCCGGCACGTGCCGGTGTTCATCACTGAAAACATGGTCGGTCACCGGCTGGGAGAGTTCTCTCCCACCAGGACCTTTCGCGGTCATATATCACGGTCCGAACGCACCAGCCGGGTGAGGTAAACCAATGCCACCCGTAAAAGCATTAGCCAAATCACTGGGGACCTCCCAAAAGAGGCTCAAGCCCATCTTGGACCTCGTAAGAGGCCAGCGGGTGGACGACGCCCTGAATAGCCTTAATCTGTTGCCCTCGCCTTGGGCGAAGTCGGTGGCTAAGGTAGTGGCGTCGGCGGCGGCCAACGCCGAGAACAACATGCTGATGGACCGGGACAATCTACGGATCGTCCACATATCGGCAGACAACGCCAAGTCGATTAAGCGCTTTCGGCCCCGGGCCAGAGGCCGAATCGGGCGGATAATCAAGCGCTCCAGCCACGTAATGGTGGTTGTGGACGAAGACGAGAATAGGAGCTAGGAATGGGGCATAAGACCCACCCATACGGTTTCCGCCTGGGTATCATCAAGGACTGGAAGGCCCATTGGTACGCTGGCAACAGCAGTTCCTATCGTGACTTGGTGACCCAGGACCTGCGGCTTCGCGATAGCATCAAGAACGAGTACAAGGCGTTCTCCGATGCCGGTATCGCCAAGGTTGAGATTGACCGCGGCGCCCAAGACAGCGTCATCAATATCCACTCGGCCCGTCCTGGGATACTGATCGGACGGGACGGCGAACGGGTCAAGAACCTGCGTGCCAAGCTCGAAGCCATCACCGAAAGCCGGATACAGCTCAATATCGTCGAGATCGAGCACCCTGAGACCAACGCCTATCTGGTGGGCCGGAACGTGGCCGAGCAGTTGGAGCGTAGGGTTGCCTACCGCCGGGCGATGCGGCAGGCGGCGCAAAGGTGCATGCAGGCGGGCGCCGAAGGCATAAAGATCATCATCAAGGGACGCATCACCGGGTCGGAGATTGCCCGCGTCGAGAAACTGATGATCGGCCGAGTGCCCCTGCACACCCTTCGGGCCGACATTGACTACTCCTTGGCTGAGGCGCACACCGCGATGGGACAGGTTGGCGTCAAGACCTGGGTCTACCACGGCGAGGTGCTGCCGCCCCGGGCTGAAGAAGTCGAAGAACTGGATAACATCGAAGTAACGGTACAGGCAGAGGACATCGAAGAAGCCCTCGGGGCCGTCGAACTGGAAAACCCCGAATAGGGACCGGACTAGGAGCAACCCATGCTGCAACCCAAACGCTCAAAATTTAGGAAGCACTTCCGTGGCAAGATGCGGGGAACCGCGATCACCGGAAGTTCGGTTTCCTTCGGCGAGATCGGTCTTAAGGCCATGGAGGCCTCATGGATCACCGCCAGGCAGATCGAAGCCGCCCGCGTCGCCGTAACCCGGCACTTAAAGCGCGGTGGACAGGTCTGGGTCAGGGTTTTCCCTGACAAGGCCGTCAGCAAGAAAGCCGCTGAAACCCGCATGGGCGGCGGAAAAGCCGCCAATGAATACTGGGTGGCAGTGGTAAAACCGGGCAAGGTGCTCTTTGAGGTGGCCGGAGTGCCCCACGAAGAGGCGGTCCAGGCACTTCGCCTGGCCTCGCAAAAGTTGCCGATCCCCACGAAGACAGTCGTAAGAGACCGTTTGGCCGCCGCCGTGGCCAACGGCTTGGTTTAACCCATGCGTGCCCACGAAATCAGAGAACTAAGCAACGATCAGTTGTACGAGGAGCTGGAGAAAGCCGGCCGGGAATTGATGAATCTTCGTTTCCGCGCCGCGACCAACCAGTTGCCCGATTCCAACGAGCCCAACACGGTTAAAAAGACCATTGCCAGGCTCCGGACGGTGATTAAAGAACGGCAGATCCAGGAGGCTGGCTAGTGGCAAGGTCCATGCGCAAAGTCCGCGTCGGCGCAGTCGTGCGGAACTCTCAAGACAAGACCGCCATCGTTGAGATGGTTTGGAAACAGCGTCACCGGCTCTACCGGAAGCAGGTGCGCCGGGTAGCGCGTTTCTACGTGCACGACCCGGAGAACAAGTGTGTCCTGGGCGATACCGTTCGTATCGAAGAGACCAGGCGTATCTCCAAGAGCAAGCACTGGCGACTCATGGCGATACTGGAACGCAAGCAGATTGCTGAGGTCCGCCCCATAGATGTGGAGACCGATGTCAGCCAAGAAATTACCCAGCCCCGCATCGCGGCTGCGGAGGCCAGGGCAGCCGAAGACGACTCCAGTGGTGATACCGCGGACAATGCAATGGAAGCGTCTGCCGTTGAAGAATTGGAAGTAGAAGAACCAGAGGCTGACGACGCCTCTGATGAAGAGCTTGTCGCCGAAGAGGAACCAGTCGAAGCTGAAGAAGACGCTGAAGCTGATGATTCCGAGAGCGGTGACGAAGGTGAACAGGAAGAAAAGGAATGATTCAGACCTATACCCGGCTGAAGGTGGCCGACAATAGTGGGGCCAAGGTTATACGCCTTATTAACATACCCGGGAGCAGCAGGCGCAGGTACGCTCACGTGGGCGATATCATCGTGTGCAACGTGAGGGAAGCCGCCCCCAACTCGCCGGTCCGGAAGGGAGAGGTGGTCAAGGCCGTGGTCATTCGCCAAGCCCAACCCCGCCGCCGGCCCGATGGGACCTACATCAAGTTTGACGACAACGCGGCGGTATTGATCGCCGACGACCAACTGCCCAGGGGCACCCGCATCTTTGGCCCGGTCGCCCGTGAACTGAGAGACAAGGGGTTCATGCGGATCGTGTCCCTTGCGCCGGAGGTGGTCTGATGCGAGTCCGCACCGGAGACAATGTGCTGGTGATCGCCGGGAAAGAGAAGGGCAAGACCGGCCGGGTTGAACGCCAGGACCGTGAAAATGAACGTGTGGTTGTCGAGGGTGTAAACTTGGTGACACGCCACATGAAGCCCAGGCCCGGTGTGAGCCAGGGCGGGCGCATCCAGAAAGAGGCGTCGATCCATGCCTCAAACGTGGTTCTGATCTGTAATAAATGCAACGCGCCCACCAAGCCCAAGACCGTTTTCTTGGACACGGGCTCCAGGGTTCGCAGTTGCACCAAATGCCAGGAAGTAATCGACGATGCTCGATGACGAGAGACAACAACCAGAGGGCGCGGAAGAATCTCAAGAAACGGTAGCCGAACTTGAGAGTTCGGAAGCTGCCGAGGCCGTGACGCAGGAAGCCCCTCGCCGTTCCAGGCGGGAACGCACGGGTGGCGGCCGGAATGCCCCTGCCGAACTAGGACCGCCAACGGAGCCACCGCCTCCGCCGCGTCTCTATGAACAATTCAAGACGACGATCATTCCCGCCATGGTGCAGGAATTCAATTACGACAACACCATGGAGGTGCCCCGCCTGCAGAAGATTGTTCTGAACATCGGCGTGGGCGAGGCGCTGACCAACGGACGGGCCATGGAGGCCGCCAGCAACGACCTGACCATCATCAGCGGTCAGAAACCGGTGATTACGCGGGCGAAAAAGTCCATCGCCGGATTCAAGATCAGGCAGGGCAACGCCATCGGCACTGCGGTTACTCTTAGGGGCGCCCGTATGTACCACTTCTTGGACCGCCTGATAAACACGGCCCTTCCACGTATCCGGGACTTCAGGGGCCTGCAAAGGCGCGGCCTGGACGGTCGGGGAAATTACACGATCGGGATCCGGGAGCAGATCATCTTCCCGGAGATTGATTACAACCAGATAGACAAGATACGCGGACTGCAGGTGACCATCGCCACCACGGCCAAGAATGACGCCGAGGCGATCCGCTTGCTGGAACTCTACGGTATGCCCTTTATCAAAGACACGGTCGAGGCCTAAGCAAACCGGTCTATTAACACGGAAGAGCCTAACGGAGGCGTCGTTGGCAAAAACATCAATGGTCCAAAAATGGCTCAGGGAGCCTAAATTCAAAGTCCGGGGTTACAACCGGTGCCACAAATGCGCGAGGCCGCGTGCCTATAACAGGTACACCGGGCTGTGCCGCATCTGTTTCCGGGGAATGGCTCTGAACGGAGAATTGCCCGGCGTGCGCAAGGCCAGCTTGTAGCCACCCGGATGTCACTGATGCACGAACTAGATAACTTCAGGCGGAAAGGGGAGAAAGACCTAAAATGCCGGTAACCGACCCAATTGCAGACATGCTTACGCGGATCCGTAACGCCATACAGGTGCGTCACGATTCCGTTAGTCTCCCGCATTCCAAGATGAAGTTGGCCTTGGCCAAGATTCTCAAAGATGAGGGTTTTATCCGAGACTTCGACATACCCCGGGCCCAGGCCCATCCGACCATCCGCCTGCACCTGACCTACCGCGAAGGACGGCAGCCGGCCATCTCGGGTCTGAAACGCGTGAGCAAACCGGGACTGAGGGTCTATGTGGGCAAGGGTGAGATACCCCGGGTCTACGGCGGCATCGGACTGGCCATCGTCTCCACCTCCAAAGGCGTAATGGCCGGGAGAAACGCCTGGCGTCAAGGCGTTGGCGGGGAACTGCTCTGCTACGTCTGGTAGACGGATCTAAGAATGTCTTTAACTACTCTGTTTAGTCTGGTAAACCGGTTATGAACGAAAAGAAACAAGAGAAAACACTCTCCCGCATCGGCCGGAAGGCCATACCTGTGCCCGACGGCGTTCAGGTAGAAGTCCAGTACGGCGGGGTCAAAGTCACCGGTCCTAGGGGGACGATCGAGCAGAAGTACCACCCCGAAGTGGTGGTTAAGGTTGGGGACGGCGAGATCCTGGTGGAGCGTCACTCGGACAACAAATTCCACCATTCGTTGCACGGCCTAACCCGCAGCCTGATATCCAATGCCGTGATCGGGGTTTCGGAAGGCTTCACTAGGACGCTTGAGATCATGGGCGTCGGATATAGGGTCGCCGCCGCCGGCAACGGAATCATCTTGAATGTGGGCTACAGCCACCCTGTGGAGATGCATCCTGAAGAGGGTGTAACTCTGGAGGTGGAAGGACCAACACGAATACACGTTCGGGGTATCGACAAGCAAAAAGTAGGCCAACTTGCGGCCAACGTGCGGAGGGTCCGCCCGCCCAACACGTATAAGGAAAAGGGCATCAGGTACTCCGACGAAACCCTACACTTTAAGCCAGGAAAGGCGGCCGCCAGAAAGGCCTAAGGCCTGAATACGGCGCCGCGCTGATAAAGAAACAAACATGCCTAAAGATAAGAACGCGAAAAGTCTCCGGAAGATACGCCACGTCAGGCTTCGCAACAAAGTGTCCGGCACGCCGGAACGGCCCAGGCTGGCCGTATTCCGCAGCCTGCAGCACATCTACGCTCAGGTGATCGACGACACCACAGGGACCACTCTGGTGGCGGCATCCAGCGCCGACGCCATCAAGGAAGCCGGCGGTCCCATCACCCCCAAGATCGCGGCATCAGCCGCGGTGGGGAAGCTGGTGGCAGAAAGGGCCCAGGCCGCAGGCGTCACACAGGTCGTGTTTGACCGGGGCGGATGCAAATACCATGGCCGGGTCAAAGCCCTCGCCGAAGCTACCCGGGAAGCCGGTCTGAAGTTCTAATATATTAATCAACCTGAATAACCCACGCGATTTTCCGCGGAGACTGGGAGGTCTAGCTCGCTAATGGTCCAAGCCCCAAATAGGTTCTTCTCTGATCGAGACCGAGGACGAGGCCGGGATGAAGACACCGGTGGATTCACCGAGAGGGTCGTCTTTACCCGCCGTATCTCCAAAGTTGTAAAGGGAGGCCGTCGGCTCCGGTTCAACGCCCTGGTCGTCGTTGGTGACGGTCAAGGGCAGGTAGGCGCTGGCTTGGGCAAGGCCCTCGTGATTCCCGACGCCGTCAGAAAAGGCAATGCGGTAGCCAGGCGCGAGACGGTCACCATTCCGCTGATTGGAAGCACCATTCCCCAGAAGATCACGGTCAAGAAGGGCGCGACCATCGTCATGATTAAGCCCGCCCGCGAAGGGACCGGGGTGATCGCGGCCGGCGCCATGCGCGCCATCTTGGAACTGGGCGGCGTGAAAGACGTGGTCGGAAAATCCCTTGGATCCAGGAACCCGATCAATATCGTATACGCGACGATGGAAGCCCTGCGCCAATTGAAGGACCCTGAGGTTGAGATCGCGCGCCGCCTCGGCCGGCCGGTCCCGTCCAAGGAACAACCCGCGAAAGAAGTGCCGGTCGAAGCGTAACTTCGCATCATTAAAACCGGAAAGACCCAACCCGAAAACACTGGACGAGACGATATGGCGGAAATAAAGATCACTTTGACCAGGAGCGGTATCGGCCGCCCCGGAATCCAGCGCCGAATCATCGAGTCGCTGGGTCTGCGGCGCCTGCACCATACGGTGGTCCACCAGGACTCACCGACCATCCGCGGCATGGTTAACAAGGTCAGCCACATGGTAAAGGTCGAAATAGCCTAGCTACTCTGCCCTTTAGGACGTTTGTGAACCCTCAGCGGCGGTAAACTGGGGTTTCGCTGGCGATCAAATCGTTTAACCACGGCCACAAGGCAGTTAGAATCAGATACATGGCGTAGGCGCTCCTCTAACAGGTTACGTCACATCTTAATGAGGCCCCTCTTATGATGGAACATCAGCTGGCCCCTTCCAAGGGAGCCAGGAAAAGCAGAAAACGGATCGGCCGCGGTGACGCGGCAGGACAAGGCAGCACTGCCGGCCGTGGCATGAAGGGCCAGAAGTCCCGCTCCGGCGGCGGACCGCCCATATGGTTTGAAGGCGGTCAGTTGCCTTTGATCAAGGGACTGCCCATGAAACGGGGCTTCCACAACCCGTTCAAGACCTATTACTCCCTGATCAAACTGACCACGCTGGACCTATTTGACGCCGGAGAGCGCATCACCCCCGAACTCCTTTTGGAGAAGGGTTTCCTGCGGAACTTGAACCTGCCGGTGAAGATCGTGGGCGACGGTGAGATCAGCAAGGCTGTGACCGTGGTGGCCGCCAGATTCACCCGCTCCGCCAAAGCGAAGATCGAAGCGGCCAAAGGAACAGCGGAGGAGACCTCGGCGTAATGATGAACGCCGAGGCCCAGGCTGGTAAATTCCCTAAGCTGATTCAGGCGGCGATCGACGCCTTCAGCCTCCCCGACTTGCGGGCCAAGATTCTTTTCACCCTGGCCATATTGGCCCTCTACCGGTTCGTCGCCCATATTCCTCTTCCGGGTATCGACCAGGTACAGCTGGATAACCTCTTCCGGAACAACGAACTACTTGGCTTCTTGGACCTCTTCAGTGGCGGGGCCCTCAGCCGTATGAGCATCGTAGCGCTGGGCGTTTTCCCCTATATAACTTCGTCAATCATCATCCAGTTGCTGACTCCGGTCATTCCAACGCTCCAAGACATGGCCCGCGAGGGCGAAGCCGGCCGAGCCAAGATGAACCGGCTGACCCACTGGATCACCATCCCCATCGCCTTTGCCCAAGGGTACGGACAGCTCGTTCTTCTGGAGCAGAGCAACGTCATAGCCGATGTGGGATTCTCGGGCGACGCACTCCTGCCGACCATCGCCGCCCTGTTCTCCATCGCCGCCGGCACCATGTTCTTGGTCTGGTTGGGTGAGATGATTACCGAGCGCGGCATCGGCAACGGCATCTCCCTGATAATCTTCGCGGGAATCGTCGCCGGTTTCCCCAACCTAATCACCCGGGGTTTCTTGGACCGGGACAACGTGCTTGGCATCGGCTTCTTCGCCATAATCGGCGTTCTGATCATCGCGGCCATCGTCATGTTCAACGAGGCCCACCGTCGCATCCCGGTGCAATACGGCCGCAGCATCTTCAGGGGCGGCAGGATGTACCGGCAGAGTGGCGCGACCTATCTACCGCTGCGCATAAACTCGGCGGGCATGATTCCCTTGATCTTTGCCTTTTCCATCGTGATTCTGCCCGGGACCATCGCCACCTACTTCGCCACCAATACCTCTTGGATCGGTGACGTGGCCAACTTCGCCTCGGACCTGCTGATCCCTTCATCCCCCCTATATTGGGTGATGGTGTTCGTGCTGGTTGTGATGTTCACCTTCTTCTACACGCTGGTTGTGTTCAATCAGCAGCAACTGGCCGAGAATCTTCAGAAGAACGGAGGGTTTGTTTTGGGTATCCGGCCTGGCAAACCCACCCAGGACTACCTGAACCGTGTGATCGTGCGCATCACGTTGGGCGGCGCCCTGTTCTTGGGCACCATCGCCATCATGCCTTATATCGCGTCGCTGATAACCGGCGTTCAAGCGATATCGCTGAGCAGCACCAGCCTGTTGATCATGGTGGGTGTGGGTCTAGATACCCTGCGTCAGCTAGAGGCGCAGCTTATGATGCGCAACTACGAGGGTTTCCTTAGATAATGGCCCAGGGACTTAGACTCGTGCTGTTCGGCCCTCCCGGCGCCGGAAAGGGCACCCAAGCCCAACTGCTGCGAGACCGGCTCAAGGTCACGCACATCAGCTCTGGCGACCTTTTCCGATACCATCTGGGACAGGGCACAGCCTTGGGTCTGCGGGCCAAGGAATATATGAACAAAGGGGAGTTGGTCCCCGACGAAGTTACCATCGACATCATTCTGGACAAGGTGTTGTCCGTTCCCAACGAGGAAGGGTTCATCTTGGATGGGTTCCCCAGGAACCCCCACCAGGCCGAAGAGTTGGAGAAAGCCCTGTCGGGCGCCGTTCGCGGCTTGGACAAAGTGGTCCACATAGAGGTCCCGGAGCCGGTGTTGCTCCGCCGACTGGGCGGGCGGTTCGTCTGCCGTGATTGCCAGGCGCCGCATTCCATCGGCGAGGGCGAGGACGCATCCAAGGTTTGCAGCCAATGCGGCGGTGAACTGTACCAGCGTGACGACGACCAGCCCAAGGCGGTCAAGAAGCGGATCCAGGTTTACAACGACGAGACCACGCCCGTGCTGGGTTTCTACCGCGACCGCGATGTCGTGGTGGACATCTCCGGAGACCAGACCGTTGACGATGTTAACCAACAAGTCCTGGCGGCGCTGGACGCCTAAACGTCCATTTCGGCCAGGCGGCTTGCTAGCGGGTTTACCGGAACCTAACGATAGTGATAACCCCCTGGGTTCCCAAGGCCATCAATCGGGAGTAGAATATACAAAGTGAATCGCGGCCGTAAAAATGAGACCGCCTCAAACTCGGCGTCCACCTACTCGGGGGGGATTACGATTAAATCGCCCCAGGAGCTGGACTCTATGCGTCGTGCGGGAGGCATCGTAGGCGCGGTGATCGATCTGTTGAAAGCTGCGGTGGAACCTGGAATGACCACCAAAGATTTGGACAAGATCGCTTACAAAGAGATTACTCG
This sequence comes from SAR202 cluster bacterium Casp-Chloro-G2, assembly GCA_002816575.1. Lineage (GTDB taxonomy): Bacteria > Chloroflexota > Dehalococcoidia > Lucifugimonadales > UBA3495 > UBA9611. Next base: position 20,997 of record MUCI01000009.1, on the reverse strand, counting down.
TCAGGGAGCCAAACCCACATTCATGGGTTACCGGGGATTCCCTGCCAGTATCTGTACTTCGGTCAATGAAGAGATCGTCCACGGGATACCCGGCAAACGGGTGCTTAAAGAGGGCGATATCGTGAAGGTTGACGTGGGAGCCACCATCGAGGGCATGATTGGCGACGCAGCGGTATCAATGGCCGTTGGCGAAGTAACGCCGGAAGCCGTGGCTTTGATGGACGCCACTCGTATCAGCTTGGAAATGGGTATCAAAGCGGCCCAGCCCGGCGGGCGGGTCGGCGATATTGGCGCTGCGGTGCAGGCCTACGGTGAGAGCCTCGGCTACGGCGTGGTGCGGGAGTTTGTGGGACACGGCGTTGGCCGGTTCCTGCACGAAGACCCCCAGGTGCCCAACTACGGGCAGGCGGGCATGGGCCCGCTGCTTCGCGTTGGGATGTGCATCGCCATCGAGCCGATGTTCAACATGGGGGACTGGCACACGAAGATTCTGGATGACGAATGGACCGTGATAACCGCCGACGGCGAACTCTCGGCCCATTTCGAGCATTCTATAGCCATCACTGAAGATGGACCGGAGATTCTAACGGTCCACGGCTAACACCGGGCCGGCCAGCGGTCCGCAGCGTTCTCCCACCGGTGGGACCGGGGAGGGCGCGATTTGGAATTATCTTACGGGATTACTTAACGAGGCATTATGGCGAAGAAACAAGCGATCGAGGTTGAGGCCAGCGTCAAAGAGGCTCTTCCCAATGGCATGTTCCGGGTGGAGCTTCCCAACGATCATGAGGTCTTGGCCCACGTTTCCGGAAAGATCAGGATGCACTTTATCCGGGTGTTGCCCGGCGACCGGGTGCTGGTGGAGTTGTCTCCATACGATCTGACCCGGGGCCGGATAACCTACCGGTTCAAGTAGTTCGGTCCTAGTGACTCGTTCCCCGATTTCACCGGTCAATCAGCTATAAGGCATTAGTTTTGAAAGTATCAGCATCGGTTAAGCCCAGGTGCAGCAACTGCCATGTGATCAAGCGCAAGGGTGTGGTCAGGATAATCTGTTCCAACCCCAGGCACTCCCAGCGGCAGGGTTAAGCAAGAGCAATATACGGTAATTTAATGACGGTCGTCTTGATGACCGTCACCCATTGGATTAGATGGGGTTAATTTAAGGAGGCCCGGAGTGGTCCGTATCGCCGGAGTAGACGTTCCCGACCGAAAGAGGGCGCATGTAGCCCTTCGCAGCATCTATGGCATCGGCCCGAAGATTGCTGAAGAGATCCTGATCAAAGCCGAACTTGACCCGGTCATTCCCCCGCGGATGATTGAACTGACCGAGGCACAGGTTGACCGGATCAGGGAATTGGTCGACCGGGACTACATCAACGAAGGCGATCTGCGCCGGGAAGTTAACCAGAACATTCGCCGTCTCATCGAGATCGGCACCTACCGGGGTCTGCGCCACCGCCGGAACCTGCCCGTCGCCGGGCAACGCACCAAGACCAATGCCCGAACCCGCAAAGGACCCCGCCGCACCGTCGCAGGCCGCGGCAGGCGCACCGGCGGCAAGTAGCCACGAGCTAGACCAGCTAGTACGAGAGAGATTTATTTATGCCTAGACCAAGGACAAGGCGTCGTGAGCGCCGTTCGGTGCCTCAAGGACGGGCCTATATCTATTCGACATTCAACAACACCCTGGTGAGTCTTACAGACCCCCAGGGCAACGTTATCGCCACTGCCAGCGCCGGCACCGTGGGCTTCAAAGGCTCCCGGAAGGGCACCGCTTTCGCCGCCCAGCGCGCCGCCGAGCAGGCCGCCCGCAAGGGTATGGATTCCGGACTCCGCCAGATCGACGTCCTCATCAAGGGACCTGGCGCGGGACGGGAAGCCGCCATCCGTTCCCTCCAGGGAGCAGGACTTTTCGTGACCAGCATCCGGGACGTGACGCCCATCCCTCACAATGGGTGCCGCCCGCCAAAACGAAGGAGAGTGTAACTCCGTCCATGGGAAGATATACAGGACCCTCCTGCCGCCTCTGCCGGCGGTCCGGCGAAAAGCTATTTTTAAAGGGCGATAAGTGCTTCACGCCCCGCTGCGCTTTCGAGAAGCGCCGCAATCCCCCCGGCGACATCTCCCGCCGCCGCCGAAGGCCTACCGACTACGCCGTTCACCTGCGGGAGAAGCAAAAGGCCAAATACATCTACGGCGTCATGGAAGGCCAATTCAGGCGCTACATGACCAACGCGTTCAACACGCCCGGAGTGACCGGCATGAACCTGCTCCGGTCTCTGGAGCGTCGTTTGGACAATGTGGTATTCCAGCTTGGTTTCTCCGACTCCAGGAAACAGGGCCGCCAGACCGTGCTCCACGGCCACTTCCGGGTCAACGGTAACAAGACCGATGTGCCCTCATACCAGGTAAGACCCGGCGATGTGATTTCCTGGAAGGAGTCCATCAAGACCACCGACTTCTACGCCGGCCGGATCGACGGGATCCCCAAACGGCCCATCCCCGCTTGGCTGAGTCTGGACCAAAGCGAGATGACTGGCACAGTGGTGTCGCTCCCCGCCGATGAGGACCTGCAAGCAATAGTAGATTCAAGGCTGATAGTAGAGTTTTACTCGAGGTAGTTTGTCCATGTTGGACACCTTAATCCTGACTCCGGGTTCGCCGGAGACCGGTACAGAAATCATAAAGCCCGAGATTCGGGTGTTGGAATCAGAGGATACTTATGGGAAGGTGGCCGTCGAGCCGCTGCCCCGTGGTTTCGGTCTGACCATCGGCAACCCTCTTCGGAGGATATTGCTCAGCTCCACCAAAGGCTGCGCGGTCACGTGGGTCAAGATTGACGACGTGGTCCACGAGTATGCCGCCGTGCCTGGCGTCAAAGAGGAAGTTATGGAACTCCTCCTAAACGTCAAGCGCATCCGGATCCGCTCCCAATCGGACCGGGCGGGCAAGATGCGCCTGGACGTCAAAGGCGAAGGCCGGGTTTGCGCGGGTGACATCGCAACGTCGAGCGACTTCGAGATTGTGAATCCAGAGTTGCACCTGGCGACCCTGGACTCCGATGACTCCCACCTGTCCATGGAATTCAACGTCGAACAGGGCGTTGGCTACCAGGCAGCGGCACAGCACGACGGGACCAACAACCCGCCAGTGGGTGTTCTGCCCGTGGACGCCGTGTTCAGCCCCGTTCGCAAGGTCAATTACAACGTCGAGCGCACCAGGGTCGGTCAAGTTACCGATTACGAGCGCTTGGTGATGGAAGTTTGGACCGACGGCACGATCAAGGCTGTCGAGGCCATTCAGCAAGCCGCCGAGAATCTCGTTAATCACTTCTTCCTATTCAGCAACTTGAACCGGGTTGCCGAGGAAGGGAACGAACGAGTGCCGTTGGTGGTGTCCCCGGAGATCTACCAGACGCCTATAGAGAAGCTGGAACTGTCTCCGCGCACCCTGAACTGCCTGAAGCGCTCTCACATCTCCAAGGTCGGCGAAGTCCTGGAGATGTCCGACGACGAACTGCTTAAGATACGCAACTTCGGCGAGAAATCGCTGGTTGAGTTGAAAGAAAAGCTGTATGAGAACGGTGTTACCGACTTTGCCGACCGGCCCGCCGGCAGGGTGCCTGACCTTTCCACCGAGGACTTGGGCGAACTGATGGGCGACGCCCCACCCGACTCGCCAGCCGACGCTCCCGGAATGTCAATTGAAGAGACCGGCGACTTGGACGACGGGCCCGACGAAGACGACCTGGACGATATCGAAGACGAGGATGACGAGTAGCCATGGCCTCCCACAGAATTGCCGGTAGAAAACTCAGCCGGTACCGCGACCAACGCACCGCATTGCTGCGGGGTTTGGTTGTGGAACTGATAACCCACGAACGCATCACCACCACCCTGGCCAAGGCCAAAGAGACCAGGGTGATGGCCGAGAAACTGATCACCCACGGCAAAAAGGGCAACCTGAACCATCGCCGGTTGGCCATGGCCCAGGTGCCCAACTCCAAAGTGGTAAAGAAAGTGTTTGACGACGTGGCGGTCCGCTACGCCGAACGGCCCGGCGGCTATACCAGGATCATGAAATTGGGACCGCGCACCGGTGACTCCGCCCTGATGGCGATCATCGAGTTGGTCTAACGGAGCAAGATCTAGATAAAAGACGGCAGAGTCCAAAACTCAGTTAACGAATCAGCCAGCGGTTTAGAGAAAGAAACGGGCGAGCACCTTTGGCGGGCCGCCCTGTTGGTTGAATATCAAGGCACCAATTACGCCGGCTTCCAACTCCAGGCAGGTCCTCCGACCATTCAAGGTGAACTGGAGAAGGCTCTGGCCAAGTTTACCGGGCAGGAAACCAGGATCCGGGGCGCCAGCCGCACCGATTCCGGGGCCCACGCCAAGGGTCAGATGGTAGACTTCCTGACCGGCACCCGGCACCCGCTGGAAAGATTCGCTCCCGCCATGAACTATCATCTCCCCGAGGACATCAAAGTCCTCGAGGCCTACCGGGTGGACGAGGATTTCAACTCCCGGCGGAGCGCACTGGGCAGGACCTACCAGTACAGCATATTGAACCGGCCCTCGCCTTCGCCATTGCGCAGGCACAGCCACCTCTGGATCAGGGAGTGCCTGGACACCGGGAAGATGGCCGAGGCAGCCCAGCTCCTGGTGGGGATCCACGACTTTCGGGCGCTGGCCGTGGGGCATCCCGAAGACCGCGGCTCAGTTCGGGAAGTGAAGCGGTGGGACATTGAACAGACCGGCGACAACATCGTTATCGAGTGTGAAGCCAACGGCTTCTTGAAACAACAGATAAGGAAAGCGAACGGAATTTTAACAGAGATCGGAAGAGGGAAATATCCGGTGGAGCGAATCACTCAGGCGCTGGACGGCGCCGTAGACGGATCGCCCTTGTTGCCCGCACACGGACTTTGCCTAATTAGTGTAAGATATCCAGGTTCCGTCAGGTTTGAAGTCCAATAAGCGCCGCTGATATTGGGACGACCGGACTGGCCACTGGAATAACTAGAACGGAATTGAAAGAAATGAAACGAACCAGCACATATTTTGCCAAGCCTGGCGACACCGCCGAACGGTGGCGAGTGATCGACGCTCAGGGCCAAACCCTGGGTCGGATAGCAAGAAACATCGCCATTGCCCTGCAAGGCAAAGACAAAACCAGCTACACGCCCCACACCCTCACGGGTGACTTCGTGGTGGTGACCAACGCCGCCGACCTTAAGGTCACCGGCAAGAAGTTGGACCAGAAGATGTACTACCGGCACAGTGGGTACGTGGGAAACCTGAGGACTTTCCGTCTGAGGGATCTGATGGACTCCAAGCCCGATCGGGTGCTGGAACTGGCCGTTAAGGGCATGCTCCCCAAGAACCATATGGGACGGCAGATGTTGCGCCGCCTCAAGGTGTACAGCGGCCCGGACCATCCGCACGAGGCCCAGGTGACCGGACATCCGGTAGCCGAACCCCCGACAACGGACGCCTAGCGCTCGCCTAACCCCTAGCCGAGTAGCGCATAGTCAAATAAAAGGAAAGACCAACCTTGGTACAAGCTGAAGCCAACCAGACTTATTTCTACGGAACGGGCAAGCGTAAGACGGCCATCGCCCGGGTGCGCCTTTACCTGGACGACGGCGGCCCCATCCTGGTCAACGGGAAGCCCATGGACGAGTTCTTCAACTGGGCCCCCTGGCAGAAGACGATCAACGAAGCGTTCCGTATCAGCGATACCGTCAACAAGTTCCGGGTGGTGGTCAAGGTCGCCGGCGGAGGTGTGAACGCGCAATCCGAGGCCATCCGTCACGGCATCGCCCGGGCGCTGGTGGTCTACGACGCCACCCTCAAGCCCAGTTTGCGCCGGGCCGGTCTCATCACCCGCGACGCCCGCATCAAAGAGAGCAAGAAGTACGGCCTCAAGCGGGCCCGCCGGGCGCCGCAGTACACCAAGCGGTAGAGACCCAGCAACAACTGGAAACCGAAAGGCCCCGGATAATTCCGGGGCCTTTTTCATTCAACGAAAGCCGTCATTCCGAGCCCTTCTGGAGATGGGCCAACGGTCTCATTCCTTTGGTGATTGTAGCCGGTTGCACCCGACAGGCCGGATTCCCGGCGTCCCGTTCGTGGCATCCTTCGGGATTAAGACCTGGAACCCACCGCATTTAGCGTTATCCCCCAACGAGACTTATGCACGCCCTTCGACGGAGCTCAGGACCAACGGGAGCGGCCTGATTACTTGAGGCCGACGATTCGGGAAAGACCCTCGTTGCTTGGTGAACTCTGGCTCAACCCCGGCGTCCGGACGCTTCGCTTGATTCGTGTTGACCGGCACGGTCACCTGCTGGCTAGACCTTGAGGTAGGTCATGGCCCCATCAAGTAGCTTCTCCACCAACTCGGGCGTGGCGGCTTCGGCGTAGATGCGGAGCAGGGGCTCGGTGCCGGAGAACCGCACCGCCAGCCAGCCGTCATCCACCCGGAACCTGCGGCCATCGATTGTGTCGGAGCCGAGAATCGGGATTCCGGCGACCTCGGTAAAAGCCGGGTCGTTCACCGCTTCTAGGATCCGTTCCCGGTCGCTGGCTTGGAAGCCGATGTCACGCCGGTGGTACGAGTGGGGGCCGACCTTGTCGATCAACCGCTGCAACAACTGGGTTGGACTTTCGCCGGTTACGGCCATGTATTCCAGGATATACAGCCCGCTCAGGATGCCGTCGCGTTCGGGGATATGGCCCCGGAAGGCGAACCCGCCGCTCTCCTCCCCGCCCATCAAGGCGTCCACCTCAGTCATTTTGGGGCCGATGTTTTTGAAGCCAACCCGCATCTCGTGGACATCCACCCCGTAGGCCGCGCCCAAGTGGTTGAGGGCGATGGATGAGGTGACGCCCTTGACCAGTGCTCCGCGCTGCTGCTTCTGCTCCAAAAGGTACTGGGCCAGCATGGAAAAAGTGTCCAATGTGGTGACGAAGCGGCCCTGCTCGTCGATGATTCCCACACGGTCGGCGTCGCCATCCAGGGCGATACCCACCGACTTTCCCCCGTGAGCGCCCTCCTTGGCGATGAGAGCCGAAATCTCCGTCAGATTGTGGGCGATGGGCTCAGGCTGCTGCATACCGGGAAATGCCGGGTTACGGTGGCCGTGGAGCTCCCTGACGGTGGTTTTGCCGCCGGCTAAGAGCGCCGGCAGGTAGCCCAATCCGGCCCCGTACATGGCATCCACGACAACCTGGAGGCCGGCGCTCTTGATGGCGTCCAGGTTCACCTGAGAGGCGATGCGCTCGAGGTAGGGAGGCGCGGGGTCAATGTCCACAATCATTCCGCTCTCCCGCCCCGCCGCCATGCTGGGGACTGGCTTAACCGGGACCTGGGCGATGGCCGCCTCCAGACGGTCCGTGATCTCCTGAGTGGCGCTGCCGGCGTATTCGGGCTTGAACTTGAACCCGTTCCACTGGGCGGGGTTGTGGCTGGCGGTGATGATGGCGGCGCCGCCTGCCTGATGGTGCAATACGTTGTAGCTGAGGACCGGGGTAGGGGCTTGTTTATCAGCCAGGTAAACTTTGACTCCTTGGGCGGCGCACACAGCGGCAACGGTATCTGCGAACTCGGGCGACAGGAACCGGGTGTCGTAGCCAACGACCAAACCCTTGCCGGCCGTTCCGGCCGCTTTCAGATGAACACACAGGCCCTCAGCGCAACGGGCCACGTTCTCGAACGTATACTCGTTGGCGATCAACGCCCGCCAGCCGTCGGTCCCGAATCTTATGTCTGTCAGGTCGGCCAATTCAACGCCTCGGTGAGTTGGATTTCGATGCCGGTTGGCATGTTTTCGCCGCTCCGGCCATCGATACGGTAAAACGCATGTTACCAGAATCCGTTAAGGGCAATAAAAATGGGGTCCTTGGCAATCTGCCAAGGACCCCAGGATCTGCCTGCTATCAACTGCCCCCTAGAGAGTTGATAAACAGCTTAGACCGGAAGGCTAGAGGCCAGCGTCTTTCCTCAAGGCTTCGGCTTTATCGGTCCTCTCCCAGGACAGGTTGAGCGATTCCCGCCCAAAGTGCCCGTAGGCGGCCGTGGCCTGGTAGATCGGCCGGCGCAGGTCCAGGTCGCGGATGATTGCCGCGGGACGCAGGTCGAAGTGCTTGGCCACCAGTGCGTGGATGGTGTCGCTGTCGACCTTGTTGGTGTCGAAGGTCTCGACCGCCACCGATATGGGGGTGGCCACGCCGATGGCGTAGGAGACTAGAACTTCGGCGCGGTCGGCCAGGCCGGCCGCCACCAGGTTCTTGGCCACGTAGCGGGCAGCGTAGGCCGCCGAACGGTCAACCTTGGTCGGGTCCTTGCCCGAGAAAGCGCCGCCGCCGTGACGAGCGATGCCGCCGTAGGTGTCGACCAGAATCTTCCGGCCGGTCAGGCCGCTATCCCCGGCGGGTCCGCCAATCACGAACCGGCCGCTGGGGTTGACGAAGATCTTGGTGTCGGCGTCCATCAGATTGGCGGGGACGATCTTCTTGATGACCTGCTCGGTGATGTCCTTCTCGATCTGCTCGTTGGTGACTTCGGGGTTGTGCTGGGCGCTGATGACCACGGTGTCAACGCGGTGGGCGACCCCGTGGCGATACTCAACGGTCACCTGGGACTTGCCGTCGGGCCGCAGGTAGGGCAGGATGCCCTCCTTCCGGACCAGGGCCAGTCGCTCAACCAACCGCTGGGACAGGCTCACCGTGAGGGGCATCAGTTCGGGAGTCTCATTGCAGGCGAACCCGACCATCATTCCCTGGTCGCCGGCGCCGGTCTGCATCAAGGCTTCTTCCGCGGCCGAGCCGCGCTGTTCCAGGGCGGTGGTAACGCCGGCGCTGATATCGCTGGACTGCTCCTGGATGGAGACAGCCACTCCGCAGCTCATGGCGTCGATACCGTAGTCGGAGTTGGTGTACCCGGCCCTGGCCAGGGTCTCGCGGACGATCTTGGGCACGTCCACATACGAGTTGGTGGTGATCTCACCCATGACCATGACCAGTCCGTTGGTGACGGCGGTCTCACAGGCGACGCGGCCCATGGGGTCGTTGGTCAGTACGGCGTCCAGTACTCCGTCGGAGATCTGGTCGCATAGCTTGTCGGGGTGTCCTTCGGTTACCGACTCTGAAGTCAGCAGGTATTTGGGCGATTCGTGGAATAGCATTGGCATGGTAGTTCTTCTCTCTCCTGTTGCAACCTGGGGCCGGTCTGCCCCTCGTGTTGAATTTGCCGGTGTATGCGTTATGTCTGGTGGCCTAGGTCCCTTCCTGCCAGCTGTCTTGATACTTCTGTTGGGCGGCGGAAAGGACGTCGATGCCGATACCCATGGACAGAAGCTTGAGCCGGCCGATCTCGGCGTCCATGACCGGGGGCACCGCATGTACGCTCGGTGAGAGTTTGCCCCGGTTCTGGTAGATATATTCAGCGGACAGAGCCTGGTTGGCGAAGCTCATGTCCATCACCGCGGAAGGATGGCCTTCGGCTGCGCTCAGGTTGACCAAACGGCCCTCGGCCAACAGGTAGATGATGCGTCCATCTTTCATAGTGAATTCTTCGACGAAGGGGCGGACCTCCCGGACCGAAGTCGACGACTCTTTCAGGAACGGGATGTCGATCTCGTCGTTGAAGTGGCCGCTGTTGGACAGGATCGCGCCGTTGGCCAGGTTCTCGATATGCTCTTTGCCGATCGCGTGCAGTCCGCCGGTGACGGTGATGAATACCTCACCCACTTTGGCGGCCTCCAGGCTGGGCATCACCGAGAAGCCGTCCATCACAGCTTCGAGGGCCCGCACCGGGTTGGTCTCGCACACGATGACGTGGGCGCCCAGGCCCCTGGCCCGCGATGCCACGCCCCGGCCGCACCAGCCGTAGCCCGAAACCACCGTGCGCCGTCCGGCCCAGAGGATGTTCGTAGCCCTGGTGATGCCGTCCAGCGTGCTCTGGCCGGTGCCGTAGCGGTTGTCGAAGAAGTGCTTGGTCTCGGCGTCGTTGACCGCGATCACCGGGTACTTAAGCTGCCCTTCGGCGGCCATAGCGGTCAGGCGAATGACGCCGGTGGTCGTCTCTTCGGTCCCGCCGACGACATCGGGAAGCAGGTTCGCCCGCTGGGTGTGGAGCAGCGTAAGCAGGTCGGCCCCGTCGTCCATGGTCATGTGGGGTTTGGCGTCGAGGGCCGCGCCCAGGTGATCGTAGTAGGTCTTGTCGTCTTCACCCTTGATGGAGAAGGTCGGGATGCCGTACTCCTGGACCAAGGCCGCTGCAACGTCGTCCTGGGTGCTCAGGGGGTTGCTGGCGCAGAGGGTTACCTCAGCGCCGCCGTCCCGCAGGGCTATCGCCAGGTTGGCGGTTTCGCTGGTCACGTGCAGGCAGGCGGATAAGCGAACCCCAGCCAGGGGTTTCTCTTTGGCGAAACGGTCCCGGATCAGTTTCACCACGGGCATCTCTCTTCCGGCCCATTCAATCTTGTTGACGCCGTCTTTAGCCAGGGATAGGTCCTTAACGTCGCCTTTCGTTTTTTGAGATGCCAAGATGTTCTCCTTGCAGGCGGACTCAGTCTGCTGGGTCCGCGTTAGTTTGGTGGTCGTGATATTCCGGCAGCCCGGTCTAGTCGTCTCAGCTAGCCGTGGCCGGTGCTAGTCGCCGCTAGCTAGTTGTCGCCGCCTTCGGCTAGTCGTCGCCGTAAGAAGTGGGATGGCCGCCGGCGATCCAGGCGGGTGTCCCGTCTTCGATGTTGTACAGGTTCTCTGCTTCGTAGCCCAGGGCCGCGGCCATCTCGCAGGCCAAGCCGCTCCTTACGCCGGCGGCGCAGATGAACAATACTTTCTTGTCGGTGGGGATCTGGTCGATCCTGTCCGTCAGGTCGTCAACCGGAACGTGGATGGCGCCAGCGACGTGGCCGGTGACCCACTCATCGTCGCGCCGGACATCTATCACCACAATGCCATCAGGGTCCGCTTCACGCATCGCCTGGCCTTCGGCGGAATTCACCCTGAAATATGGCTCCCCTGGGTCTTGTCTAGGCATTTCGGTCCTCCTCGATCTTAGCCGGGACGTTACCGGTCCCTAACTTAAATATCTTCCTGTTACCGGGGCTAGTTTTCGTTTCAAATCTTCCGGAATCTCTTCTTTCCGGGTGATTATCGCATCTTTAAGCGCCGACTCGCAGGGACAATTGCGCTCGCCTTTCAGCGCCGGAATCACCTGCCGCAGCAGTGCTTTTGAGGTCGCCACGTTCTTCAATAGATTGGCGATCACCATGTCCACCGTGACCGACTCCGAGCTTTGGTGCCAACAATCGTAGTCGGTGATCCAGGCCATGGTGGCGTAGCACATCTCGGCTTCCCGGGCCAGCTTGGCCTCCGGGAGCGCCGTCATGCCGATTATGTCTGCTCCCCAGGAGCGGTACATGAACGATTCGGCCCTGGTTGAAAAGGCCGGTCCTTCCATCACCACCATGGTCCCGCCGGGATGCACCGTGATGTCCAACTGCTGGGCCGCCTGGTGCACCGCCTGGCTGGTTGCCGCGCAGAACGGGTCGGCCATGGCCACGTGCACCACCATGTCGGTGTCGAAGAAGGTGCTTTCGCGCAGTCTGGTGCGGTCGATCAACTGATTGGGTATCACCAGGTCCAGCGGAGCGAACTCCTCTTTAAGGCTGCCAACCGCGCTCACTGAGATTATGCGTTCCACGCCCAACGACTTGAGCGCGTAGATGTTGGCGCGGGCCGGAATGTGGGTCGGGTTGAACCGGTGCCCCCGGCCATGACGCGGCAGGAAGGCGACTCGCACCCCTTCCAACTCTCCCAGCACTATGGCGTCGCTGGGTTTCCCGAAAGGCGTGTCCACATTCACGAATTCGACGCCGGTCAAACCGTCCATGTCATAGAGGCCGCTGCCTCCGATCACCGCCACCGTGGCTCCCTGCGCCGTTCTCATCGGGCCGCCTTAGCCGCCAGGGCAAGGCTGTCGGTATAGGGCGGGCGGGCAACCCCAGCTTCGGTGATGATGGCGCTCACGTATCTGGCGGGTGTCACGTCGAACCCAGGATTAAGGGCTTCTACTCCGTCGGGCGCGATACGCACTCCCCTGAATTCAGTGACCTCGGTCTGGGAACGTTGTTCTATCTCGATCTCGTCTCCGTTGCTAAGGCTCAGGTCCACCGTGCTGATGGGAGCGGCGACGTAGAAGGGTATCCCATTCTCTTTGGCCAGCACCGCCAGCGTGTAGGTGCCGATCTTGTTTGCCGTGTCTCCGTTGGCGGCGATGCGGTCGGCCCCAGTGATGACGCAGCCGATCTCGCCCCGGCGCATGAGCATGCCGGCCGCGGAGTCCACTATCAGGGTGGAAGGTATGCCAAGCTGCTTGAACTCCCAAGCCGTCAACCGCGCGCCCTGCAGGAACGGCCTGGTCTCGGTGTTGAACACCTTGAAGCGCTTGCCGTCTTCCCAGCCAGCCCGAATGACCCCAACCGCCGTGCCAAAGGCGGCTGTCGCCAGAGCGCCGGCGTTGCAGTGTGTCAGCACCGACCCGCCGTCGGGCATCAGTTCTTTGCCGTGGCTGCCCATCTTGCGGTTGATCGCTTCATCTTCTTTCTCGATCGTGATGGCTTCCGACATCAAGCGTTCGCGGATGTCCGCTATACCGCTTTGAGTGTTGGCCAGGGCAACCATCCGGTCCACGGCCCACATCAGGTTAACGGCGGTGGGGCGGGCAGCCTTGATCACGGCGCCGGCCTCTGCCAACCGCTGTAAGAATCGGTCCCGGTCGGGAGAATCCAGCTCTCTGGCGGCCATGGCGACGGCGTAAGCGGCGGTGACGCCGATAGCTGGAGCTCCCCGCACGCGCATCGTCTTGATGGCGTCGACGGCTTCCAGATACCCATGAGCTTCCACGATCACTTCTTGAGATGGAAGCAGGGTCTGGTCAAGCAGTCTGAGTGTGCCGTTGGCCCACTCTATAGGTCGAATCTCGCTCACCGGAAATACTCCAGGGGTTTCTAGGCCGCATCCTTGGGCGATGGCCTAGCGCCATCGCCGTGGAACCGGGGGATATGATTGGTCTCAGACATTAAAAAAGCTTCTCGAGAGAGAAGCTCACAGGTACTCTGAGCCTCCCCTCATCTTTCGCCTGGCGCTGCTGGCGCAGCGTCTGGCGCCGGAATTAGCACCGTATCGTCGCCTGCCGTGGCGGACTAGGACCGGTTGCTAGGCTTCATCGGGCCGTCCCCTCTGCCGTTCTGGATAAGGGTTTCTGAGTTACTTTTCTGTTTTTAAGACAATCAGTAAAACCAACCGCAGGTGGCTTGGTAAACACACCGAGGGTCGCCTAAATGTTACTAAGGGGCAGTCATCGTGTCAAGAAGAGGGTGGCCGCTTGGCTGTACGGCGCTCAGGCGTGGACCACGCCCAGACTCGGTTGACATCGCCTTCGGAACGCCAACATAATACGCCCTAACCTAACGGAAACCACACAGCCCCATTGCGGAATAGATGACCGAGCCAAAACTCCCACTGCCCGGAGAAGACCTGGGCCTTTTCACCGACCTTTATGAGCTAACCATGTCCCAGGCGTTCCTACGCCAGGGGATGTCAGCCGAGGCAACCTTCAGCCTGTTCACCCGCACCTATCCAGTTAACCGCGCCTACTTCGTGTCCGCCGGTCTGGAAGACGTGTTGGACTATCTTTCCAACCTGAATTTCAGCGACCGCTCCGTCGATTACCTGCGGGCCACCGGCATATTCAACGATGACTTTCTAGATTACCTGCTTGGCTTCCGGTTCACTGGCAGTGTCCGCGCCATCCCCGAAGGCAGGCTATATTTCGCCGGCGAACCGGCGGTGGAGGTAACGGCGCCTCTGATCCAAGCCCAGATCGCTGAGACCTTCATCATCAACCAGGTGAACCTCCAAAGCATGCTGGCCACCAAAGCCTCCCGTTGCGTCTGGGCGGCACAGGGGCGAGGCGTCGCCGACTTCGCCTCGCGGCGCACCCAGGGCACCGACGCGGCCCTCAAGATGGCCCGGGCCAGCTACATCGCCGGGTTCAATTCCACCAGTAACGTCCTCGCCGCCAACCTTTACGGGATGCCGCCTACCGGCACCATGGCCCACTCATTCATCTCCAGCTTTGATTCCGAGCTAAACGCCTTCCGGGCCTACGCCGAATCTTTCCCCGACCGCACCGTGCTCCTTGTGGACACCTACGACACCGTCGCCGGGACCTGGAACGCGGTGACGGTGGGCAAGGAGATGGAAGCCAAGGGGCAAAAGTTGACGGCGGTTCGGCTGGACTCGGGAGATTTCGATGAACTGAGCCGTCAGGTGCGCCGGATACTGGACGAATCGGGTTTGGATCACGTCAAGATACTGGCCAGCGGCGGCCTCGATGAATACGAACTGGAGAAGCTGGTCAAAGCGGGCGCTCCCATCGACATGTTCGGCGTGGGCACCAAAGCGGGCGTCTCGGCCGACGCGCCCTGGACCGACATGGCCTACAAGTTGGTCTCTTATGATGGCCGGCCGGTGATGAAACTCAGCACAGACAAGGTTTCTCTGCCCGGCGCCAAGCAGGTCTACCGCACCAAGGGCGCAGGCGGCATGTTCGCCAAAGATATCATCGCCATGGCCGAAGAAGAACTGCCGGGTGGGCTGCCGGTCCTGGAAGAGGTCATGAAGGACGGGCGGAGGGTCGGGCCGGCCGCCACCCTAGAAGAGGTCAGACGCCGGTTCCAAGAGGACTTCGGCCTTTTGGACGACCGCTTCAAAGCCCTGAGCAACCCACCCCGCTACCCCGTTGGCATCAGCGGACGCCTGGAGCGACTGACATCGGCGGTCCGGGAAGAGGCGATGGGCGTCAACGTTTCGGACAGCGACTAGACACATCAGTCGATCGCAATCGACCGCAATACGCAATAAATGGGGAAATACCCCTCCCCTGCCATTCTAATCTCGAGGCGCACCGATCAATGAAAACCGCCGTATGCATGAAGTACGTGCCAGTCATCGCGCGTATCAGATTCGACTACGAAGCCAAGACCATCATCCGCGAAGGAGTCCCCTCCGAGGTTAACCCCTTCGACCTTCTGGCCTTGGTCCGGGCTGTCGAATTAAAGCAGTCACCCGGTGACGAGGTGGTTGTAATCTCAATGGGGCCGCCCAACGCCACCGAAGGGCTGACCAACTGCGTGGCCCTGGGCGCGGACCGGGCCGTGCTGCTATCCGACCGGGCATTGGCCGGGTCTGACACGCTGGCAACCTCGCGGGCGCTGTCGCGGGCGCTGGCCCGGGAGAAGCCTGACCTGATCATCTGCGGCCGGAACAGCAGCGACGGCGAAACGGGCCAGGTCGGCCCCGAGATTGCCGAACTGATGGGCCTACCCCATATCAGCAATGTCCGCAAACTGGAGATGCGGGACGACGGGAAAGCGGTGATCGTGGAGCGCATGACAGACGAGGGGTTTCAGATCCTTGAATGCGACCTCCCCGCACTCGTCTGCGTGACCGAAGGCGTGGCCCCCGAACTCTTTCCTGATCAGGAACAGATGGACCGGGCGGCGGGGATTCCCACTGAGGTGCTGACCTGCGCCGACCTGTCCATAGACCTCTCCACCATCGGGTCTGCCGGCTCGCCTACTTGGGTGGATGAGATCCGCCTGGTGGAACCCAATCGGCTGGGTGTCCTGCTGCAGGACCTCACTCCCGAAGAGGCCGCCAAGCAGGTGGCCGATTTCCTGCGTCTGCGTCTCGCGGAGTTGGCGGCGGAGTCCCAAGCTGATGCCTATGTTGACGCTCCCGTTGCCCTGCCTCGCTATCCCGGCAGGAAGGAACGGAGCATCTGGGTGGTGGCCGAAAACACCAATGAAGGCCTGGCGCATGTCACCATGGAAATGCTGGGAAAGGCCCGCGAGTTGACCCAGACCACCCGGAGCGAAGTCGTGGCTGTGGTCATCGCGCCCCGGCGGGAAGACACCATCGCAGAACTGGGTTCTCAGGGGGCCGACCGGGTGTTGGTCTTGGATAACTCGCCTATCGGGCCGGTCTGCGGGCGCGCCGTGGGCCAGGCGTTCGCCGGCGCCGTCGCGAGAGAACGGCCCTACGCCGTTCTGTTCGCCGCCACCGCCGACGGACGCGACCTGGCTTCCCGGCTGGCGGCCAGGCTGGAATTGGGCCTTACGGGTGACGCCATCGACCTGGAGATCGACGGGGAAGGCCGGCTGGTCCAGCTGAAACCAGCCCTGGGCGGCAACGTGATCGCGCCCATCCTCTCCAAGACTCTGCCCAACCTGGTGACGCTGCGGCCGGGGCTGCTCACTCCCGCCGTCCCGGAGCCGGGCGTTGCCCCAACCGTGGAAGAACTTGCTGCCGCACCCTTTGACGGCCCGGACGTCCGTCTGCTGAGTGAGGAGTTCCAGGAAGACCTGGCCGGCCTGATGCTGGCCAAAGCCCGGGTGGTACTGGGCGTGGGCATGGGGATCGGCGGCACGGAGAGCCTGACCAAGATACGGGAGTTGGCCCGGTCCATCGGCGCCACCATCGCCACCACCCGCGACGTGGTCCACGAGGGGTGGCTGCCCCAGCAGGCCATGGTAGGCATCAGCGGGCGCACCATCGCCCCCAAGGTGTACCTGGCGGTGGCTATTCGCGGGGCCTTCAATCACACCGTGGGACTGCAACGGGCCGGGGTGATCATCGCCCTGAACCAGAACCGCCGGGCGGTTATGTTTCGTTCGTCAGACTTCGGTATCGTGGGCACGTGGGAGGAGTACCTGCCGCCCTTGGTCGAGCAGTTGCGGCCGATACTGCTGGGGCTGAACGAGGAATAGGCGTCCGGACGATCGCGTCCGGGTCAACTTGACACCGATTCGGTGGCACTGGAAAATGACAACGCGTGAACCACGGGGCCGTGGCCCGGCTGGCTTGCCTGAGCCAGGCCTGTTTTATCCCTGGGCCTGTTTTACCCCAGGCCTGCTCTATCCAAAGAGAGGAGAGTCTCAAAATGGATTTCGGTTATACACAGCAACAAGAAGACCTTCGCCAGCAAGTTCGGGCGTTCATCGCTGAAAACGTCAGCCAGGGTCTCATCGACGAGATGGACAGCGGTGAAGAAGGCGGCCGAGGCCCCGAGTACCGCGCCCTGGTGCAGAAGGTCGCCGAGAAGGGCTGGATCGGCATCAGTTGGCCCAAGGAATACGGCGGCCAGAGCGGCAGCCGCATGGACCAGTACATCGTCGAAGAAGAGTTCATGAGGCTGGGCATCGGGATTGGCGGCGCAGGCAGCGGCGCTCCGGCCATCCTAGCCGCCGGGACCGAGGAACAGAAAGAGTATTTCATTCCCGGTATGATTCGCGGCGAGATTATATTCGCCCTGGGGTTCACCGAGCCTCAGGCGGGGGCCGACCTGGCCGGACTGCAGACCCGGGCGGTGCGCGACGGTGACGAGTACGTCATCAACGGACAGAAGATGTACACCTCCGCCGCTCACTACGCCACCCACATCTATATGATGTGCCGGACCGACCCTGACGCCCCAAGGCACCGGGGCATCTCCATCTTCCTGATACCGATGGACACTCCTGGAATCACCGTGAGGCCGCTGTGGACGATCCAGAGCGACCCGCCCGCCCCCCTGGGCACAACCTACGGCATGGCCCGAACCAATGAGACCTTCTTCGAGAATGTGCGCATCCCGGCGTCGTGCCTGTTGGGCGAGGAGAACCAGGGCTGGTACGTGGGAGCCATGGGCCTGAACCTGGACCGTGTCGGCGCCAGCCGATACCTGATCTCCGTCCGCCGCGACGAGGACATCGTCAACTGGGTCAAACAGAACGACTTTGGCGGCCATTCCCCGGCCGACGACCCGGCCGTGCGCGACAAGTTGGCCGAGCTTTGGACCGAGGCCCAGGTCTGCCGTCTGATGACCATGCGCAGCATGTCGCTGGTGGAACGCGGCGGCAACTTCACCTACGAAGGTTCGGCTGAGAAAGTATGGGCGCCCGAGCACGGAGTCCACACCACCGAGGCGATATCACAGATATTGGGGCCCTACGCCCAATTGCTTAGCAGCTCTGAAGAGGCCATCGAGGGCGGCTTGTACGCTCACAACCTGATGGGTTCGTTCCAGTCGGGCATCAACCACGGCAGCGTGCAGATCATGCGCGACCAGATGGCCCGCCGTGGCCTGGGCATGCCCCGGGGTTAGCTCGTCCGTATAATCTAGGCGGCAGATCAAGTTGGCAAATCGAGTTCATGTCTGCGCCGCGGCCTGGCAACTAACCCAGAGCCGAAAGCGCCTGTAAGGAAAACAATGGATATACTGCCTTCCGAAGAAGAACAGATGCTTAAGAACGTGGCCAGGGAGTTCCTGGAAGCGGAAGTCTCCACGGCCATGGTCCGCGAGATGGAGATCGACGGGCTGGGTTACCCCCCGGCGCTCTGGAAACAGATGGCCGACCTGGGCTGGCTGGGCCTGGCCCTACCCGAGGAATACGGCGGACAAGGGCTGCCCCTGACCTACCTGGGCCTGGTGCATGAAGAGATCGGCCGGGTCATGGCGCCGGTGCCCCTGCACAGTACCATGGTGGCGGCTTTGACCATCGCCAACGAAGGGACCAGCCAGCAGAAACAGGACATACTCCCGGCGGTCGCCGACGGCAACATGATTCTGACCTGGGCTGTATATGAGCGCGACCCCCGTTTGATACCCAGCGCCATGCAGCTGCAGGCCGTGGCCGACGGAGACGGCTGGGTGCTGAACGGCACCAAGATGTTCGTCGATAACTTTGTCGTGGCCCAGCGGTGTCTGGTGGCCTGCCGCACCTCCCCCGCTTCGGAGGCCAACGAGGGCATCTCCCTGTTCATAATCGACCCCAACGGCACCGGCGTGAACCAGACTTCGCTGGTCACCCTGGCCAAAGACAAGCAGAGCCGGGTTGACCTGAACAACGTTCGGGTCGACCGGGCCGCTTTGGTGGGCGAAGTTGACGAGGGTTGGCCCATCATCCAGAGCATGCTGGACCGTGCCACTGCCCTGCTTTGCTGCCAGATGGTCGGCGCGACCCGTAAAGACGCTGAGATGGCCATCGAGTATGCCAAGAACCGGGTGGCCTTTGGGCGGCCCATCGGGTCTTTCCAGTCGGTGCAGCACCTGCTGGCAGACATGATTCTGCATGTCGACGGCGGCCAGATGTTGACCTATGAGGCGCTGTGGAAGATGGACGAGGGAATGCCCGCTTCGGTTGAGGTCTCCCAGGCCAAAGCATTCTGCAACGAGAAATGCGAATCGGTGGTCCGCCACTCGCAGGTGGTCCACGGCGGAATCGGTTTTATGATGGAATTCGACCTCCACCTGTGGTTCCGCCGCGTCACCGCCTGGACCATGCGTCTGGGGACGACCTACGACCACCGGGCGAGGATCGCCGCGGCGCTGCTGGACGTTCCCGGCGAGGTCCGCCTGGGGATGCCCCTGCCCACCGGGGCCTAAAGCGACTCCGGCGCGAAGCCCAGGGGATACATCGTTGGATATCAGATATATGAAGCAGCCAGGACCACGGCTGCGGTAAAGGGAGAGCACCAATGGCCAAAGATCCGGTTTGTGGCAACGAGATAGACGAGGAGCAAGCACGGGCGCAGACCTCGCAGACCGCCCATGGGGCGTCGGAGGTGGACCCGGCCCAAGGCACCCGTATCTTCCACGACGGCCAGTGGATTTACTTCTGCGGTCTGGACTGCCGGACCAAGTTCCTGGCCAGTCCCGCTACCTACCTCAGCTAAGGGGTCCGTAACGGCGTCTGAGGCTAGATGGGAACCGGTCTAAGACTGTCATGAATGACACAAATGAGTAAAGGCGTCCCGGTGGATCGGGACGCCTTTACTCGCATCTGACCGACCGCACGAAACAAGCCTGACCGACGATCCGGCCAGAGAACGATCAGGGCAAAGAGCCATCAAGCAGCCATTAAGTCAAAAAAGGAGGATGTCATGCCCGATGCAATAAAGCTGGACCCCAAGAAAACCGCCTTCATCATCATCGACATGGTGAACGCCATCGCCAAGGGAGGCCCCGGCCCCACCTACAGCCTGCCGGATAACCGCAAGGCCATAGTGGGAAGCTTCGAGAAGATGATCGCCCACTGCCGTAAGGTCGGCACGCCGCTCATATACATCACCACCCACCGCAGGGAAGACAACGCCGACGGCCCCAAGACCGTGTCCGACATCGGCGGTGGCGGCGGGAACCCCATGCTGCCGGGCACTCCGGCGGTCGACGTCATCGACGAGTTGGCCATGCGGCCTGAAGACTTCCTGCTGGTGAAACCCCGGTTCAGCGCCTTCTACGGCACCAACCTGGACCAGATATTGCGTCACCTGGGTACCGAGACCATCCTGGTGGGCGGAATCTCCACGCAGCGCAGCGTTGAGGGCACGGCCCGCGACGCCAAGAACCGGGACATCCAGTGCGTGGTGGTCAGCGACTGCTGCACCGCCGGCGAGGTCGACGTTCACGAGATGACCATCAATCACGTGCTGCCCCTGCTGGTCCGGGTCAGGAACACCGACGAGACGATCGCCGCACTGAGCTAAACCGCAGTAACACGCGAGGCAGGCTGATCAGAAAAGAAAAGGCCCCCACCACGTCGGAGGGGGCCTTTTCGCTGACAGCTGAAAGTCGGCGGCTAGTCGTCGTAGGGCCTGAGTTGCAGCTCGTGAAGGGCCGGGATAACTTCCTTGCCCAAAAGCTCGATGGACCGCATGGTGTCCTCGTGCTTCATGGCGCCCTCGTTGCCGTAGATGTGGACGTATCCGGGGCTCAGGCGGTTGATGATCTCCGTGAACTTCCGGGTTACCGTCTCGGGACTGCCCACGATGATGTTGTTCACCGCTTGCAGTTCGTCGTAGGTTGTCGGGTTTCCGAACTCGGAAGCGCCCGTGCCCAGGGCTGGCCGCGCCCGCTTCACTTCCACGGCGCGGCGGG